>JAVQWQ010000008.1:0-32067 GCA_033578915.1 Chitinophagales bacterium | reverse complement strand
GGGTAACCAAGATTTTCAGGCCTTCCCCACTCACCATTTGGCAGCCGGCGACTTACAAAAAAATCGCTGTTGCCAAAGCCCGGATGGCCATCACTGCTAAAATATAGTGTTTGATCATCTGGATGAATAAATGGCCTCTCTTCGTCAAATTCGGTGTTTATCAGTGGCCCTAGATTTTGAGGCTCACTCCAGGAATAGTCTTCCTGAAGCGTAGCGTACCATATATCTAGGCCTCCATAGCCGCCTTTACGATTGCTGGCAAAGTAAAGCGTGCGGCCATCAGCGCTGATGCTTGGTTGAATATCTTTACCGGGCGAATTAATTTTATTTCCTAGATTCCGTGGTTTTTCAAAGCCTTTCTCTCCTTTTACAGCCATCCAGATATCGCAGTTTCCATACCCGCCCGGACGGTCGCACGAGGTGAAGAATAAATATTTTCCACCCGGCGAAATACAAGTAGCGCCATCGTTATACGAATACATACTAACAGGGGCATCAACTATTTCGGCTGTACTCCATGAACCGGCAGAATCCCGGCTCATGTAAATATTTTCTTCGAGCATGTAGCCGCTGCGGTCTAAACGAGTGAAATAAATGATGCGCTCATCTGCCGTTATGGTAGGCATTAATTCATCGCTCGATGTATTTACGCCTGCTCCTAAGTTTCTAGGCTCAAACTTTTTGGGATGCTTAATAGCAGATACTGCAAAATCTGAACTTTTGATAAACAATTCCAATTGTTTTTCCTCGTACGGATTCATGGTTTTGCCTTTACATTCCATTAGTTGCATTTTACTTTTTTCATACGCTCCCTGATAGAAATAAGCCTTGCCCAATCTAAAACATAAATCGTTTTTATAATCGGCATTGAGAGACTTTACTCTTTCAAAGGCAGCGACAGCATCTTTGTAGTCTTTCAGATTGTCCAACTGGATTACTCCCAACAAATACCATGCATCAATAAAATTATGCTGCGAAGCAACTGCCTGTTTTAAAAAATCTGAGGCTTCTTTAGCATTGCCAAAAGCTAGCGCACGATCGGCTTGTTCATATAATTCCTTCGCTTTTCTACCCGCTCCTTTATCGTAAGTTACATACTGAGCTAAACAAGAAGATAAAAAGGCAGAACAAAATATTATTGTTGGCAAGCAATATTTCATAGCTGCTAAGATGAGTTGAAATGGTTAAAAGTTTAGCTTATTTACAAACATTTTCATGTTGGCTTCTTTATTCATTAATAAAAATTTTCTTTGGCTTTAAAAAACGCATGAAAGTAGCACTGATTGGTTATGGAAAAATGGGTAAAGAAATAGAAAAAGTCATAGCTGAAAATGGTCGCGGAGATGAGATAATTCTGAGAATAACACAGCAAAACCGAACTCACATATCCATTGAAGACTTGAAAGCAGCAGATGTGGCTATAGAATTCACACAGCCTGAAGCAGCAGTAGAGAACATTTTTTGGTGCTTGGAAGCTGGTGTTCCGATTGTTACCGGTACAACAGGTTGGTTCAACCGCCTTGAAGAGGTACGCAAATATTGCATTGAGAAAAATGGCGCTCTTTTTTATGCCCCGAATTTTTCAATAGGAGTGAATATTTTTTTTGAGGTGAATAAAAAATTGGCATCGCTTATGCAATCGCAGATGCAATATTCTGTATGTATAGAAGAAACACATCATACCGAAAAGAAAGACGCGCCCAGCGGCACGGCCATTAAAACCGCAGAGGTGATTCTTGAGACTGCCCCGCGTTTCGAGCAATGGAAAAGCGAACCGGAAAAAATATATTCTCAAAAATATATCCCTATCGTTGCATATAGACAACCGCACGTTCCCGGCACACATATGGTTGCTTATAAAAGCGCTGTGGATGAAATAACGCTGACCCATCAAGCATTTTCACGCAGAGGATTTGCAGAAGGCGCTGTAGCCGCTGCGCGTTGGCTTATTGGAAGAAAAGGAGCGTTTGAAATGAAAGATCTCTTGAGTTTATAGAGTCTTTCCGCGTAATACCATTGAGATAGGATAGTATTCGATAATGCAAAGTTGTATTAGCTTAAATAAATTCTATCCGTGAATTGGTTGTATATATTTTTTCATGATATTTTACATTAACGAAAGGCAAACAACGACTTCGGGGGCAACTTGCATCTAATGAAATATTAATTAGATTTGAATTAATAAATATCATTTATGAGAAAATGCTTTACGCTGATATTGTTCACTCTAGTTTCATTTATTGGACATAGTCAAACAGGTTGCCCCGGTTGTATAATAGATAATAATTGTTCAAAACCACAGGATGTTACCATATGTCCTCCAGCGCTGCCAGATGCTTGTTTCAACACCCCTTACGATGAAAATATTACGTTTTACATCCCAAAAAGTTTGATTTACCAAGGCAACAATGTAACCCTCGGAAGCATACAGGTAGTCAGCATCACAAATGTACCTACAGGCCTTAATTGGGAATTGGATAAGCCTAACGGATTTTATACAGTAAATAATCCTGCTACAAGAGGATGTATTAAAATTTGTGGAACGCCTACGGTATTCGGCACTTTTTTTATAACTGTTACCGTAAATGCAAACGTTACTTCTCCTATCAATACCACTCAAACTCAATCTTTCACCCTTCCTATGGTAGTGAAGAATTGTGGAGGCGGCAATCCATTCTTTTCATACGATGCTAATATCGGGTGCGATACGTTAGGAGTACAATTTGAAGGTTTGTATTCTGCTGCTCCTCCCAAGCAAACTGAATATAAATGGGATTTTGGAGACGGGACTACTGCCAACGGTAAAAAACCTTCAAGAAAATTCTATGCACAGCCAGATACATACTTTGTAAAACTGAACACAGAGTTTTATGACCTTACTTTAGATAGTGTAGTTGCAACTGTTGTAGGCGACTGGTTCTGCGGTGATGTTGAAGAGCCGAACATTATAACCTGTTCCGCACTGCCAGACCCATTGTTTTCGTTTACCAGCGGAAGCGCTACTATACGTGTAAATTATAAAAGTGACACACGCAATCCCAGATGGAATGCCAATGAACTACTTCAAAATGGTAAGCCTTTCAGGCTCAAAAGTGTTTCTAATGCCATCCGCTTTGAAGATTATGATCCTGTGTCGGCAAATGACGATGGCGGTATCGCCACAATCAATATTACTCAGCCGGGCTCATATTCTTTTAGCACTGCCGCCCCAGGTGGTGGCGGGGTAACCGGTACAGTTTTCATTGGAAAAATTCTTGATACTGTCTATTCGTTTACAGATACAATTATCGTACATCCGCTTCCCCCTGTCGCAACTATCAACTTTGCTCCAGATACAGTAGTTTGCGGAGACAAAGATGTGGTGCTTTCTGTATATGACGGTGGCTATCGTTATGTATGGATAAAAGACGACACCTCCGTTATACCTTTAGAGGTAAAATCATCTTACACTATTGTCGGAGACCCTTACATAGTAATTGATACGATTTCAAAAATCAGAGTAGAAATATCAGATACGATTACAGGTTGCATCCGTAAGACAGACAATATATTTGTACGGCAGAAGCCGCCCATACCCGGTTTTATTGAATTTTCAGGTATATATCAGGCTAACGCTACCACTTTAGTCGCTGAGAGCGGTTATACTTATCAATGGTTGCTCAACGGTGTGCCTATTGCAGGCGCAACATCATCCACTTACAATCCTCCTGTCAATGGGAATTATTCCTGCATATTTACCAACAGCAGTGGATGCACCGACACCAGCAACACTATCGCATTTGTACTGTCGGGATTAGACTACGCTATGGAGCTCAACGATAAGATCTTCATCCGGCCGGTGCCCAGCCAAGGACAAGTTGAATTTAGATACATGGGTGCTGAAACAGGAAGCATAGATATAAAAGTAATGAACCAACTCGGACAGATTGTGTTTGAGGAACATTTCTCACTACAAGACAAAAACTTTGCTAAGTCTTTTAATTTCTCATCCCTTCCGGAAGGGAATTACGTGCTCAAAATTCGAAATAACGACAAGACTGGCAGCAAACGTTTCATTATTGCGCGGTAAAAGCAATACCGGATTTGCTCTGGATTAATGCCTTATCAGGTAACATTCAATCCTTATTGTCTTAAGTTCAAATTTACTGCACGCACTTCGCGTGGAGTAATGAATGAAAAACGCGGCTATTTTGTAACTGTTATAAGCAATAAACAAAAAGGTACGGGCGAATGCAGTTTTATTGAGGGGCTTAGCTGTGATAGGTTTGAACATTATGAAAGCACTTTAAAAGATATAGAAAAGCAACCTGACTTTTATATCGAAAATCTGCATAGATCATTGATTCAATTTCCTTCTATTCGTTTTGGTTTAGAGATGGCGTTGTGTCATTTGCAACATAATGGTCAGTATTATTTTCCTAATTTATTTACAGAAGGTGCATACGGCATACCTATTAACGGATTGGTTTGGATGAACGATATTGAAGATATGCTCAGAGAAGCTTTTGAGAAAATTGAAGCTGGGTTCAGATGTATAAAAATAAAAGTTGGTGCATTAGACTTTAAATCCGAAGTTTCTCTACTTGAAAAAATTAGAAATCATTATAACGAAGAAAAAGTTGAAATACGACTGGATGCTAACGGAGCATTTAATGCTCATAACGTTTTCAATAATTTAAAGATTTTGTCTTCTTTTCACATTCATTCAATAGAACAACCGGTAAAGCCAGGCCAATATGATTTAATGAGAGAAGTCTGCGCATCGGGGATAATACCGGTTGCTTTGGATGAAGAACTTATAGGTATTCACGACACGGCGCGCAAATCAGAAGTTTTGAAGTATTTAAAACCCTCTTACATTGTACTAAAACCAAGTCTGCTCGGGGGATTTATGTCTTGTGATGAGTGGATTGCCCTTGCAGAAAAATTTGGGATAGGTTGGTGGGCTACCTCTGCGCTTGAAAGTAACATAGGGCTGTCGGCGATAGCACAATGGGTTGCTTGCAAAAATATTTCCATTCCTCAAGGGCTTGGAACAGGAGGCCTTTATGAAAACAATGTCCCTGCAGAAACTTTTATCAAAGATGGCGCCCTGTGGTTCAAAAAAGATAAAGTAGATTAGCCAAGATATTCAATGAGCGTTTGTAGATAACTTACCTGCTGGATAATCCATATCACCATCACCGCAAATGGGATTGCCACAAAAAAGGCATCGAACCGATCTAAAAAGCCGCCATGGCCCGGTAAAAGTTTACCGGTATCTTTTATCTGTAAGCTTCGCTTTAGCAAGGATTCTACGAGGTCGCCAAAAATAGCAGCAACAGACATAAAAAAAGCGATTGTTACCCACTGAAGAGGAGAGAAAATTTTCAACTCAGATATGGGTAATTTGGTAAATAAGTAGCCCGCTAGGAGTGTTAACACAACTCCGCCTATCATACCTTCTATCGTTTTACTTGGACTTAAACGCGTGAACATTTTCTTTTTACCAAACAGAAGGCCACTAATGTAAGCCATGGCATCATTTATCCACACTAAACCAATAATAGCAAACAGAATCCATCTACCATGCTCAAAATAAATATATAACGAAAGAATTATCGGGATAGTGATATAAAAAATTGCGATAATGTTCCAACCGATATTAGTAAAAGGCTCCTCCGCTTTAGAAAAGAGTTCATGAAAAAAGATTACAAATACCAGTGGAGGAACAAAAACGGCCAAATCCGCAAATGGGAATTTACGGCTAAGAAGGTTATGCAACAACTTAGCAAACAAACTATCGCCCAAAGCAACCTCTTTAAATACTCCATTAGTCAAAAGTGATATTAGAAATATGAGCACACTGACAACTATCACAAAATTTCTGCTTCCTTTTAGAGCATAAGGAGAGAGGTGGTTGCGCTTATTGAAGGTTATCTGATAAAACTCATATAGTGAACCAAGGAGAATCAACAAAAAAAGAAGCGAAAAACTTATGCCGTTCCACAAAATACAGGACGCCATAACCGCCACAAACACTATAGCGCTGAGCACACGAATCACAAAATTTTTAAGCTTCATGATGAATGATTGAATTAGTTGATTGAGAATTCTCAGTAATGACTCTTTTTTTATAAAGAAGCCAGAAAACAAATATGGATAATACTCCTGCTGGAGCAGTCTGATAAAGAGAAACCCCGGAAGGATCAGAATAATCGTCAGCTATATAACCTGAAACAAAAAGATATTTAAAGATTATTTGAATAAAATTATTCATAAAATGTGCAGCTATGCTTGCCCATAAACTCTGTGTGAAGTAAAAAATATATCCCAGCATTAAACCCATAAAAAAAATAGCGAGACTGTTTTCAAACTCAAAGTGCATTGCAGAAAAGGCGACAGAAGTGAAAAAAATAGCTCCGTGTGGCCCGAGGCGACTCTCTGAAAGAATTTTTTGAACCACGCCCCTGAAAAATATTTCTTCTCCTAATGCAGGTAAAACTGCCAAAACCAAAACAAGAGCCAACAATCTTTGAATCGTTATTCCACTAAATAAAGAGTCAAGGAGCAGTTCATATTTTTTCTGATACTCTTTGAGAAACTGAAGCGAATCAGGTAACGGCAAACTTTTATTTATATCTACCAACAGCGAAGCGAATACTCCCGAGAGAAATATCAGCAAAAGCGAAAGTAGCATGAGATAAGAGGGAGGCAAGCTTTTAAGTTTCATTGCTTGACAGAAGTTACCATATGCCAAAACACTAAACATAAAAGCGGGAAGGAAAAACGAACCGAAACTTGCGGTTAAAGCTTGCATAACAAGGCTTGCTGAAGGATTTTGAGCCTGTAAATTGACATTCGACATGAAAGCCTCTGCATTGTCAACACCCAAATATTGATGAATAATAAATGCAGAAATGTAAAACATGATTTGCATGCACAACAACATCAAAGAGAATAGTACGATAACTTTAAAAAGAGGAGGTAAAAATTTTAGAGGCGGCTGATGAAACATACTAATGCTGAGTGCTTTTCAATGGAAATTTAAAATGACTGCAAGTTATGCCTTTGCATAGACTGACCTTAAAAAGAAAATTATTTAAGCAAGTAAATATGATGAATATCATTTTTTAAGTGATGCAAGAATAAAAAATTTGTACATGAGCATGGAATATTCAACAAAAGTTACTGAAAAGCTATGTTTTCATTGTGGCGACACTTGCAATGATCAATTTATTTACGATAGTAAATATTTCTGTTGCGAAGGCTGTAAAAATGTTTACACACTATTAGAACAGAACAATTTATGCAGCTTCTATGCCTTAAATACATCACCGGGAAAAACTCTTAAACGACACTTTGATGAGCAGAAATTTGAATACCTGGATGATGAAGTGGTTCAGAACAGATTATTGCGATTCAACGATGGAGAGATTTCTTCCTTAACACTATATATCCCACAAATACACTGCAGCTCATGTATTTACCTGCTCGAAAATTTATATAAGATTAAAGATGGTATATTGCGGTCTAACGTAAATTTTAGCAGGCGTGAGGTAAACATTACTTTTAACAATAAGAAGCTTTCATTGCGCAAAGTAGTAGAGTTGCTAGCGCAAATAGGATACGAACCTGAAATAAGCCTTAGTGATCTTGAACCCCGGCAAACCAAATCGCACCTTCGCAGATATTATCTTAAAATCGGGGTAGCATTTTTTGCTTTTGGAAATATAATGCTGCTTACCTTCCCTGAATATCTGGGGATTCATATTTCAAACGACTATTCACTTCGCAAATTTTTTGGTTATACTAATTTTTTGTTGTCCATACCGGTTGTTATTTACAGCGCTCAGGAATTCTTTATCTCGGCATGGAATGCATTGCGGCGTTTTAGCCTTAATATGGATGTACCTATTGTTTTAGGAATTATAGCCATGTTCATCCGCAGCAGTTATGAAGTATTCAGCCATACGGGAGGAGGTTATTTCGATACGTTAGCTAGCTTAGTGCTTTTAATGCTGATTGGAAGGTTGTTTCAAAACAAAACTTACGATACCTTATCTTTTGAAAGAGATTATAAATCATACTTCCCTGTTTCGGTCTGTGTGCTGCAGGGCGGAATGGAGCAAAACATACCTTTATTTAAGCTTAAAACAGGCGATAAAATCGTTGTACGTAATCAGGAGCTCATACCGGCAGATGCAGTAATTATTAAAGGTACCGGAAACATAGATTACAGTTTTGTAACCGGCGAATCCACTCCGGTAACAAAGCGCGAAGGCAGTTTGATATATGCGGGAGGTAAACAAATGGGCAGCGCTATAGTCTTAGAAGTAGTTAAAGATGTGTCTCACAGCTATTTAACTCAATTATGGAACAATAGCATTTTCAATAAAGAGCGCGATGACAAAAATTTATCTACAATGGCAAACCGCGTGAGCCGCTGGTTTACACCGGCTGTTCTTTTTATCGCCATTAGTGCAGCCTTGTTTTGGTGGAACAAAGATTTTGATCGTGCCATGAATGCATTTACTGCCGTTCTTATTATCACTTGCCCATGTGCGTTAGCTTTATCATCTCCTTTTACCCTTGGAAATGTGCTGCGCCTGCTAAGCCGTAAAGGGATTTATTTAAAAAATGCGCTTACGGTTGAAAAGCTTGCTTCCATAACATCCATAGTTTTCGATAAAACAGGGACACTTACCAACACCAAAGATGCCAGAATCGAATTTATTTCAGAAGAAGGAGAGCTAACATCTTATGAAAAACAACTTGTAAAATCATTGGTGATGCATTCTTCGCATCCTTTGAGTAAAAAAGTATATCAACACTTAAAAAATATAAACACCATTTACACAAGTGATTTCAAAGAATATGAAGGCAAAGGAATAGAAGGATGGGTAGATGAACATTTTGTGAAGATAGGATCGAAACGTTATCTATTTGGAAACAACCTCCACCAAGACGCGGAATCGGATTTGCGGCACGCATCAAAAGTATATGTGGGAATAGATGGAAAAATAAAAGGCTTCTTTGTTATTAAAAACCAATACCGTGAAGGATTGACTACTCTCCTCTCTCATTTAAGAAAAAAATTCAAAGTTTATGTGGCGAGCGGAGATAATGATGCTGAGAAAAATTATCTCAAGCAATTCATTCGTGAAGAAAATCTCATATTTCATCAACAACCGGAAGATAAATTGAACTTTGTAAAATTATTACAGCAAAAGGGTGAGCGCGTGTTAATGGTTGGAGATGGACTAAACGATGCCGGAGCGCTCAAGCAAGCCGACACAGGTATTGTTATATCGGATGATGTAAACAATTTCTCTCCGGCCTGCGATGGAATTGTTGAATCCTCCAATTTCTCAAGATTAGATGACATTTTGCACTTTAGTCGTGATGCCACTAATGTGATTCGTATAAGTTTTGTGATCTCTATTTTTTATAATTTAATAGGAATTTGGTTTGCCGTACAAGGGACAATGAGCCCTATTGTAGCTGCGGTTATAATGCCAATAAGCTCTGTTACTATAATTTTAATAACCACATTTGGTTCGGCCTGGTATGGCAAGAAAAGAGGATTTTAAGTCCTGCTGTGTAAAAAGACAAGTTTAATACTGCCAGATAAATCCTTGTGTTTTGTCAAAAAAATTATTATTGCGGAAATAAAATCCATGGAATACCGCTTTGCAGAAATAGAAGAAAAGTGGAAAAAGAAGTGGGAAGAAACACAGCTATATCGTGTTGTAGAAGATCCCTCAAAGAAAAAGTTTTATGCCCTTAGTATGTTCCCCTACCCCAGCGGTGCCGGGCTACACGTAGGACACCCGTTGGGCTATATAGCATGTGATATCTACGCCAGATATAAAAGGCTAAAAGGATATAACGTTTTGCATCCGATGGGCTTCGATGCCTTTGGCCTGCCGGCTGAACAATACGCCATTGAAACTGGTACGCATCCCGCTCAAACCACTGCAAAAGCAATTCAACGATACAAAGAACAACTCAATAAAATTGGATTCAGCTACGATTGGAACAGACAAATCATCACCTGCGAACCTGGTTACTACAAATGGACTCAATGGATTTTTCTTAAGTTATTCAACAGTTGGTACAACCGCGAAAAACAAAAAGCCGAACCCATAGAAACACTTATAAAATTCTTTTCCTCTCAGGGCTGTACTACTGAATGGAGGCAATTCAACCCGGAGCTGCACGAAACATTTTCTGCTGAGGATTGGAATAACTTTTCGTTTAATAAAAAAGAACGGATACTTCAATATTACAGATTGGCATATCGCTCATTTACCGATGTAAATTGGTGCCCTGCTCTGGGTTGTGTATTGGCCAATGATGAAGTAAAAGACGGCAAAAGCGAACGCGGAGGTTTTCCTGTAGAACGAAAAAAGATGCGGCAGTGGAGCCTACGCATTACCGAGTATGCAGAGCGATTGCTTAGTGGGCTCGAACAGTTGAAATGGAGCGAAAGCATAAAAGAACAGCAAAAAAATTGGATCGGTAAAAGCGAAGGCGCGTTAATAGAATTTCGCATAAAAAACCATCACATCGGATTGACTGTCTTTACCACCAGGCCAGACACCATCTTCGGAGCTACTTTTGTTGCAATAGCGCCGGAACATGATTTGCTGCAAATAATCACTACTCCTGAACAGGAAAAAGAAGTACAAAAATATTTGACGTATGTCAAGAGCCGAACCGATGTGGAGCGACAGCAGGAAAAAAAAGTAACAGGCTGTTTTACAGGAGCATATGCTATTCATCCGTTTACCGGTGCTGAACTACCTATATGGACTGCTGAATATATTTTATCGGGTTATGGTACCGGAGCTATCATGGGTGTGCCTGCTGATGATGAACGCGATAAAAAATTTGCCGAAAAATTTAATATCCCTGTCATTGAAATAATAGATAAATCCATGTATCCCAATGCAGGTATAGAAGATAAGGTAGGCATTATGATAAACAGCGATTTTTTAAACGGTATGGAAGTGCAAGATGCCATAGAGTTGATGCTAAAAAAAGTAGAGGAATTAAAAATAGGAAAAAGAAAAACCAATTATAAGCTGCGCGATGCAAGCTTCAGCCGACAGCGGTACTGGGGCGAGCCCTTTCCAATACGTTATCAGGTTCACGGAGAAGCCGATTCACCATTTATTGATGAACAATCTGAGGATGAGGCCAATATTCCGATTGCGTTGGATGAAAGCGAACTGCCTTTAGAATTACCTCCCGTAGAAAGTTTCAAGCCCACCGGAGACGGGCGTTCTCCACTTGCTCATAACAAAGAATGGGTAACCAAAAAATACGAAACCGATACTATGCCCGGCTATGCGGGCAGCAGTTGGTATTTTCTGCGTTATACGGACCCACATAATCAATCCGCTTTTGCTTCAAAAGAAAAACTGGATTATTGGGGACAAGTGGATTTATATATTGGAGGAAGTGAACATGCCGTTGGTCATTTGCTTTATGCCAGGTTTTTTACAAAAGTACTGTTTGACCTTGGATACTTGAGCTTTGATGAGCCATTTCTTCGTTTGGTAAATCAAGGAATGATTCAAGGAAGAAGCGCTTTTGTTTTTCAAGTTACGGAAGAGAAAAAATTTATATCTGCTAATCTCCTCAATGGAAACGAGCAGGGTAGGTTCATTGCATGCGATATCAGCCTGGTAGATAACGATAAATTAGATATAGAGGCTTTTAAGAGATGGAGGCCGGAATACGCGGACTACATATTTATTACTGATGATGAGCAAAATTTCAAGGTAAAGCGCGAAATCGAAAAAATGTCTAAATCAAAATATAATGTCATTAACCCTGATGAGGTAATTGCAAAATATGGCGCTGATACTTTCCGCTTATTTGAAATGTTTTTAGGGCCAATTGAACTTAGCAAGCCGTGGGATGAGAAAGGAATCAGCGGCTGCTATAACTTTTTACGAAAATTATGGCGTTTATTCTATGACCACGAAGGCAACTGGATAGTGAAAGATGAAACTCCTGATAAAACAGAATTAAAATCACTTCATAAACTGCTGAAGAAAGTAGAAACCGACATGGAGCAACTTAGCTTTAATACCAGTGTCTCTGCCTTTATGAAATGTGTGAACGAACTCACAGAGATTAAATGCCATAAAAAAACTATCCTTGAGCAACTGCTGATTGCATTGGCGCCATTTGCCCCGTTTATTACAGAGGAATTATACGAAAAATTAGGGCATGCCAACAGCATCCACCTGGCAAAGTTTCCGCAGTTTAATGAAGAGTATCTGGCAGAAGAAACTTTTTCCTATCCGGTGAGTGTAAACGGCAAACTGCGGGCAAACATAGATTTACCTCTTGACATAAGTGAAGATGAAGCCCGAGAAAGAATTTTAGAATTAGAAGCAATACAAAAGTGGACCGATGGCAAGCCGATCAAAAAGTTTATTTTTGTCAAAGGCAGAATAGCCAATATCGTTGTATAGTCATTCTATGAAAAGCTTGAATTGCTGAGTTTCTAAATTGTTTATCCAGTTTATCACATAAAGTCCCGGTGCAAGTTCAGTTTGAATCAGATGCTCACCGGATTCTAATAACTTTTCGAATACAGGCTTTCCTTCGATGTTGTAGAACTTGATTGATCCTTTCTTAAAAGCCTGTATATAAAGCGAACCCTTCGAGGGGTTGGGATAGAATGTTATAGTTGGCCTCTTTAAAATATCGGCATTGTTTGTGAATAGATTTACAATTACAGAATTAGATGTAGAAATACACCCGTTGGCATCTGAAACCTTCACATAATATATACCGCTTGTATCCGGCTGCCACTGATTACTTGCAGTAACAGCTATAAGGCTGTCCCCACTAAACCATTGATAATTTGCATAACCCGAAGTAGCAAACAATAGATTGTTATTTTGAGATAACTGAATCAATGGAGTGTCAATCATACTTACAGGCATGTAAGTTTCTGCAAATTGTCCGCAAGTGTTATACCCCCTAAGCCTAACCGTGTCGTTAGAAGCGTTTGCAAAAAAGGTAGCTTGAGGATTTCCTTGACCATTGACAAGTTGCCATGATGATGCATACCACACCAAACTATCTGCATTGATGATGGAGCCATTCAAAGAATAATTTGCCGGGGTTTGATTGGTGCAAACTGTTTGTGGCCCGTTTATGGTGCCGGAAATAGCCGGGGTTGGATATACATAGACCGTGTCGGCTAATGCTTGGCTAAGCCCACATTCATTGAACGCACTAACTTTTAACACACCGGAATCGTTTACTTTTACCGATAAAGACACAGATGAATCATTTCTTAAAATCTGCCAACCGGCTGGGAAATTCCAGGCATATCCCGTAGCCCCTGAGATATTGTTTACGGAAAAAACAACACTGTCTTGATTAGAGCACCAAGGGCCTCTCACGGATACATTAAATGCCGGAGCCGATGGAACATCTTTTTGTGTGACTGTAAATGGCGAAGTTTCAACTTCGCAGACTCCGTTATTCACTTTAGCACTATAGCTGCCCGGTGTATTTACTTGAATTTGCTGTGAAGTAAGCCCATTGTTCCAAATGTAATTCATGCCTGAAGGAGTAGCGATAAGGTTTGCAACTGAACCATTGCAAAACTCTTCATCGCCTGAAACTGTTGCAGGGATAGGAATATTAAGGTTACAGCTTTGCTGCACAGTTGCTTTATGCGGATTATTCATTCGGTTTTGAAAAGTTATTCCTGCCTGACAATTTCCCTTTAAATAATAATCAAGGAACGGATGTAAATAAAATCTCACCATCAATAACTGCGAATCGCGCGTCATTCCTCCGGGAGTAAAGCAGGTGCCCTCACCAAATGAACAATTAAAATTATCTGCGTTGAAATGGCAGTGATAGCCTCTTATAATAGACACAAGGTATTTGCAAGAAGAAGCTAAAGAATCATACATGAGTTGTTGGTTTGTAGCAATAGGAGTAACACAATCGAAGGTGCCTGCAAGCAGCAGATGGGGCTTTGTGATATTTTTTGCAGCAGCGGTTGCCCTGGGATTGGTTTCGGCCGCTGCAAACGTAAAATAACAATTTGCGCGATTGGTAAAAGCATCAGCGAGAAAAGTTGCTCCACCTCCCATGCTGTGGCCACCAATGGCACCCCTGCCATTGAGTTTTCCAAAAAAAGGAGAAGAAGGAATTGTATCAAAGGCCAGCATTCTATTTAGAACCAAGGCAAGGTCTCTTCCAAAATCAAGGTGCGAGGGAGCAGGTATAGCGCTACCTTCCGTTCTTGGCAAAGCAACTATATAGCCGATCCGTGCCAGGGAATCATATACAGGTTTGTATGCATCCCATGCCATTACAAAACCGTGCCCGAAAACGACCACGGGAAACTTGCCGTTCGCAACAGGAACATTAGTGCCGTTGGAGGTAGCCGGATAGTAAATTTCTGTCTGAATCTGACGGCCGGGGCCGCCTCCTGAGCCAAATCCTCCGCTTCGGGTCGGATCATTAAAAGTTATTGTTCGATGGCCAATCGAAAATACTTGCGCATTTAGATTAAAAACAAACAATAGGTATGCTGCAAAGAATAGTTTTTTCACCATCAATGAGTTAATGAAATTCTAGATATCTAATTTAAATAATTTCAGCGTAAAATTGTTCATCAATCAAAAACCTGGCCTGCCGCTCTCAGCGCCTCTTCAAACGCGCTGAGGCTAAACTGCCTGCCAAAATCTTCCGGATTAAAATAGTTAACCAAATTTTCGGTTGGCATGTTTCCAATAAGCTCATCTTTCGCCATAGGACAGCCTCCATAGCCGCGAATGGCAGCATCAAATCTGCGGCAACCATTGAAATAGGCTGCATCAATTTTTACTCTCCAGTTGTGTGGGGCTGTGTGCAAATGGGCTCCGAATTCCAGTAAAGGATGAGAAGCATATAATTTAGAAAAAAGATATGCGATATTTTCCGGATTAGCCACTCCTATGGTATCGCTCAGCATAAAAATTTTAATGCCATAAACTGACAGCTTTTCGACCCATTCTATCACAATTTCGGGGCTATACGGATCTCCATAAGGATTGCCAAAACCCATGGATAGATAAATAATTAAATCTTTGCCATGTTTATCTGCCATGGTTTTAATAGCTTCAACCCTTTTTACAGCCACGTCCATTCCTGCATTAGTATTTCTTTTCTGAAAAGTTTCGCTTACCGAAAAAGGAAAACCCAGAAAACTGATTTGTGAAAATGCACAAGCATCGGCTGCTCCCCTTTCGTTAGCAATAATGGCAATAAGTGAGGAATCGCCGGGTTGCCAATCAAGCCCCTGAAGGACCTTAGCAGTGTCTGCCATTTGCGGAATAACTTCCGGAGATACAAAACTTCCAAAATCAATAGAGTAAAATCCAACCTTCAGCAGCTTATTAATGTAAGCTATTTTTTTTTCAGTAGGAATAAACTGCCGAATACCCTGCATGGCATCACGCGGGCATTCAATAAGTTTGATTTTTGGTAATTCCATCAGGCGCGCAAATTGATGAACATTTTTTATGGATACAAAAGATTGCCCAAAGGTTATTTTTGCAAACCTCTATGAAAAACTGCTATAAATTTCGTACATTAATCCACGCCCAACACTTCAATTCTGCAGTCTTAGTGTGGCCGATTTGCCTATCAGCCATAGCGCTTATTGCACTTCTTATCATTTATAACATTTGGGGAAGCCTCAATTTTTGGGCTGCAATGGCACAGGCCGGTGGAAATGCTTTACATTTTTGCGAACTCAACAGAATAAATGAATTAATTCGCCAGCCTTCTAATACGTGGAGCAATATTCCATTTATTACAGTTGGGCTGTTTGTGATTTTTGCTTCTGTAAAAGACTGGCAATATAAGGATAGAAAACAATCTCCTAATTTTATGGTGCGCCATCCGATATTTTCTTTCTTCTTAGGTTTGTCTACATTATACACTGGTTTAGGCAGTTTATTTTATCATGCTTCTCTCACCAGTTTTTTTCAAAAACACGACCAGATGGGTATGTATGCACTGATATTTTCTATCACGGCCATATGTGCCTATCGTTTGTTGCCTGAATTCAAATCCATTCATCTAAAGTCAATTTATCTTACAGGTGCATTGGCATTGTTAATACTCATTTATATAAAATGGAACAACATAAACATTAACCTTATGTTCCCTTTGTGTGTGGGCATGGTGGTTATTCTCCATCTCATATATGAATTTAAGCGTAAAAAGATGTTTTGTGAGAAAACATGGATTTATGGCGCTTTTGCAGCATTGGTCATCGGTTTTATTATTTGGATGCTCGATCGCTCACATGTGATTTGTAAACCAGATAGCTGGCTTCAGGGGCATGCCGTTTGGCATATATTAACTGCCTTTAGCACTTTGCTTACATATTTATATTTCAGAACAGTTTCCCCGGCACAACACTTACATGATACTTATCAATTTAGGACAGCATAACTCACCAACATTTTATGCTGCTGCCGAAGAATGGCTGGTTCGTCATCTCGATTGCACCAGAAATGATTATCTGATGCTTTATATCAACAATTCATGTGTTGTTTGTGGTAAAAATCAAAATGTTTACAAAGAGGTTAATTTTAATTGGTGGTATAATCATTCTAAACAGGTAATAAGAAGAATAAGCGGAGGAGGAACTGTTTATCATGACGAAGGCAACTTAAACTTTGTTTTTTTTTCTGCATTTGCAGAACATAAAATCAACAACTATAAATGGTTCAACGAACCTATCAGAAGAGTGCTGCAAAAATGTGGAGTATCGGTTGAACTCAATACCAGAAACGATATGCTTTTTCAAGGCAGAAAAATATCGGGCAATGCACAGTTCACAAATCGTAAAAATATTCTTAGCCATGGTACCTTGCTTGTCAACTCTAAACTCGATGATCTTCGTAGCGCCTTGAAAGAAAATACCTATTCCGTTGAAGGAAGAATGGTTGATTCTGTTCGCAGCAAGGTGGCTAACATCACGGAATTCAGTGAGGTTATCTCAAGTGCAAATCAATTATCATCAAAAATTTCAGAAGAAATATGTGAAGATATTTTGGATATTGACCATGAAAATATTGAAAAAATCAAAAATTTAGAAAGAGAAAAATATGAGACTTATTCCTGGCGATTCGGCAGATCGCCTGAATGTACCATCAAAACTCATGCTTTTAATCTTCGCGTTAATGAAGGATTGGTAGAAGAAATTATTATTCACCAAAAAGAATATCATTTTATAAAAAAGTTGGTTCACCAACGTATGGAAAAAGAAGCTATAAATGAAATACTAGATAGTGAAGAAGTCAGTTTGCTCATACAAGCGCTCACTTAGCCCAGATGTTGTATTTAAGAATACACCATATCGCTCTGAAGCCATCGCGCCAGTTGATTTTTTTCCCCTCTTCATAGGTGCGGCCGTAGTATGAGATACCAACTTCGTAAATTCTTACTCCGGGATACCGACTCATCTTGGCAGTCACTTCAGGCTCAAAGCCAAATCGTTTTTCTTTGAGTTGCAACGACTGTAACACCTCTCGCCTGAATAATTTATAACAAGTTTCCATGTCGGTAAGGTTGAGATTAGTAAACATGTTGCTGAGAAACGTAAGGAACTTGTTGCCAACCGTATGCCAGAAAAATAGTATGCGGTGTGGGCTGCCACCCATAAATCGCGAGCCATATACTACATCTGCATATCCTTGCAGCACGGGCATGAGCAAAATATTATATTCAGCAGGTTCGTATTCAAGGTCAGCATCCTGAATTATGATAAAATCACCGGTAGCATTAGCAATACCTGTGTGTATCGCAGCGCCCTTACCCATATTAACACGATGAGAAAAATATTTTATCTCCACACCAGGATTTGAAGCTTTAAATTCAAAAATTGCATGCTCAGTACCATCCGTGGAACAATCGTTTACAACGATTATTTCTTTGCCTACCTCTTGTACCAGATTTACATCTCTTATTTTTTCTAAAATACGAGAAACCGTTTTTTCCTCGTTGTATGCCGGAATAATAATGCTCAACTTCATAGAAATCTGTCCAAATCAGCCACTTTTAAATCAACTGTAATTTGCTTGATTTCCTGCTCCTTGGAACGCTGGCATATTAATAAAACATCCCCTGTATCTATCACACAAAAATTCTCCAATCCCTGCAGCACAACCAATTTTTCATCGGGAACCATCACCATATTGTTCAGGGCATCATATACCTTCACATTTTTACCTTTTACGGCATTACCTAGATAATCTTTTGCATAAATTTCAAATAGTGAATCCCATGAGCCTATGTCGCTCCAACCAAAATCCGCAGGGATAGTATAAACGTTCTTAGCTTTTTCCATCACGCCATAGTCAATGGATATGTTGGTTACTTCTGAATAAGCTTTTTCAATAAATTTTTTTTCTGCTCGCGTTCCGTAAACCTGATGAGCGCCTTCAAAAGCGTCCATCACCTCCGGTAGAAATTTTTTCAGCGCTTTTAAAATAACCGAAGCTTTCCAAATAAAAATTCCAGAATTCCATAAGAAATCACCGCTTTCCAAAAATGTTTTGGCTATTTCTAATGTAGGTTTTTCAGTAAATGTCTTTACCTTATAAAATCCTTCCTCCTGTTCATCTTCAATAAATTGTAAATATCCATAGCCGGTAGAAGGCTTTGAAGGCTTTATGCCGATAGTGAGCAGCACTTCCTGCTTGGCAGCAAATGCAAGGCACCTGCGCAGTATGCGTAAATACTTATCCGTTTCTAAAATAAACTGATCTGAAGGTACAACAATAATATTTGCTTCACTGTCTTTATGAAATATTTTGTCGCAAGCATAAGCAATACATGGGGCTGTGTTTCTGCGCACAGGTTCTTTAAGAATATTTTCTTTTTTTATATGCGGCAACTGCTCTACAACAAGTTTTTCGTAGGTCGAAGCAGTAACAACATAAAAATTTTCAGGGGGGCACAGAGATGTTAATCTTTCGTAGGTAAGCTGTAGAAGAGACTTTCCCACATTGAGGATATCGAGAAATTGCTTGGGCATAGCTGCGCGGCTCAGCGGCCAGAAACGGCTTCCGATTCCGCCTGCCATTATCACAATATAGGTATGACTCATTTTGTTATCTTATTAAAAATACTTTGCCGGCACGAAAGTATGCTTTCTTTATTCGGTATTTAAATTTTAATTTCGGCAGCCTTTTTCAAAAAAGGTTTTTAGAAATTAAAAATTAAATCATATATATTGGTATAAATTTTAATATTATGCTGGTAGATGAACAGACGCTTATTGAAGCACTGCAGGAAAATTTCGGCTTCAATCAGTTTAAAGGCAACCAGGAAGAAATCATTAAATCTGTGCTACAGGGCAGAGATACCTTAGTGCTTATGCCCACCGGAGGAGGTAAATCTCTTTGCTATCAGCTACCTGCTGTTATGCAACAGGGAGTAGCTATTATTATCTCGCCTCTCATCGCTTTAATGAAAAATCAGGTAGATTTGGTTCGCAACTACTCGGCAAAAGACGACATTGCACATTTTCTCAATTCATCGCTGAACAAAACACAGCGCAATCAGGTCATAAAAGATGTTCACTCCGGCAAAACCAAACTGCTCTATGTGGCGCCTGAAACACTCAACAAGGATGAAACCATAGAAATATTTACCGAAGTTAAAGTCAGTTTTATTGCTGTGGACGAAGCGCATTGTATCTCGGAGTGGGGGCACGACTTCAGGCCAGAATATAGAAGAATTAGAGAAGTGATAGATAAGATAGGCCAAAAAATTCCTATTATGGCCCTTACTGCCACTGCAACACCTAAAGTACAAAGCGATATCATCAAAACCCTCGGATTAAAAAATCCCAATATTTTCAAATCCAGCTTCAATCGCCCCAATTTGTATTATGAGATACGGCCAAAGAAAAGCACCAATCTGGCTATCAAGAATATGGTGCAATTCATCAAGCAGCGGCCGGGTCGTAGCGGTATCGTGTATGTAATAAACCGAAAAACCGCAGACGAACTGGCAAGTGTGCTGCGTGTAAATGGCATTAAAGCCGATGCCTATCATGCAGGCATGGACACTAAAAAACGCGCTGCTATTCAAGATGCTTTTTTAATGGAGGAAATTGATGTGATTGTCGCTACCATTGCTTTTGGAATGGGTATAGACAAACCCGATATTCGCTACATTATACACTTCGACATACCAAAATCTCTAGAAAATTATTACCAGGAAACAGGGCGTGCCGGCCGCGATGGATTGGATGGAGAGTGTATCACTTACTTTAGCTATAAAGATATTTCTAAACTTGAAAAACTCCTGCGCGATAAATCCGTGGCCGAGCGAGAGCGTGGCCTCCAACTGGTAAATGAGACTGTGGCATACATCGAAGACTCAGGCTGCCGTAGAAAATTCCTCCTTCACTATTTCGGAGAAGAGTTTAATGAGGAAAACTGCAATAAGATGTGCGACAACTGCCGCCATCCCAAAGAAAAAATCGAAGTGCAGAAGCACGTGCAGCAAGCCATCAAAGTTATTCAGGCTGTCAAAGAAAATCACGACCTGCCTTATATTGTAAAGCTACTCACTGGCAAAAAGGTCAAAGAAGTTACTGATTTTAAATACGACAAGCAAGAGTGGTTTGGCATTGGAGCCGATCATGATGAATCGTATTGGAACGCTGTTATCCGCAACGCTATGATGCGCGGCCTGATTGATAAAGACATAGAACAATACGGCCTGTTGAAACTAAACAAAAAGAGCCTTGAGTATTTGAAAAAGCCTTTTAGCATTAAGGTAAGCAAAAACCACAATTATGAAGACGATGCCTCTGATGTGATTACAGAAGTAAGCGGAAAACAAACTGCTGCTCTTGATGAAACACTGTTTAAAATGCTTAAAGACTTACAGGTAAAAACCGGTAAGAAATATAATCTTCCACCATATGTTATTTTCCAGGAGTTTTCTTTGGAAGAAATGGCCACGCGCTACCCTATCACTTTGGAAGAATTAGCCACCATCAACGGAGTAAGCAAGGGGAAAGCAGAAAAATATGGAAAACCTTTCGTGGAATTAATCAAACAATATGTAGAAGAAAATGAGATAGACCGCCCTACCGATTTTACTGTAAAGAGCGTTGCAAGCAAAAGTGCAGAGAAAGTGAAAATCATCCAGATGATAGATAAGCGGTTGAGTATTGAAGATATTGCACGCAACTTAAATATAACAAAATCCGAACTGATTCAAGAGCTTGAAAGTATAGTAAATAGTGGTATCAAACTTAACCTCGATTATTATTTATATGAAATCATGGATGGGACGTTGGTCAGAGATATTTATGAATATTTCCGCACGGCACCAACCGATTCTCTGGAAGCTGCATATAACGAATTCGAAGCAGATGATGTGGACATAGAAAGCATCCAACTGGTACGTATGAAATTCATGAGCGAGATGGCTAATTAATCTTCTCCAACTTTCTGAAATTTACTCTTCTTTGTTTGAACACTAAACGATGAAAGAATATCTTCAACCCACTAGATTTATAGATTGCGATCACCCCAAAGTTGTGGAATACGCAATGTCCCGCACTCAAGAAGGCAAAAGCCCTCGCGAAAAAGCGATAGACTTGTACTATGCAGTGCGTGATGATATTTTATATTCGCCTTATCATCTAATACTAGATCCCGACAAAATTTCGGCAAGTCAAACTTTAGAACGAAAAATAGGATATTGTATAGAGAAATCTCTTTTGTTGGCAGCATGTGGGAGGATACACGGCATCCCATCGCGCCTGGGTTTCTCAATTGTGCGCAATCACCTATCTACTGAAAAATTCAGGCAAATGTTGCGGAGTGATAAGTTTGTTTTTCATGGCTATAACGAGTTTTTTCTGGACGGAAAATGGGTAAAATGCACTCCTGCATTTAATCAATCGTTATGCGAAAAATTTGGGGTAAGGGCACTTGACTTCAATGGTACAGAAGACTCAATATTTCAGCAATTCACCCCGGATGGCCAATTATATATGGAATACCTGCACGAATATGGACAATTTGCAGACTTTCCCTACGAACTTTTTGTTGCAGAGCTCAAAAAACATTACCCGCACTTTTTTGAAAATGCGCAGGCCGCAGGAAAAAACATCTTTTAGGCTGTAAAGAGTCCGTTCGCAGCGATCTCCACATCAGTTGAAAACTTTATTGAAAAATCCGCCGGCACATATTTTCTTTTGGACAAACCTTAGCTCTTGAATATTGTAAAAGTTGCCGCTATCGATATCGGGTCGAATTCTATACGATTGCTTATAGCTAACGTAGTAGAAAACGGCAGCGGCACTCTTTTCAAAAAAAGCTCACTGATTAGAGTACCAGTACGCCTCGGAGCAACTGCTTTTGTAGAACATAAAATTCCTAAAAACACTGCAGACCGACTGGTAGATGCTATCAATGGATTCAAATATTTAATGCGGGCAAACGAAGTGGTTCATTATAAAGGATGTGCTACCAGCGCCATGCGCGAAGCTAAAAATGGCAAGGAAGTCGTTAAGCGTATATTAAAAGAAACGGGTATTGAGATTGAAATAATTTCCGGCAATCATGAAGCTGCCATGATTTTTAACAGTCAAAGCGCTCTGGCTAAGCAAATAGGAACCGACTGCGTATTTGTAGATGTAGGAGGCGGAAGTACTGAAATTACTATTTTCAGCAACAAACAAGCTGTTGCTGCCAACTCATTTAATATTGGTACTCTCAGAATTCTTCAGAAACAGGTAACTTCAAAAGATTGGCAACAATTAAAAAAATGGCTGAATAAAAATCTTAACAAGAACAAAAACTATGCAATGGTCGGCTCTGGTGGAAACATCAACCGAATTTCGAAATTAGCACAGTTAAAACCCAATAAGCCCATGAGCTTTACCACCTTGTTCAACCTGGTTGAACACATAAAATCTTATTCGGTTGAAGATAGAATCAAAATCCTTGACCTTAATCCGGACCGTGCAGATGTAATTATCCCGGCAGGTGAAATTTTTATTAAGGTAATGGAATGGACTAATATTCAAAAAATTTATGTGCCTAAAATTGGTTTGGGCGATGGCATAGTCAGAGAAGTGTATAAAGAGTATAAAGCGGGTAAAACGAGTATATTCATTTAGATAATTGCTGAATATGGATAACAACAAGGCTGCCTCCATACTTAAAAAAGGTTTCATAATAGTTTTTGGTCTTCTTCTGCTGGCAGGTATCTTGTATTATTTTATAGCAGGCTATACTTACAGCGAAGGCAATCGAGCGGGATTGCTCATAAAATTTTCCCGCAAAGGATATATTTTCAAAACATACGAAGGAGAGTTGAATCTGGGTGGTTTACAACCTGCACCAAACACCGTGGGCGTAAATATGATCTGGAAGTTTTCGGTACGAGACAAAGCAGTTGCAGAAAAACTTATGAAGTATGAGGGTAAGTATGTGAGCCTTCACTATAAAGAGGTGATTAAAAATTTTTTCTGGCAAGGAGAGACCAGATATTTCGTAGATGATGTTGAAGAGATAAAAAGGTAAGTTTATTTGCTTGGTTTAGAGTAATTCTCTTTTTAATATGCAGAAGTCAACTTTTAAAATTCAAAACGAATCAAGTATCTATCGTTGAAAATAAAATTTTGCTCATTGGAAACAGAAAATCTTGGTGCCCAATTTCCCCAGGTCTATCTTTAAGAATTCACCCGAAATGTCCGCTGATATATCGCTGGGTAAGCTCATTCTTGGGTTGATGGAAAATATTTTGTGAAGTATCAAACTCAATTAATTCTCCCAAATACATAAAGGCTACATAATCAGAAATGCGTTGAGCTTGTTGCATGTTGTGCGTTACAATCACAATAGTGTAGTCATTCTTTAATTTAACTATTAATTCTTCTATTTTATTGGTGCTAATGGGGTCTAATGCAGAGCAAGGCTCGTCCATCAAAATTACTTCCGGGCGCAGTACAACGGTACGAGCAATACAGAGCCGCTGCTGCTGCCCGCCTGAAAGCTTCACGGCAGGCTTTTTTAAGTCATTCTTCACCTCATCCCAAAGATAGCTTTCCTTCAAGGCTTGCTCTATCAGACCAGGAATTTCATGCTTAGGATATTTGTGTATATGTAATGCGTATGCAAGGTTGTCGTAAATGCTTTTAGGCAGCGGATTAGGTTTTTGAAAAACCATTCCAATGCGCTTTCTTATTTCAGTAACAGAATTTTTTTTGTCGTAAAGATCCATTTGATCCATATATAACTTTCCCTCTATCCTTGCTTCCGGAGTAAGATCATGCATACGGTTAAAACACCGCAAAAGCGTGGACTTTCCACAACCCGAAGGCCCTATTAAAGATGTTACTTTGTTCTTGGGAAATGCAATATTTATGTTTTTCAACACATGCTTGTCTGCAAAAAAAAGATTCAGATTGCTTGCTTTAAGTTTTATATCCTCCATTGTAAAGAGATTAAATACTTTTTCTGCTTTTGTTTCTAATGTAGATGGCCGTAAAATTCAAAGCAAATACCAATGCTATGAGAATTGTAGCTGTACCATATGCCAGCGGCCTCACTTTCTCTATAGAAGTATGCTGAGTGGAAAGCATGTATAAATGGTATGGTAATGCCATAAATTCCTGATGAAGCGATGGGCTGATGCTATTGATGTAAAAGGCAGCTCCGGTAAAAAGTATTGGAGCCGTTTCGCCTGCTGCACGCGAAACACTCAGGATGATACCAGTGAGGATACCCGGCACAGCCAATGGAAGTACAACATCGCGTATAGTCTCGGCCTGTGTAGCGCCTAAAGCCAAAGTTGCCTCGCGCAGGCTGTTGGGAATGCGCTTTAACGCTTCTTCAGTAGTGGTAATAATGTAAGGCAAGGTGAGCAATCCTAAAGTGAGTCCTGCCGAAAGGATAGATGTACCCAATTTTAGCGACTGCACAAATAGCGCTAAACCAAAAAGTCCATATATAATAGAAGGAATGCCTGCCAAATTTCTGATAGAAGCACGTATGAGATTATTAAGTGGTCCCGGCGTGGCATACTCATTAAGATATATGGCACAGGCTACCCCAAAGGGCACTGCAAATAAGGTAGTGATAATTGTAAGTATAAATGTTCCAGCTATAGCAGGCAGTATGCCTCCTTTAGTCATACCTTCTTTAGGAAAAGAAGCGATAAATTGCCAACTGATGCTACTAAAACCTTTTGAAAAAATATCCCACAAAATAATTCCAAGAAAACTACAAACAAGTAAAGTGCTTCCTGAAAGAATACTCCAATAAAATACAGCAGAAAACTTTCTTGTCATATTCATGCGTGATACTTTCTAATTCGGTTGGCAAAAAATTCACCTGTTAGATTAATTATGAGAGATATCAGAAACAGAATAGCTGCAATGGCAAACAGGGCAAAGTAATGCCTGGTCTGATAAGGTACCTCTCCCATTTCTATGGCAATGGTTGCTGTGATGGTGCGAACAGAATCCAGAAAACTCTTAGGGATAGCGGAAGCATTGCCCGTAGCCATCAAAACGGTCATCGTTTCTCCTAATGCACGGCCTAAGCCCAACATCACCGCTGCTATCAAACCAGGCATGGCCGATGGTATGGTAACCTTAAACATTGTTTGCCAGTGATCTGCACCCAGCGCCAAAGAGGCTTCTTTATGAGCCTTTGGAACAGCGTTAATCGCATCCTCGCTGATCGTAATAATCGTGGGCAGGGACATTACGGCCAATAAAACTGATCCGTTTAGTGCATTTAACCCATTCTGCAATCCAAACACTTTTGCAATGGCGGGACCTATCAAAACAATACCTAAAAATCCCACTGCTACCGATGGAATTGCAGCCAGCAACTCGATAACAGGTTTAAGAAAAGCCTGAACTCTTCGTGGCGCAAGCTCAGAAAGAAAGGCAGCACTGAGTATTCCTAGAGGTACTGCGAGCAACATAGCGCCTAATGAGACCAGGAGAGTGCTTATCAGAAGTGGTATAAATCCGTATTGCTCATCCGGATCCCACGATGCTTTAAAAAAAAAATCCGTGAATGAAGTAATAGAAAAAAAGTGGAGACTGTTGTACAATAACATAAACAATATGCCACCAAGCAACAGGATAGTAAGCAAACCCGATGATTGAAATATCAGGCGAAAAGTATTATCTAACCTTTCTCTTATTTGTGTGCTCATATCGTTGTCATCAAAGGATAATAACCAGATTTAAGGATGATGCGCTTTCCGGTTTCTGATTTTTCAAATTCAATAAAAGGGGCAATTCTATTCCAATCATTTTTCCTGAAATACTGATATAGAGGCCTTTGAAAAAAATATTCTCCACGTGCAATAGCCTCAGCATCCAAAGGGGAAACAGCACGTTTTTCATTATCATATACTTTAAGGAGCTTCAAGCCTGTTATATTTCCTTTAAGCACATATCCTGCACTGACGTACCCGATACCGGAGTCGTCAGCTTTCAGCGCTTCTATGATTTGAGCATTTCCGTTCATCTGCTTGGCATAAGGAGAAAATTGTATTCCGAGAATTTTTTTTACATACTCATAGGTGCCCGAATTACTTTGTCGCCCGTAAATATTTATCGGCTTTGTAAAAGAACATATCTGAGACCATTCCTTCACCTCTCCGCTTAATATTTTTCGAATGGTTTCTACGCTTATTGAATCAAATGGATTTTTCTCTGACACAATAATGGCTATGGCATCCTGTGCAAAAATGAATGAATCTATTACCAGATTTTTCTGTCGTAGCAATTCTACTTCCTTCTCGTTAATGCGTCGGGAAGAATTTGCAATATCTGCATTTCCATTCATCAGCGAAGCAATGCCTAGTCCTGAGCCTCCTCCGGAAACAGAAATCACTATTTGAGGATAAACAGAGCGAAATGCTTCAGCGAGCGTAACTGTAAGGTTGACCTCCGTATCAGAGCCTTTAATTTTGATAATATTATTCCTTGTGCTGCAACCGCTAAAAATCAGTAAAAAGAATAAGTAGAAATTCAAAGTTTTCACACCCAGAACAAACCTACAAAGGTGATGTTATGTAATTGTTATGATTTGGTTCTATTTGACAATAAAAAAACCGCCTTCTTCGCGAAGGCGGCAATTTTGAACCTATGAAAACACGAAAACTTATTTATTTAACCTTTGCGACCAGCGCTTTAAACGCATCCGGATGATTAAGCGCTAAGTCGGCAAGAGCTTTTCTGTTTAGTTCTATTCCTTTTTCAGCAATTTTAGAAATAAATTCTGAATATTTCAAGCCCTCTTGTCTAACGGCAGCATTGATTCGGGTAATCCAAAGCGAGCGCAGGTCTCTTTTTTTCCGCTTTCTTCCTATATAAGCATAAACCCCTGCTTTCTCGACTGCATTTTTAGCAACTGTGTAAACCTTACTTCTGGATAAAAAATATCCCTTGGCCTTTTTAAGTATCTTTTTTCTTCTGGCTCTACTGGCTACTGAATTTACGGAGCGTGGCATGGTGTCTTTAATTTATATCAGCTAAATTGTACAATCAGGATAAGACCAATAAATCTTTTACACGGGGCACATCGCATGGGTTAACCACTCCACTTATATTAAGGCGGCTTTTCCTTTTCTTGCTTTTGTGGCCGAGCAAGTGCCTCTTGTAGGCTTTTTTATGAAGTATTTTTCCCGATGCCGTAACTTTAAATCTCTTTTTAGCCCCAGAATTTGTTTTAACCTTTGGCATTAAGTTAATTTTAAGGAGCGCAAAATTAAGAGAATTATCTTAAACTACAATCTATATCCAAAAAAATATTCGCGGAAAAATTAAAGATATCTACTGATGAAATTTAAAAAAACTGTAACTAATAATTGTATTCTCCACTTTCAATGGTTTTTAGGATACCTTCTCTTAGGTCTGTCATAGGCCGCCCAAGCAATGCTCTCATCTTGGTTATATCGGGCTTGCGCCTGCTCATATCTCCCTCTTTTAATGGAGGAAGATGAACGATTTGGGATTTAGAACCAGTTAGCTCGATTATTATTTTGGCAAGCTCCAGCACAGAAACCTCAATATCACTACCTATGTTGACTGTGTCGTTAATATGCTTGTGATGATACAGTGCATTTACACAAGCCTCTACATTATCATCTTTGTAGCAGAATGTTCGGGTTTGTTTTCCATCGCCATAAATGGTGATAGGTTGATTATTCACCGCTGCATTTATAAAACGGCTCATCACAAAATCAGTACTCTGCTTAGGCCCGTAAGTATTGAAAAATCTGAAGATAGTGTAATCAAGATTAAATTCCTGCTGGTAACTTCGCAAAAAGGCTTCTCCAACATTTTTGACAACAGCATAGGGCAATCGAGAATTGAGCGGGGTTGTCATTTCGTTTTGCGGATGCTCAAAAGGCTCGCCATAAACCTCGCTGGATGAGGAAAAAAATACCCTCCTGACTCCTGTGTTTTTACACAAATCGAGTATGTATTTTATGCCTTGGATATCGTTTAACACACTTACCGGATTCTCTAGAGTACGTTTCACTCCAACGACTGCCGCATAATGAAATACATAATCGAATTTATAGCTTACTATTACAGCACTGATGTCACGATACTCATTGCAGTTACATTTGATAAATTTCCAGTTTCCACGATTTTCCTTAGGAAGCCTGGAAAGCCTTCCGGTTGATAAATTATCAACCACTACTACGAAATTGTCGGGGTTTTCAATCAGTTTTTCAACCAGGCAACTACCTATAAAGCCTGCCCCACCGGTTACGAGAATTTTTGTCATTTTAAATTCATTCGGATATTTCCATCAAATATTTTCCATAACCGCTCTTCAGCAAAGGCTGAGCCAGTTCCCTCAATTGTGCAGTTGAGATAAAACCCTGCCGCCAGGCTTCTTCTTCAATGCACCCAATTTTAAGGCCTTGTCTTTGTTCGATAACCTGAACAAACTGAGAGGCCTGCATCAGCGATTCAAAAGTGCCGGTATCAAGCCACGCAGTACCGCGGTCTAATATGCCCACCGAAAGTTTATTTTGTGCAAGGTAGGCCTTATTCACATCTGTAATTTCATATTCTCCTCTTGCACTGGGCTTTAGCGACTTGGCAATCTCTATTACCTGATTATCGTAAAAATACAGGCCCGGAACCGCATAGTTGCTCTTGGGCTTGGCAGGTTTTTCCTCAATAGAAATTGCCCTCCCCTGCTTGTCAAATTCTACAACACCATATCGCTCAGGGTCGCTTACATGATAGGCAAAAACAACCCCTCCATCCGGATTAACCTTTGATTTCAAAAGATTATCCAAAGAAGAACCATAAAAAATATTATCACCTAAAATCAAGGCCACTTTATCTTTTCCAATAAAAGTTTCTCCTATTACAAAGGCTTGAGCCAAACCATTGGGCACTTCTTGAATTCGATACTCAAATCTGCATCCGTATTTTTTCCCGTCTCCAAGCAATCGTTCAAAATTAGGAAGGTCGTGCGGGGTCGAAATAATCAGAATTTCATTTATGCCGGCTTTCATCAGCGTGCTTAGAGGATAGTGGATCATGGGCTTATCATAAATAGGCATGATCTGTTTGCTTATGGCATAAGTGATGGGGTACAAGCGCGTACCACTTCCTCCGGCTAAAATTATTCCTTTCATTGTAATTACATTAGAGCTTTATGCCCGGATTAGGTATGGCATTCAACTTGCTTTGAATATCATTTATTTTTTGTTGTTGCTTTTCAATTTCGTTGGCAATAGCTTCTATTTGTTTTTGCAATTTTTCCTGGGTTTTAGTGCCATTGCGAATATCTGCATTACATTTATCTATTTCTTTAGAATTTTTTTCCTTTTCTTTATACAAGTTAGACTTTTCTTTTTCAAGATTTTTAAGTGTTTTTTGAGCCACCTTTTTTTCATCGCCCAGTGCGTTGTTTAACTTAATGATAACATCCTTTTGCTGAGCAATCTGGCTGTTTTTCAATTCTATTTCTTTCTCAATTCTTTTTATTTCAGATTCGTTTTTCTCTATTTTTCTCCTGCTTTCAGCTATATTTTTTTCGCCTTTGTCAAACTCCTTTGTAAGACTTTTTTTGTTGTCTTCCAATGCCTTCAAGGACTTTTTCTCCCTTTCCAACTCACTTTTAACCTGCTCAATTTGAACTAAATGAGCAAAATCTGTGAGATATTTTTTTATTGCCAAAACCTTCTCTTCGGTCGCCTTTGAAAAATCAACAAATGTATCCAATTCATAAAAGAAAGTGGTGAGCCTGACTGCGTCAGTGGTTTCGAGCATCAATGCATAAATTGTAAAAGGAGAAGGAGAAATATTTCTCTCAACCGCTCCAATCATTGTCCATTCCCCTTTGTTATTCTGAATTTTTTCCTTACTGCCCCTGGCAACATATTTTGACCAAAGATTCTCTACCTCTTTCAACCTGGCTTTTTGGAGATTAATGATAAATGCAGGTTGAACGCCCTTGCTCATTTGCTTTTGTTCGGTGAGTATTTCAACTTGTGCTGATAAATAGTGCGCAGCCAAAAAGATGCATAAAAGATACAAATATTTCACGTACTAAAAATTTGAACCGCAAATAAAACAACGTCCCTCAATAAAACGAAGCTTATAGGTAAATAAATTTACAGCACATACTTGCAACAAAGAAGTAAAATATTAACTTTGCAGCCCTTTTTGTAAATATAACATTCGGATAAAAACATTTTACATGGGTCAGAAAACCAACCCGTTGGCTAATAGGTTAGGAATCATCAGAGGATGGGATAGTAACTGGTATGCCGGTAGGGATGCTGCCGAAAAACTAATTGAAGACGAGAAGATTCGTACATACCTTAAAGCGAGAATAAGCAAAGGAGGTATATCAAGGATTACTATAGAGCGTACATTAAATAGAGTTACAGTTACCATCCACACTTCACGTCCGGGTATCATTATTGGCCGCGGTGGAAATGAAGTTGACAAGATTAAGGAAGAAATAAAAAAACTCACGGGCAGGGATGTACAAATTAATATTGCTGAAATACGCCGACCCGAGTTGGAAGCTGCTATTGTAGGAGAAACAATCGCCAAGCAGCTCGAGGCAAGAATAAATTACAGGCGTGCCGTTAAGATGGCTATCGCTTCTGCGATGAGGATGGGTGCAGAAGGTATAAAAATACGTGTTGGTGGACGTATTGGAGGCGCTGAAATTGCCCGCAGCGAAGAATATAAACAAGGTCGTGTGCCTCTTCATACATGGCGGGCCGATATTGACTATGCAGTAAGTGAAGCATTAACAGTGTACGGTAAACTTGGTATTAAGGTATGGATTTGCCGCGGCGAAATTTACGGTAAAAAGGATTTGTTCCCATCATTCTCATTTGGAGAAGGTCGCGATGAACAAAGGCAACCGCGCAGAACCAGCCGCACCAGAAGCGAGAGAAAATAATAAGGTATAAATAGTTAATATTTAATTTATGCTTTTACCTAAAAGAACAAAATACCGCAAGCAGCAAAAAGGCCGTATTAGAGGGATTGCCTCACGCGGCTTTTCCATTGCCTTTGGCACATACGCCCTCAAAAGTCTTGAAGCTGCACAGGTTACAAATAAGCAAATAGAAGCTGCGCGTGTCGCTGTTACCCGCTTTATGAAGCGCGAGGGAAAAGTCTGGATAAGAATATTTCCTGATAAAGTTCTTACACGAAAGCCTCTTGAGGTAAGAATGGGAAAAGGTAAAGGTAATCCTGAAGGATGGGCAGCAATAGTAAAGCCTGGTACAATTCTTTTTGAATGTGATGGAGTTTCTCGCGAAGTAGCCTTTGAAGCCCTACGACTTGCAGCCCAAAAGTTGCCTGTAAAAACAAAGTTTATCACGGCTCATGATGCCGCATAATTATATCGGAAAATTATTTTGTCATGGGAGTAAATAAAAAATATAGCCAGAAAGATCTTCAGCAATTTGCCACGGAAGATCTTATCGAAAAAATAAAAGAGGAAAAACTGCTTTTGCAAAAAGCTAAATTCAACCATG
>JAVQWQ010000007.1:0-34463 GCA_033578915.1 Chitinophagales bacterium | reverse complement strand
TTGCCGTATTTTATGAAGCCGTGCGCAAAAGTCAAGATACTCTTTAACATACATTTCTCCATACAGTGGATTGTTTTCGGGCAGATAACCGATCTGGCGCTTTACAGAGAGGTTTTCCTCAGAAACATCTGTTCCATTTACAGTTACCTTGCCAGATGTAGGAGGCAAATAACCGGTTATAATTTTCATGGTGGTGCTCTTGCCGGCGCCATTGGGGCCAAGAAAACCAAGAATTTCTCCTTTTTTCACTTGAAAAGAAATCGCGTCCAGCGCCTTTTGTGTCCCGTAGTATTTGGTAAGCTGTTCTACGACAACCGACATACAGAATATTTTGACAAACCTACATAAAATGAAACAGTTAAAGTCATATTTATCAGTTGAAATATAATGTGTGTGATTTGAGTTTTGATGAGGGGAGAAAAGGCAATAAATAGTAAGAATCGGGTGAGGGATGCGGAGGGCGCGAGCGCAGAGAGCGGCCGCGACCGCGCAAATGCGCGGGCGCGGCGGAAGCGGTAGCGTACCCCGTAGCAGCCCGGCCTTAGCGAGCACGCGCCGCAGGCGCGTGCTCGCTAGGGACACCCCCTATCTATCATAAAATCTCAGAATACCTGCTACCGCACACGCGTATTAAAATTATTTTATTCATCATCGAGTTCACCAAGAGCTTGGAGTAATTCCTGATGTGTTTTAGCCTCACCTTGTCGCTGCGCAAGATTAATCCCTTGCAAAAACAGTTTTTTTGCTTCATCCAAACAACCGTTCATTTGTTTTAGCTTGCCAAAATGAAAGTAAGTAGGCAGATAGTCTGGGAAATGCCTGAGAAGAACAGCATAATATTTTTCAGCATTTTCTAAATCGTTTTTCGCATAATATTCCTGGGCCAGGGCAAACTTGATAAACGGATCTGCGGGATTGTTTTGCTCCATTTCAATAAGTTTCTGAAGCCTGAAAGAGGCATCTATCATGCTTTCCAATTATAAAAATACACTTCGCGATCGGTAGAGCCGTCTTCGTAAAAATTTACTACGCAGAATGCAGGCGGAAATTCGTGATAGTTGCCTCCCCACCATGCCCCGCTTACGGCACCATTGCAGTAGTAAGTTACACCGTTGTATTTTACTTCATCTATCAGATGAATGTGGCCGCTGAGAGCTACCTTTACGTTCGGAAAACGAGAAAACAGGTTTTTAATCCTAACCGAGTCTTCGTGCATCCACGACCCGGGTATTTTCCAATTGCCATTTTTGAAGTTTTTGCCATCGTAAAACACGCTGGCAGAAAGTATTGGAATATGGCTGAGTATGCAGATGAATTTGTCTTTAGATGTTTGGGACAGCGTTTGGGTGAGCCACTCGAATTGTTCTTCGTCTAATTTTGCCGTGTAGCCAAGGTGTACATGGGTCATGCTGTCCAGCACGACAAAGCGCCACTTGTCTTTGTCGAACGTGTAATAGGGATGAGGAATGCCAAACATCTCTACTGCCCACTTCTTGCCATAAAGCGGGTCGGTTTTTCTTACGGACAATGAACTCCAGCCCCAGATATCGTGATTGCCCATGCAGTGTTTTACTTCGAGGGAGTTTTCTTTTTTTAATATATCATTCCAAACATTCCATTGGGCTTGAACAGCACTTTTATCTTTGGCCAGGGCATCCATGATGGAGTCGCCGGTGTTAATGATAAAATCAGGTTTGTCGGGCAATTCCTGGATAGCATGCAGGCAGTTGGCCATCCCTTGAGGGGCCGGAGATTGCGGCTGTACATGAACATCTGTAATATGAGCAACGCGAAGCAATCTGCGCGCATGAGTATATGTGTAACCGGAGGCTTTTAATACCCGAGGTAGTAACAGGCCAGCGCTGGCCAACGAAGCCAATGCAATAAAATCCCTCCGGCTGTATTTATTCATAATTCTGTTATTGTGAGTGTAGGATTAGTCGATAGGTTCTATGGTAGCACCTATGTTTCTTTCTACAATAGCTTCGCGCATTGGCTTTAGCACTGAGTAAGGTCCGTATTTTACAGCATATTTGCCTTTAAGATGTATGAGAAGGGAGCACTGTTCGGCTTGCTCGTAGGTATGTTTGCAAATTGCTACTAGGGTTTCGATAACCCAATCAAACGTGTTTACGTCATCGTTGTGAACAATTAGCTGGTAAGGATTTGTTTGATCGGTTTCATTAATTATTTCTTCTTCAAATTTGGTATTCATTTTTCTTAAGTTTTGTGACCTAAATAAATAAACATTCTCAAAATATCAATTGTATTGTTAAAAAAATAAAAGAGGCTGCCATTGGCAGCCTCTTTGTACAATAGATTAATTCTACAATATTATTTGATAATTTCTGTAACCTGTCCGGCACCAACGGTACGTCCTCCCTCACGTATAGCGAAACGAAGACCTTTTTCCATAGCGATTGGATAAATCAACTTAACATTCAAGGTAACGTTGTCGCCTGGCATTACCATTTCCACACCGGCCGGCAACGTAATTTCTCCCGTTACGTCTGTGGTGCGGAAATAAAATTGCGGACGGTAATGATTGAAGAATGGAGTGTGGCGGCCACCTTCTTCTTTGCTCAACACATATACTTCGCATTTGAACTCTGTGTGAGGGGTAACGGTACCTGGTTTCACAATAACCATACCGCGCTTGATCTGGTCTTTTTCAATACCGCGCAACAACAATCCAACGTTATCGCCTGCTTCACCGCGGTCGAGGATCTTGCGGAACATCTCAACTCCTGTAACTGTGGATTGAAGTGGTTTTTCTCCTTCTTTCTGTAATCCTACAATTTCAACCGGGTCGTTGGTATTGATTACACCACGTTCAATTCTTCCGGTAGCCACAGTGCCGCGGCCTGTGATAGAGAACACGTCTTCGATAGGCATCAAAAAGGGTTGATCAATAGCGCGGGGAGGAACAGGGATCCATCTGTCCACTGCGTCCATTAATTCTTCAACAGATGCCACCCATTTAGGGTCACCATTAAGAGCGCCCAGTGCTGAACCTTTAATGACGGGAATGTTATCCCCATCGAAGTTGTAAAATTTCAGGAGGTCTCGTATTTCCATTTCTCCCAACTCAAGGAACTCTGGGTCGTCAACCAGGTCAACCTTGTTCATGAATACTACGATTTGTGGTACACCAACCTGCCTTGCCAAAAGAATGTGTTCGCGGGTTTGAGGCATAGGTCCGTCAGTAGCGGCTACTACTAAGATTGCACCGTCCATTTGAGCAGCCCCGGTTACCATGTTTTTGATGTAGTCTGCGTGGCCGGGACAGTCCACGTGCGCATAGTGCCTGTTGGCTGTCTGATATTCTACGTGAGCTGTATTGATGGTGATACCACGCTCTCTTTCTTCCGGTGCGTTGTCAATAGATGCGTAGTCGCGCACTTCTGCCAAACCTTTTTTGGCGAGTACTGCAGTAATAGCAGCGGTAAGGGTTGTTTTGCCGTGGTCAACGTGTCCAATTGTACCGATGTTGACGTGCGGCTTGTCTTTGATGAATTTTTCTTTAGCCATTGTGTTTTTTTTTTAGTAATTAATATTTATGGTTATTAGTGGATATAAATTGTAATCCGTTTTTGAACTGCTGGGCCAAAACGGAAAAAGCCCTTCACAAATACTATTTGAAGCTTCAGAGCCGTTGATGAGAATCGAACTCGCGACCTCTTCCTTACCAAGGAAGTGCTCTACCACTGAGCTACAACGGCTTTGCAAAAGACTTCAACCGGAGCGGGAGACGAGGCTCGAACCCGCGACCTACAGCTTGGAAGGCTGTCGCTCTACCAACTGAGCTACTCCCGCAACATTATTTATTTTAAAGAACATTAACCAGCAACTACTAGACCGCATAACCCATCAATCTGCACACTTATTGTTTTAAAAACCTATAAAAGGTTTTTTGCCTCTTTGCAAATATACAAAATAATGTGGGGGAAGATGGATTCGAACCACCGAACTCCGAAGAGGACAGATTTACAGTCTGTTGCCGTTGGCCACTTGGCTATTCCCCCTGGAAAATTTTATCTGCTCCCGGGTCGTTGGTAGTAGCCCCTAACACGCTGGAGCCAGCGGAGGGACTCGAACCCCCGGCCTACTGATTACAAATCAGTAGCTCTACCAACTGAGCTACGCTGGCAATTTCAAAGAACTTCAAACAGCTTAAAGCTGTCTCTTTTTTTTGAGGGCGCAAATTTAATGCTATAAGCGGTATTTACAAAAAATACGCTCCTACTTTTTTATTGTATCCGGTTAGCATATATCTTTAACGTAACTTTTACATAAATTTCGCGTTAAAATTTAGAAACAACCGTTTGTACTTTTAAATTAGTGTAAGCGTGTTAGGAATTATCAGTTTTTTTTTCACCCAAAAAATTTAGTAATATGAACATTGTCATTCATCCCGTACATTTCGATGCCTCTTCTCAATTAATTGATTTTATCAACAAAAAAGTAAAAAAATTAGAAACATTTTTTGACAAAATCATCGAAGCGGAGGTGTTTTTAAAAATAGGGACTAAACAGAATATAAAAGATAAGATTGTTGAACTAAAAATTACTGTTCCCGGAAAAACATTATTTGTAACAGAAGTTTCTAAAACATTTGAAGAGAGCACAGATGTTGCAGTAAGCACCATCTCGCGACAGCTAAAAAAGCACAAATCAAAACTGATTGAACGGAATAGCTAGTTATTTTAAAACCTCACACACTTAATTGAAAGCCTGCGCACCAGCGCAGGTTTTTTGTTTCATCTATTTGCAATTTAGCAAATTTGGCAGCGTTAAATATCCGAACTATCTACTTTTGCTTAATGTGGCTGAAAAATGGTTTTCTTTTTTTATGTCTGGTTCTATTTAAAACTAATGTAGGACAACCCTTAGGCTCATGGAAACTCTATTTTCCTTATAAAGATGCCACAGGCCTCGAGGATGCAGGAAACTTTATATATGCCGGAAGTATTCAATCTATTTATCGTTACGAAAAATCTAACGGACTTATTACCTTTTATGATAAACAAACCGCACTCAGTGATGTAGGCATTAAGTACATAGATTACCATCATGGAACGCAAACGCTGGCTATTGCTTACAACAACAGTAATATAGACCTGCTAATAGATGGAAAAGATGTTTTTAATATTCCGGATTTGAAAAATAAAATTGTTGCAGGGACAAAAAATATCAATGGAATTTGTAATTCGGGAAGCAGAATATTCTTTGCTACAGATTTGGGTGTAGTAGTTGTCAATCAGGAAAAAAAAGAGATCGCTGCTTCTTACATCATAGGAAAGAATGGAGAAAATACTGTAGTAAATGATGTGGCAATAGGGAACGGTAAAATCTTTGCAGCAACGCGCGAAGGCATGAAATGTGCTCTATTGGATGGCGTAAACCTTCAGGATTACAGAAACTGGCAAACATTTGGAATAAGCGAGGGTGTGCCCGAAGCTTCCTTTCGCTTTACAGAATTTTTTTCAGGCAAATTCTATGCCGTGTGCAACGATACCCTTTTTGCTTACACCAACAATACATGGAACAAGATTTTGTTTGATACAACAGCACGAATTCTAAATATTAAAAGTTATAAAGATGCACTACATTTAATGTGCACCAGTAAAAAAAACGGTGAGGGATTTGTTTTAAGAATAAACAGCAATGGAGGCATAGAAAGAATTTCGCCCGTGTACAGTTTACCAATAAATTATTTTGTAGATAATGAAGGCACTGAATGGGTAGCGGATTTGTACGGAGGAATATTTCGCAACCGCCAAAGCATAAATCCTAATGGCCCCTGGACTCAAAATGCTTTCAATCTAAGCATACAAAATAATATACTATGGGTAACCGGTGGTGGAACCGATGCAGGCTGGAATTATACTTTCAATTATTCAGGATTTTATGTATATGAAAATAATGCATGGAAAAACTTTAATCAATATTCTCAGCCATCGTTGAATAACTTTCCTGATATTGTAAATGTTGCCGTTTCTCCGGATGGCAAGCGGGCATGGCTTGCTTCAAACCGAGAGGGCTTGGCAGAGGTGAATTTGATAGAAAACTCAATAATTCAATATAACAAAAGCAACTCTCCCTTGCAGGCAGCGGCTGGAGATCCTGTAACTACACGAGTAACTGCTGTCGCCCTCGACAAGCATAACAATGTGTGGGTAGCTAACTCTTTCACAAACTTTGGTTTAATTGTCAAGAAAAACGATGGCAACTGGGTTAAACTGCCTTATTTAAATACCGGCCAACTGGTGAAAAAAATATTCATAGCCTCCAACGGATATAAATGGCTGTTGATGCGCCCGGGAAGCATTATCGTGTATTACGAAGGAAATAATCTTGAAAGCACTTCGGACGATGTTTTAAGGGTGCTTGGCTTAGGAAAAGGAAATGGGGGCCTTAACAACGCCAATATTAATTGCATAGCAGAAGACGAAGATGGTGCGATATGGGTGGGAACTGATGAAGGAATAGAAATTTTTTATTGTGCAAGAAGTGTTTTAGGCTCGAATGGCTGCGATGCGCAAAGAGTAGTGGTTCAGCGCGATGGTTTCAACGCATATCTTTTTTCAAGCGAGGTGGTACGCGCTATCGCTGTGGATGCTGCCAACAGAAAGTGGGTAGGCACAAATAATGGCGTGTGGTTGATTTCTGCAGATGGAAAAGAAGAGTTGTTGCACTTTAACGTAAATAATTCTCCTCTGCCTTCAAATGTTATCAATGATATCGCTATTAACCACCAGACAGGAGAAGTTTTTTTTGCTACCGAACAGGGGCTTGCAGGCTATCTGGGAGATGCCATTCAAGGCGCAGAAACGTGCTCTGATGCGATAGCATTCCCTAATCCTGTAACACATGAATATGATGGCCCTATTGCTATAAAACCGCTTGCAGACGATGCTTTTGTTAAAATATTAGATCCTAGTGGATTATTAGTGTATCAAGGCAGGGCAAATGGAGGGCAAATGATATGGGATGGCCGCACGTATAACGGCAGGAGAGTGGCCTCCGGCGTTTATACTGTTTTTAGCGCTAACGATCTAGGCAAAGAGCGATGTGTGGCAAAAATTGTATTTTTGAACTAACGAGTTGTCATGAATCAAAGCGATTTGAAACAACTTATATACGCAGCTCTTGAACAAGTAAAAGATCCGGAAATACCTGTTCTCTCCGTTCTAGATATGGGTATTATTAATGAAGCTAAAGCAGAAGGCTTAGGCCATGTTGAAGTAATTATGACTCCTACCTTTGTGGGCTGCCCTGCGTTAGATGTAATAAAATCTGAAATTGAAAAAGCGCTTTTGAAAGCAGGATTTAAGAGCGCTTCTGTAAATGTGGACTATCAGACAAAGTGGACCAGTGACAGGATGAGTGCAGAAGCTAAAGAAAAACTAAGGAAGTTTGGTATTGCACCGCCAACCGTTATTCATGGCGAAATCACCGAAGAAGCATTAAACGATGTACGTTGTCCTTATTGCGGAAGTACAGACACAACACTCAGAGCGCCTTTCGGTTCCACTCTCTGTCGTGCAATACGTTTTTGTTTCAGTTGCAGACAAGGATTTGAGCAATTTAAGCCCGTTTAAAAAAGGGTTTATTTGAACTAACGACATAGTTCAGCTATTTTCGCGCTTATGTACAGCGCGCAATTTTCTGCCACGCGCCAACTCAATTTTCAGGAATTTAAACAGTTGGCTTTAGACGATTACTACCTTGCATGCCTTAGCAGAGAAATGAGTTTGCTCGGCCGGAAGGAAGTGCTTACCGGCAAGGCAAAATTCGGAATATTTGGAGACGGGAAAGAAGTGGCCCAGATAGCCTTGGCAAAAAGCTTTAAGAAAGGTGACTGGCGCAGTGGTTACTACAGAGATCAGACATGGATGATGGCGCTTGGAATGCTTTCGCCCGAGCAATTTTTTGCCCAGTTGTATGCACATCCCGACCCAGCCTTTGAGCCCTTCAGCTCAGGCAGGCAGATGAATGCGCACTTTGCTACACGACTCGTTGGCGAAGACGGTAAATGGCTCAATCAAACAACTACCTATAACAGTTCCGCTGACGCTTCTCCTACCGCACTTCAGATGTTGCGTGCACTTGGTATCGCTCATGCGTCTAAGTTATATAGAAACAATCTTTTGAATAATAGCTCGTCTTCGCTCTTTTCGGTTAATGGAAACGAAATCAGCTTTGTTTCTATCGGTGATGCAAGCACAAGCGAAGGGCATTTTTGGGAAACCGTAAATGCCGCTGCCGTGCTTCAGGTACCGCTTGCGGTTTGTGTTTGGGACGATGGTTATGGTATATCTGTTGAAAAAAAATATCAAACCGTAAAAGAAAATATATCGCAGGCGCTGGCAGGGTTTGCAGCCAACGAGCAAGAAAACGGAATTGATATTTATGTATGCGAAGGGTGGAATTATCCAAAACTAGTGCAAACTTTTATGGAGGGGACAGAGCAAATCCGCCGGCTTCATAGGCCTGCACTGTTCCATATTACTGAGCTAACCCAACCACAAGGACATTCTACCTCAGGCTCGCACGAAAGATACAAGAGCAAGGAAAGATTAGAGTGGGAAAGAGAGTTCGACTGCTTGGCACAAATGCAAAAGTGGCTTTTAGAAAATGGAATCTCTGAACATTCTGAACTTGAAGAAATAGAAAATAAGGCTAAACGCGAAGCCAAATCTGCGCAGCAAACAGCATGGAACAACTACATTAGTCCTATAAAAAAAGAAATTGATGACTTTATTCTGCTTTTTGAAGATGTTGGAAAGGAAACAGGGCTGACTAATCTTACAAAACAAATTTCTGATGAGCTTAAACGATTACCTGATCCGCTACGTAGAGACATCCTGCGATCGTCTAAGAAAATTTTGAGGGCTGCAGCAGGAACTTCAGTTCCATCGCTTAAAAAACTTTCTGAATATACCTCTGCTTTTCAAAAAAAATATCAGCAGATATATAGTAGTAATCTGTACAGCCAGAACTCTTTTGCTGCTTTGAATGTAAAGGAAGTGCCTGCAGTATATTCTGCAAACTCTAAAACAATCAACGGATATGAGATACTCAATGTTTTCTTTGAGAAAATATTTGAGAAATACCCGAATGTAATTGCCTTTGGTGAAGATGTAGGTAAGATTGGAGATGTCAATCAAGGCTTTGCAGGACTACAACAAAAATTTGGTGAGCACAGGATATTTGATACAGGTATCAGAGAGCTCACTATTATTGGCCAGGCTATCGGATTGTCTATGCGTGGCTTTAGGCCCATTGCCGAAATACAATATCTAGACTACCTGCTATACGCATTGGAACCGCTTAGCGATGATGTTGCTACTTTGAGGTATCGTACCAATGGCATTCAAAGAGCCCCGCTTATAGTACGCACTCGCGGGCACAGGCTGGAGGGGATATGGCACACCGGTTCTCCTATGGGAACTATCATTAATTCGCTTCGAGGTATGTATGTTTGTGTGCCGCGAAATATGGTTCAGGCTGCCGGGATGTACAACACCTTGTTGCAAGGCGATGATCCGGCGCTGGTAATAGAATGCCTCAACGGTTACAGGCTTAAAGAGAAACTGCCAGATAATGTGGATGAATTTACAGTGCCTCTTGGAGTGCCTGAGATTCTCAGAGAAGGAGACGATGTAACCCTTGTAACTTACGGTAGTTGTGTGCGTATTGCACTGGAAGCCATTGAATATCTCCAAAGCATGGGGATATCTGTAGAACTAATAGATATTCAAACATTAGTTCCATTCGATTTAAAGAATATTATTCTTAACAGCGTAAAAAAAACCAATCGAATTGTTTTTCTGGATGAAGATGTTCCGGGTGGCGCATCGGCTTACATGTATCAGCAGGTAATAGAAAAACAAAATGCCTTCCGATGGTTGGATAGTGAGCCGAGGACTATTACGGCTCGCGAGCACAGAGCAGCATATGGCTCCGATGGAGATTATTTCAGTAAGCCAAATGCAGAAGATGTGTTCGAAGTAATATACAACTTAATGCATGAGTCGGATCCATCTGCATTTCCAAGGTTATAAAATTCTACTGTTCAAACCCTAATTTTTTTTGCAATTCAGGGCTAAGCTGAGGTAATTTGCTTCGTTCAATCATAAATGATGTAATCTCGGCAATTTCGGAAAAAATGTAATGCTTTTCTACCGTGCCGCGCAGATATTCTTTACCTGTGCTGCCCCCTGTCCCTACGCGTGTTCCTATCATTCGGTGCACCATATTCATGTGCCTGTAGCGCCAGGTAGCCAGGCTTTCATCAATTTCAAGAAGAACATTCAGCAACTGGAATGGAAGTTGCAGTAATGGAAAATCTCTATAGGCTATGATGAATAAAGCTGCTCTTCTTGCTTTGGGCGATAACTTCCAGTAAGATTTTTTTTCAGATGAGAATAAAAGTTCATCCATTCTTTCAAGGTTATTTTTTTCAATGTCTAAAAGACTAGTAGCGTATGCGCTCCTGTATGTTTTCCAAAAAGGATGTTCAGCGGGATGGTAGGATTGGCCACCCCAATATTCGGAAACATCAAAAAAGGGCATTCTTTCTAACCAGATGTTTACCAGCTCAACCAAAGGTATTTTTTGCTCGAGTTCTTCAATTTTCTTTTTGTCTTCAGGCCTCAACTGGCTGGTGTAATATTCTCTTCCGTGCCTTTCCTGTAAGCGCAACCCGAGCGTAGCTTCTAAAATTTTGAATTGCATACTTTGAAATCCTGATGCCGGCCTCAACATATTTCTGAAATCAAGAAAGTCAAGAGGGGTCATGGTTTCAAGAATATCAATCTGATGAATTAATACCTGAAAAATCGTAACTACTCTTTTCAAACGATGTACAGCGGTAAATAAATCCGGAGAGTTGTCCCTGATATGCGGCTGTGCCATAACAGCCATTACGGCACTCAATTCGTAAAGAATCTGTTTAAACCATAATTCATAGGTTTGATGTGTTATAATAAACAACATTTCGTCGTGAGCGTTTACCCCTGCTTTCTCGCTCTCCGGTGCTTGAGCTTGAAGAATCTTTTCCAATTGTAGGTAATCGCTGTAATAAATCTCATTATTCATATCGTGAATCTTGTTTTATGAAAATTAATCCGATAGTTAGCGTAAATAAATTAAAAGACAAACCTGTGAGAGAAAGATTTTTATTATCCAAAAGAGTCATATGTCTTTGAGGAGTCGTGTTGTAGTTTAATTGATAATGATTCGTAAAAATGATGACGTAGTACCCCCGGAAATTTTATTAAAAATGAATCACTGCAACAGCGCCGAATACTCCAGGTACTCCGGAAAACTTGCTCAAAAATTCAAAAATGAGAATCTGATATAGTGTATTGTAAATGAAGTAATTTTATTCTATGATTCTTCTGTTTCTAATGCCAAAGTTTGCAAGGTCAAAAGTCCATCCGGCATAATAGCGTGCACCGATAAATGGCGCAGCGATAGCCGTTTGAAATTGGGTGTTGTAAATATTTGAACCGCCAATACGAAAAGTAGAGTAAGCTTTTTCCCATACATAAAAAATGGCAGCATCCAAAGTAGTATAGCTTTCTATTATCCCATCCCCCATAGGAGCTTGCCATTCATAATCCGGAACCCATTTAAAGTTGGCTGAAAAGCCAAGGCCTTTCCACACTTTTGATGCATTGACACCCACGTTGATTTTGTGTCGCGGAGTATTGAACCCCGTTAGCTGAAGGTTTTCAGCCTCTTTGAAAGGTTTATCATAAAGGTCTGCATAGGTATAATTAATGTAGGGAGTGATGCCTTTTCCTACATAATAACTAATGCTGACGTTTGCGCCCCATGCAGGTACCGGTTTATCAAGGTTTACATAAAGTTGCAGGGGGGTATAGAAGTTAGTGTCTCCTCCATCGGTAACACTGGCATAAATATCATTTAGGCCTTTATCGTCTGCTTTGCCGCTAACCGGGGCAGCTACACGGGTAAATCCAATAAAACGCTGATAATAGCTGAAGTAAGAAGAAAGGTCAATAAATAATTTCTTGTTGAGATACTCTCCTCTCCAACCAGCATCTAAGGTAATAACCTGCTCTGTTTTCAGCGGTTTTACTTCATATGTTTTAAGTACTCCTCCCAGTTGATTTTCTATTTGATCTATAGTGTAAATTTTATTTACTACTAATGAATCGAGTATATCAACAGAACGTTGAGTGTATAAAGTGCCGTAGCCTCTGAGGTTTCCAACCAGCAGGTTGTTTCCTATGCTCAGAAAAAGATATTGTTCCTGTAAGGTAGGGATTCTGAAGGCACGTGACGCACTGATTCGGATGGTATTTTGTTTATCAGGCATAATCACAAAGCTGAGTCGAGGGGAAAATTGTACCGGGAAATTTGTGTTTTTGTCTAAACGTACTGATCCGATGATTTTAAGTTTATCTTTTGCAAGCCTCTTTGCTGCCTGAACAAAACCTCCTACTTCCTGCACCCTTATTTTGCGCCCCATAGTGTCCTCAAAAATCGTCCCATTTGAATTTGGCATGTACAATCGGTAGGATGCGCCAGCTAACAGATCCACTTCTTTGATAAAATCGAATGCATATTGTCCTTCAAAGTGGAAGAGCGCGCTTTTGTCAAAGAACCTGGATCCGGTTTGTGAGTTGGGGTCTGAAACAATTCTTCTGTAAACCGAATCAAACTCGGCTGTTCCTTTCTTTAGCCAGAAGTTTTTTGCATGAGAAAATGCCTGGCCACGTGCATTGGCGCGCACAGCAGCTTTTATTTCATCGCCTATGCAATCTGCGCAAAAGCCATTGGTAATAGTGTCTAACACATCAAAATATTTTCCGATCCATTCTGGAAGATAATTTTCTCTTATGGAATGGCGCGTCAGGTAAGCGCCTGTAAGGCCTATATTAAAGGAATTTCCGGCATCTTCAATTGCGGCATAGCTTCTTACAATAAAATTCTTTCCTTTCAGCTCAAGCCTGGGATTATGAAACGTGAAATCTTTTATTTGATAGCGTGCTGCACTTTGATACACGGCAGTTCCGTAGCCGAATTTATAGCCCGCTATTAATTCAAGGTCTTTTCTAAAACGGTAATGTGCCGAGGCAGATAACTTAAGGCTTTGTGCTATTGGCTCAATCAGGTCGGTTTCAATGTAGCCGGGAGCTTTGATTTTGACTTTGTCGGGATTAGCCCAAGGATTAAAATCCAACCAGTTATTAAGTTTCACAAATGTTTCGTGCTCTTCTTCGGTGATGTCAGTACCGGGCCCATAGGGTTTTTCTGCGTTTTGACGCAATATTTTACTAACGTTCACAACAGTTGGATTACCAACCGTATCTAAGTCGCCATAAGTGTTGAAGGTCGAATCCTTTGCCAGCCAGTCGTATTCCCAGGTGTATCCACCTGTAAGTTTAATGGCAAATTTTTCTTTTTTCCCGAAAACCTGAGCGTATCGAAATTGCGCATCTGCGTAAGGCCCGGGAACTGTTTTATAACCTCCGCGCAACTGAACGGAAAGGCCTTGAAAATCGTATGGATTTTTGGTGGTCATAGATATAACTCCCTGCATGGCATTGGCTCCATAAAGTGCAGATGCGGCTCCAGAGATAATTTCTACACTCTCAAGGTCAAGGTCATTTGCGCCAACAAGGTTGCCTACCGGAAAGTTCAGGCCCGGCGATTCGTTGTCAATCCCGTCAATAAATTGTTTAGTGCGCAGGGAGCGAGTGTCACTGAAACCACGAAGATTAACTACCTGAAAACCTGCTGAAGTCGTTACAATATCTATCCCTTTGTAATTTCCAAGACTTTGATAAAAGTCTCCGGACGCAGCATTGGTAATTTCTCGAGCTGTCATCTTCTCTATCTGTATAGGGGATTCTTTCAATGCCTCGCTAACCCGAGAAGATGTTACTACCACTTCACTTCCTCCGAAATATGAGGGTTCAAGTGTAACGTTGTAAACACTACTGCTGCTTAAAGGAATTTCCCTTGTTTCATAACCTACATAAGAAACTTGCAAAATTTTGGCATCAGGTGGCACTTCTAATTTGTATCGCCCTTCTTCATCGGTTGTTATACCGATTGTAGTTCCTTTAACCAGCACGCTTGCCCCAATGAGGGGTTCTTTACTGGATGCATCAATAACTTTTCCTGAAATTGTTTTGGTCTGGGAAAAAACTAATTGCTGAAACAGCATTAAATAAATGATAGAGAAAAATAATCTGTACATTATGTCCGTTTTAATTTTCCTTTTGAAAGGCGTGAAATTATAAATTTTATAAAAGATAAAATGCAGATAGAAAATTAGCTGCCAATATTTTACAGAACACTCAGTAAGAAAACATTACTAAATCAATTCAATTTTTCGAATGCTTACTATTTTTTGGGTAATTGCTTAAGAAAAAAATGATGGGCACAGTTGCACAAATTCATAGTTGAAAATTAATAATCAGTGAGGAGAACGGTTCTCAACAAAATTTATAAACATATAGATACTTTTTTTGATCTAGTGCTAATGCCTTTATGGGTTTTTGTTTTTTGAAGATGGTTGTTGAAGCATCCTGAATATTAAAAACAAAAGAATAAGCAAAAAAATCTGTGATAATATAGTTTCACGTGTTGGATAAATACCTAACACAGGCCATTCGGGAATTATTTTCCAGAAGGTTTCTGGTATTATTCCTGCCTCCTGAAAAGAATGGATTCCTTTACCTATGAGAATGCACGCTATTACAAGAATGGTTAAAGAAGAAATGCGGAAAAGCTGTTGCAAAGGAAGTCGTGCAGAAAAGCGGATGGTAATCCATGCTAAAGCCAGTACAATGAATATAGCTGCAACGATTCCACTTGCCATCGCTAAACTTTGTGTGCCTTTAGTTTGAATATGCAAAGCCGAAAGAAAAAGGATGCTTTCAAATACTTCGCGAAAAGCCACGAAAAACGTTAGCGCTGTTAAGCCCCAGCCACTTCCGTTATGATTGGCTTTTGCCGCAAGAGAGGTTACATATTTTTTCCATGCATCTGCCTTTGTTTTGCTATGAAGCCAAAAGCTGACATACAACATAACTCCTACGGCAAGTAATGAGACCGCTCCTTCGATTATTTCTATATTCATGATACTGGCTTGCAAAGCTTTGCCGCTTGCGCTCCACAATATCAATCCAAATACAATCGCAGCAATCCATCCGATATGAATGAATTTTTTTCTATTGCTTAGTCCGGCTTTTTGTAATACTGCCAGCAAGACCATGATGATTAGAAATGCCTCAACGCCCTCACGTATTAACACAAGCAGGGTAAGTGAAAAGGCAACCCAAAATGATGTTTTTGTATTTTGCAGCACATACGTTGCTTGCTGCAGAGAAAAGGCTGCCTTCTCCGCAGCAGATTTAACTTCTTCTGTGGCAGCTCTGCCAGAAATTTTTTGTCTGAATTCAAGAAAATTTTTTTCAACGGCTTCTGCAACCTCCTCATCTGCTTGTTTTAACTGCAATTCCAATGGCTCAATGCCTTCGAGATAGGCCGCTAATGCCAAACGCTCTGCTTCTGAATAATCCGCATTTTCATAAGCTTCTACACTTCTTTGCAGCAAGTCATTAGCGGTTGCTATAAAATTATGTTTATCCGAATTTGTGCGTTTAAGCCTGAGCGCTGCAATCTGGTTTGTTTGCCATCCACGTAATGCTAAATCATCATCTGATATTGTGGCGAGCTCTTCCAGTTTAAGATTGGGTGCATCTTCATTTCTAACCTTTTTTTGATTTGCATATCGCAGCGATAATACATAGAAGGCCACATCCCATACCTCTTTATCAGTAAGTTCTGTATTGGCTACCATGCCGGTTCCCTGTATTCCCAGCCTTACGGTATTGAATATCGTAAATGCACTTAAAGTTCTCATTTTTTCATCATCGTGAAAATTTCTCGGTGCCGGAGACAAGCCTTTGCCATCCGCTCCATCTCCATGCCCTTTTTCGCCGTGGCATCTCGCACATGCGGTGGTATAGACTTTTTCTCCATTCAAAATATCGGGATAAATCTGTGGGGATACAGATAATTTGTATTCGGTAGCTAATTTTTGACTAAGCAAATTTGCAGCTTTGCTTACAATCTCTTTTTCTGCTTTGGCAGCGATTAACTCTTGTAATTTTTTTAATTCCAGGATAGTGAGGGTGTCGTGAGGTATTATTTTATTAGCTTGAGTGAGCAAAGCCTCACTAAACTCTTTCATTTCATGATACTCTTCGGCATCGGTTATTTTTCCATCTTTTATCGCATGTCCGTAGTCGTGAGAAATGTAATCGAGGGTATGAACCAGTGTCCTGATTTCTTCTTGCCCGGCTGCAAACAGGTTTGAACATTGTAGGAAAAATCCAACCCATATGAGAGAAATAATTCGTTGCACTCTTGTTTAGAATGATTTTAAACAATGCAAATGAAATGGTTTTTTCAACAAAATTGTTCATTCACAACGGCAAAAGACATACTAAAGCTATTTGATGCTGCCTTCGCGCGAAAATTATTTAGCTTTGCACATGGCAACAAAAAAGACTGAACCTAAAATAAGCGAAGAAGGTATCACCTTTGATGATGTACTGCTCATTCCCGGCTATTCAGAAGTTTTGCCAAGAGAGGTTGACATAACTTCCAAGCTCACCAGAAATATTTCTTTAAATGTACCCCTGGTCTCTGCCGCCATGGATACGGTAACCGAATATGCGCTGGCCATCGCTATTGCGCGCGAGGGCGGCATAGGCATTATTCATAAAAATATGTCCAAAGAACAGCAGGCAGAAATGGTGCGCAAGGTGAAACGTGCCGACAGCGGCATGATCATAGACCCCATTGTGCTGCACGAAGATGCTGTGATAGGCGATGCACATAAAATAATGAGTGAAAACAAGATTGGAGGAATACCTATTGTAGATCAAATCGGAAAATTGGTTGGCATACTCACCAACCGCGATTTGCGTTTCGAAAAAAACATGAAGCGAAAGGTAACTGAGGTAATGACCAAAGAAAATCTCATTACCGCCCCGAAAGGCACAGACCTCAAGCAAGCAGAAAAAATTCTGGAGAAATATAAGATTGAAAAGTTGCCTGTTGTAGAAAAAAATGGCAAGCTGGCAGGTCTGATTACTTATAAGGATATCTTAAAGTTGCGCAATCACCCTAATGCCGCTAAAGACAATCTGGGAAGGTTGTTGTGTGGCGCTGCCGTGGGCGTTACCGAAGATATGTTGGAGCGCATTGAAGCATTGATTTCTGTTGGAGTGGATGTAGTATGTGTGGACACTGCTCATGGGCATTCCAAGGGGGTGTTGATGGCTATAAAAAAAATCAAGTCAAACTTTAAACATCTTGAAGTGATAGGAGGCAATGTTGCTACTGAAGAAGGCGCAAAGGCTTTAATACAAGCCGGAGCGGATGCGGTAAAAGTTGGAGTTGGCCCAGGCTCTATTTGTACAACCCGTGTAGTAGCAGGTGTGGGGGTACCGCAAATTTCAGCAATTATGCATGCGGCAAAAGCCGCCAAAAAGGCCGGAGTACCTATTATAGGCGATGGGGGTATTCGATACACCGGAGACATTGTAAAGGCCATTGCTGCTGGCGCTGACACCGTCATGGCGGGTAGTATTTTCGCAGGAACAGATGAAAGCCCCGGAGAAACTATTATTTATGAAGGAAGGAAATTTAAGACCTATCGCGGCATGGGCAGCATAGAGGCCATGAAAGAGGGTTCTAAAGACAGGTATTTTCAAGATGTAGAAGATGACATAAAAAAATTAGTTCCCGAAGGCATAGTCGGCAGAGTGCCATACAAGGGCAGCCTAAGCGAAGTAATGTATCAATATATAGGAGGGCTGCGTGCGGGTATGGGCTATTGCGGTGCAAAAAATATTTCTGAACTACAAAATGCACGCTTTGTTAGAATAACGGCTGCCGGCGTTGCTGAATCGCATCCGCATGATGTTACCATTACCAAAGAAGCCCCTAACTATAGCCGAAAGTGATTGTGTTTTTTTCTGAAATAAACATTTTATTAAACACTAACATTGCAACTAAAAATGATGGACATCAATAATCCCGTCGAAAACCAGATAAACATCGAGCTTTCTGAAGATGTAGCTGAAGGAATTTATTCCAATTTAGCCATTATATCGCATTCCAACAGCGAATTCGTGATTGATTTTATCAGAATTGTGCCCAATATGCCTAAGGCAAAGGTAAAATCCCGAATCATTCTAACCCCGCAGCACGCTAAACGGCTCATAAGGGCGCTAAGCGATAATGTAAGCAAATACGAAGCACAATTCGGGCAAATACAGGATGACGACCTTCCTCCTCCCTTTCCCATGGGATTTGGCCCGGTTGCACAGGCTTGAATTTTTTGTATGTTATGTTAGACCTCATTTTACTTATAATTTTCAGTTTCAGCTTGCACAATCTTGCTGTGAAACGCGGACTACGCCCGCAGCGCTGGGTAGTAAATTTCGTTTTGTCTTACATTATTTTGAATGTAGGTATTGTTATCCTTTTATGGTTTTTGCTGGGAAAAGAAGTGTTTACAAACCCGGATAAAATCCATAAATTATTACCTTTTCTGCCTGTTTCAATCGCAGCAGAAGTTTTATTGTATATCTTATTCCGCTATCTCCTTAAACGGCAGTATATCGCTTCAAGCGATGTAGTAAATGGCTTCAATGATGAAAATGATGAGCCACCACAGAAAGATTTATCGTATTTCCGATAAATTATTTCTTTTTGAAATGTTTTAAAAAGCTCTGTTGATACCTATCAGGAATCGCCATGCAAGATTTTGTTCTTCTGCTGGTGCATGGCTCACGTAAAAAGGCACGTCAAATCGTATCGTCAGAGGTTTAATACCTTGCAGTACGCTCCATTTGCGAATTGTAAGGGCAATCCCTGCGCCGGCATCGGCACGCAGTTGAGAAAGTTGTTTTTCCCTAAGCGAATTCTCGTAAACTATCATACCTGCATCTGCGAAAAGGTAGGGATTCAACCCAACCCATTCGGCAAGTTTGTTTTTCTTAAAGCGGAACAAAGGCGTAAAATCCAATTCGGTATTGAGCGACCAACCACTATTTCCGCGATATGCAAGGGATATATTACCTGCATCATCTCTTTCAGGAATCAGATAACCACTGTATCCGCGAAGATTCAGTCCTCCACCGTAATGAAAATGGCCGATACGCTCTCCGTATGCCTTTGCCCATGTAGGCGGGACGAAACCAGCAGCTCTCACATATTTGTTTTCCATAAAATCTTCTGCATTTGCGCCTGCAAAATAAAGAGCGCTCTCGCGAGGCATAGAACTGCCGGTTCCTATTCTTCCGAAGAGGCGATGACGAAATTCCACTATTCGAAAATTTATATTGTTTTTATGCTCTGCTTCGATATAGTGATAGTCGAAACGGTTGAACAATGTGGCGCTGCGAAGCATAAGCCTAACGCTGCCGCTATTTTTTGCCCGTTGATAACTCCAGTTTGCTGAAAGATTAACGGATGCATTTAAAGCATTTCCTTCATCGCCAAAAGTGCTCCACTCTTGAGGATATACCAGATAATTTCTCCAAACCCTTCTGGGACGGTTGAATGCTTTCACATTTAAATCTACGGCAACGTTATTCTGAAAATTTTTCTGAACTCCGGCACGGTACAGTTGCAAGCCATCTAACCAACGTGCAGCAACATAGATGGAAGTATGTTTTATTAAACGATCTATGGCATTTCGATAATCGAAGCGGAAAGAAAATAATGCAGCCTTATTTTTATCCTGCTCAGGAAAATATTCATTACCTCCTTGCAATAGTTTAGTATTCCACCATAAAGTAAGCGCAAAAACATGCTTTGTATTCAAATAATTTCCGTGGATATGCACTCCTGCTTTTATGCCGTCATAAGCATTCCACCAGATATCCGGGCGCATCCACATTCTGTAATGAGTTCTTGAAGCTGGAGGGAATATCCGCGAATCAAAAAGCAATTCAACTTTTCTTCTCCAGCTGTTGTCCATCATGTTTATATCGGCCAGCCGGTTGCTCGGATCAATGATGATGTTTTTAATGCCTGAAGGAATTTGTACTTCTGCGATATAAACTGGTTGTAGTTTATCCCAACCTATCCATCGCGGCAAAATAGTTACTGTTGTATCGCTAATTGCTTCAGGTTTTATAAACCAGTTGTTCGGGATATAAAAATTATATATGCGATTGTTGCGGGCAATCACTCTAATATCTAAAGGCATGTGCATCCTGCCCTTTCTTCTGAAATATATTCTGTATGCTTCTTTTAAAGTTCCCTTTTTTATCTTGCTTATTCTGTAGTCAATATTTTTTGTTGTTTCCATCCATTGGTCAAAAAACCAGTTCAGGTCAGTTTTGACGTAGCGAATAATGCTATTCCGGAAATCTTCGGGATAGGGATGGGCTATCTTCCAGGTATTTACATAGTGCTTCATAGCCTCAAGAAATAGTGAATCCCCTAACACATACTGAAGATTGTAGAGCATAGTAGCTGTCTTCATGTACACATGCCTGTAGCCTCCTCCTTGTCCCAGCGCACCGTGGAAGTAATCACTGTGCGTGTTGATGGGTTCATCATTATATTGAATGGCATCATATAAATATCCAAGAAAAACGCGGCTGTCGCGAATGTTTTGCGGTTTTGTAAAAAATCGCAGGTATTTGTTTTTGATTTTATCCCATTCATAAATGATTGTATCAGTATTGTCAATTTTCTCCAGTCCCCATGCTGTAATAAATTGAGTAAAGCCTTCATCGAGCATCGGGCGATATGTTTCATTGTTACCCAACATTCCATAAAACCAGTTGTGTCCCACTTCATGCACCAATAAGCCTCTGTATTCCGGATCGCGTCCTCCGTCAAGTGTAATCATCGGATATTCCATGCCGTCTGCCGCATCGGCAACTACCATTTTAGGATATTCATATCGTCCGAAATCCCGGCTGAAAACACTGATGATTTTAGCGCAATATTCATGAGCATTCTGCCATCCGCTGCAATGCGGTTCCTGAGCAAGAGCTACGCAACGGACACAATGGCCACCTTGCAGCTCGATTGTTGTGTCGGCCATGCGATAGGCAGGGTTTGCAGTAAAAGCAAAATCATGGACATTTATTGCCCTATATTTCCACGTTTTGGTTTTACCTTTTGAGTAGGGGAGGATTTCGCTAGGTTTTTCTCCCCATGGTTTATCCTTAAAGTTTCTGATGTGAATTTTTGCTTTAAGAGAGTCGGGTAATACTTCATCTTCATTTAATAAGGTTCCGGTGGCTTCGACAATGTAGTTATCGGCAAAAGTAAGCTCTACTTCAAACGTACCGAAATCACCGTAAAATTCTCGATTAAGGTGTTGATCGGTGTTCCACCCGCTGTGGGCGTCATAGACGCAAATTTTGGGGTACCACTGACATCCATTGTAATGAGTATAGCCCCATGCTTTAAATTTCTTCATCCTTCTGCGCGTACTGCCTGTGTCAAAAAAAGTTTTGAATTGAATCAAAAGTACGGCAGAATCGTTTGGCGGAATGGGCTGTGATGGAATTACCTTTAAGATAGTGTTGTCTAATTCGGCTTTGAGATTTCCGAATGGATAAAAAGCCAGAGGTTTATAGAAGTCATGGTTTTCTTTCGTCCTTTTCTTAGTATTTAATTCTGCTATTTTTTGAATCACTATTCCAAGCCGAGCAGACTCATATTTGCCATAAACAGGCTTAACACCGTTTGCCACCTGCAGTTGGTGAAGGTAGCTTCCGGGCTGAAAGGCATTTTGATATAAATGAAAGAACAATTCTTTGAGTGTGTCTGGCGAATTGTTGTAATAAATTAAAATTTCTTCTCCATGAATGATATCAGTGCTTTCATCAATAGTAGCTTTAATTTTATAATGAACATCCTGTTGCCAGTAGCCCGGTTTGGGTAATTTATTTTTCCAGTATAAGGGGTTTGAGGGAGAGCGATACTCTCCTGTTTGAGCATATATTTTAAATGAAAAGGTTAGATGAAGAAATAGCAGCCAACAGGTAACTATTAAAAGATAATGTTTTGCAAATACATTTTTTTGAAGTGTTGTGCAAAATCTATCCATATAAGCATTCATCATTAACCCACGCTTACTTTATACATGTCTTCAAATCTTAAATACTCCCTGCATATTTCCAGTATTTCATCCGCTTTAATTTCCTGGATTGTTTTTAGATTTTGCAGGATGTAATTGCTATCGAGTTGATGCAAAATCAGGCCTTTGAGCACTTCAGCGTATCTAAATACACCGTCAACCGAGCGTAGCAGTTTGCCGCTCAGATAGCTCTTTACAACAAATAGTTCTTCTTCATCGGGAGGCTCAATGGATAACTGCTTTATTTCTTTCTCTATTTCATTGATGGCGTTCAATCTAACTGATTTGCCGACCTCACTGCTGATTTCTAAGTAACTGCCTGAAAGATACGAAACCAGCGAGGAATGAATACCATAAGTGTACCCTTTCTCTTCCCTTAAATTAGACATGAGCCGCGAGCCGAAATAACCTCCTAGCAAAGTATTTGCAATGTGAAGTTTTATATAATCAGGATGATGTTTGTTTATGGTAATATTACCGATGGCTAAAGCGCTTTGCACGCTGTCCTTTTTCTCCAGGTAAATATCTTTTTCCTGTGCAGGAGAAGCAATAAAGAATTTTTTTTCAACAGTATTTCCTATCCAGTTCTTTTGGCCAAAAATCTTGTTGACCTGCGCGATGTCGTCTTCCGTAAAGTTTCCGCTTAAAATAATCAGATTAACATTAGAGGCGTTGTAATGCTTTTGTGAGAATTTTTTCAGTTCTTCCGAATCTATATTGTCGTAATCTTCGGGCATGCTGATGATACCAAAAGGGTGCCTATCTCCCCACAATGCCTGGGAAAATAGTCTGCCTGCAACAAAGTCATTCTTTTCAAGATTTATTGCAAGGCTTTGTTTTTCGTTTTGAATAATCGTTTGAAGTTCTTTTTCAGGAAAGGCGCTTTCAGTAAATATCTCAAATATTAATGGCAACTGTTCAGACAAATATCTGCTGAGTGTAAAAAGCGAAACAGTTGCAGTTTCCATTCCGGATGAGGTAGAAAAATTTGAGCCATAGTAGTCAAAAAAGTCTGCTATTTCTTTCGCGTTTTTTGATATTGTTCCTTCGCGCAGCATACGCGCAGCAAGCTTAGCTACAAGTTTTTTGGGCTGATACCATTTGCCGGCCTTAAATGAAAAGTCCAGTCGAGCCACCTCGCAGTTCGAAGAATAAATTGTAAAAAGCTTTATGCCATTATCAAGCGTCAACTCCCGGCTTTGAGGTATGTTGATATTCTCAACCGGCTTAACAGGAGGCGCTACTGCTCTGTTGGGATATTGCATATCTTATATAGTTTGTAGCGGCCAAAAATGAAAATTCTTATTTGAAAGACTACTTAAATCTTTCAAGTATATTACTATCTAATCTATTTAATATGAACGCACACTTTTGCTTATTTTTTATTTCAGTAATTATAGATTTCTTAAAAATATTCTCCTACAATAAAAAAACACTAAAAAATCATATCTGTTAATCTTAAAGCCTTTTCAAACGGCTAAAAGATTTGATTTTTTTAATCAGATAACCTACAACTTTTCATATTAAAAAACCCTTCGAATTTTTATGTTTGCAGGGCGTTAGGGTGGTCAATACGCCACGACATGCAAGTGCTGAAGATATGCACCGGTTTTTTGTGCTGAAATAATTGTCTTCAGACACGGCGCAAGCCAAGCTGCAAGAACTTTCTGGGTGTGGCGCAGCCTGGTAGCGCACTTGCATGGGGTGCAAGTGGTCGCTGGTTCGAATCCAGTCACCCAGACGCGATAGCCGGAAGCCGCTCTTGCGGCTTCCATTTTTTGTAGAAATGCAATTTGTATATCCTGCTTTTCTTTGGGCTTTTTTGTTGCTGGCTATCCCTATTGCAGTACATCTGTTTCGCTTCAGGCGCTACAAAACGGTATATTTCAGCAACGTCCGTTTTTTAAAAAACATTCAGCAGGAGAGTACGGCATACAACAGGCTGAAACATTTATTGATTCTTGCTATGCGCCTGCTTGCGCTCAGTGCACTGATTCTCGCTTTTGCTCAGCCCTATTTTCCGGGAAGCGCTATATCTGCCGGAGGCAAAAATTATGTGAGCATATTTATTGATAACTCTTTTTCCATGAATCGCCTGAGCGATAATTTTTCATTGCTAGATAAAGCGAAAAGCGCTGCGACAGCTATTGTCAAAAGTTTTGATGACCAGGACCGTTTTCAGATACTTACGCAACAATTCAGTGGCGCTGAAATCAGGCAGCTCAGCAAAGAAGAAGCGCTCTCTGCTATTGAGGAAATTACATTTTCTTCTGCGTCCAGAAAATTTTCAGACATTATAAAAATGCAGTCAGAATCTTTTATAGAAGCTGAAGAGAGTGCTAAGCAAGCTTTTGTATTATCAGACTTTCAAAAGAGTATGATGGAAGAAAGCGAAGGTATTTCGCCCAAAATCACTACGAATCTGCTTTGTATTGAAGCTGCTGCTTCTGAGAACATTTCAGTTGATACCTGTTATTTTACTGAGCCGTTTCAAATGCCAGGCCGAAACATAAGCCTTGTCATTAAAATCAGAAATTACGGGACTATTGACGCTAATGCAGTCAGCTTAAGCGCTTTTCTAAATGGACAAATCAAGCTGAGTAAAGAAATATCAGTTTCTGCAGGAAGTTTTATTCAGGATACTATAAACTTTGTTTCTTATAAAAGTGGATGGAATGAACTTCTTATTTCTATAAAAGATGAGCCGGTGATATTTGATAATACATTTTATGTTGGATTTCCAGTATCTGAACAACTGAAAATTCTCTCCATAGCTGATATGCCCAACAAATTTATCCGCGCTGTATTTGGTAAGAACGATCAGTTTTTGCTTGAGGAAACAACCCCCTCCGCTGCCCCGCGCGATCTCAGCTCCTATGCTTTGGTAACGGTTTGCAACCTGCGTCAACTTTCGAACGAGCTATCTGTTCTCCTTACCAACTATATTTCATCCGGAGGGAACCTTTTACTTTTTCCTTCATTGGAGGCTGATAAAGACAGCTACAACAAATTTCTTCTGAGCAATGGCGCACCCCAGATAGACGGATTTTCTGACGTTGAAACACGCGCTGCGGATATAAATTTGGAGCAGAATATTTTTAAAGATGTTTTTGCCAAAAGGCCGGAGAATATGCGCTACCCTGTTGTACAACGCCATGTAGTATTCAGCAAAGCGATTTCACCAACACGAGAAGATATTCTCAAAACAGTGGAAGGAGATTTGTTGGTGGCAAAATTTACCAACGGCAATGGTGCTTTTTATTTAAGCGCTGTTCCGATAGATAATCAAAACAGCGAGATGCCTCAAAGCCCGCTATTTGCGCCTATGCTCTTTAAAATGGCCGTGTTGCGCGGAAACTCCGGCCCGCTGGTTTTAACCATAGGCCGCAAGGCGTCTTTTGTAGTAAACGCAGTTCCCGGAAAAGAAAATGTTTTTAGAATGAAGGGAGCGCAGACAGAGTTTATACCTCAACAATTTGTGTACGGAAACACTACAAGGATCATACCCGGAGACGAATTGAAAATTTCCGGTTTTTACAGGATAGTGCAACAAGGCAGTGATAGCACGCTTGCAACAGTAGGAGTCAACTACAACAGGGCTGAAAGCGATATGCGCTTTGCTTCAAAAGAGGAGTTGAGAGAATATGCAGAAAAAAACAAGGGTATCAGAATCATGCAAGATTCAGAGGTTTTTGGCGCTAAAGCTGCAACTCAAGCTGCTAAAAGATACCCTTTATGGAAGTGGCTCATTTGGGCAGCGCTCCTTTTTCTCCTTGCAGAAGGCTTGATTATCAGATTCTTTCCTGCACGCAGGTTTGCTAAAGCAGCTTAAAGGTTTATTTTTGAGCGATTTCGAAACAGAAAAATTGTGACCAACGCAACCAAAGTCGGCATTTTCAGCATAATCACCGTAATCATTTTTGTGCTTGGCTTCTACTATTTGAAAGGTATTAATTTGTTTGTCGCAAAAAATAAATACTATGCGGTTTATGATAAAGTAGATGGTTTGTATAAATCTAACCAGGTGGTTGTGCACGGATATAAAATTGGGATGGTATCCGATATGAAATATAATCCGGTAAACGGAAAAATAACGGTAGAATTTACAGTGGACGATGAGATACCCATACCGGATGATTCAAAAGCCATTATAGTTTCTACCGATTTTTTAGGAGGAAAGGTTCTGAATATTGAATTAGGCTCCAGCAAAAACATGCTGAAAAATATGGATACTATACAGTCGTCATATCAGAGCGACATCATTGGAGGTATTTCGGAAAAATTCAACCCTGTGCTTGCCAAGGTAGGCAGCGTACTTAATGAATTAGAAGTTACATTGAAAGAAATAAACTCATTGTTTAAGGGCAACCAGCCTGCCAGCATACGTGATGCTGTTGCCAATCTTAATAAATCGCTTGCACATCTGGAGGCCATCACTTCCGATATCCATCAGGTAACTTCTTCCGGTTCCATACAGAATTCCTTGAAAAATGTAGAATCATTTACCGCTAATCTGAATAAAAGTAATGCAGAGATTACGCGTGCTATGAAAAATGTTGGCATGATTTCTGATTCTCTTGCCGCTGCTGATATTAAGGGAACAATAGAAGAAGCCCAGAAAACCCTCAGTGAATTACGCAATATTCTTGCAGAAATCAATAAAGGCAAAGGCACAATAGGAAAGTTGGTTAAAGATGATAAGCTATATGCAGACATCGATTCAACAATCAATAGCCTCGACCTGTTGCTGAAAGACCTTAAGGCTAATCCATATCGCTATGTCAATTTCTCTTTGTTTGGAGGGAAAAAAAGAGATGATGCCTATTTGAAGAAACAATCTAAAAAGTAAGGTGAAAAAACACCTTATCGTATATATTTAAAATTTTTTATTTCAATCTCCCGTATGATTTTAGTTACAGGCGCTACCGGCCTCTTAGGTTCTTATCTCGCTCGTGCACTGCTTGCCCGTGGGCTCAAGGTGAGAGCTTTGCGGAGAAAACATTCCGATTTGAGTTTGTTGGGAGATTACGCTGAAAAGATAGAATGGGTAGAAGGCGATATTACCGATGTCGTTTCTTTAGAGGAAGCCATGAAAGATGTAAAACAAGTGTTTCATTGTGCTGCCCTTGTATCATTCAAAAAAAAAGACGCCTACAACCTGTACAAAGTAAATGTGGAGGGAACAGCTAATGTAGCTAATTCGGCTCTGGCAAATGGTGTGGAAAAGTTTATACATGTTAGTTCTACTGCCGCTTTTGGTTTTCACCCTCCGCAAAAAATCATTGATGAAACAACCGTTTACAGCGAAACTTTAGGAATGATAAATTACTTCCGCAGCAAACACTTTGCAGAGCGTGAAGTATGGCGTGCCGCAGCTGAAGGATTACCCACAATCATTGCCAATGTTTCTACTATTCTTGGTGGAGGTTGGTGGGACAGCGAGCCGAATAATATTTTTCTGCTGGTAAAAAAGAAGTTCCCTTTTTACACTTCAGGGGTAAATGGATTTATTGATGTCCGCGATGCTGCAATGGCGCTGATCACCCTCATGGAAAAAGCCCAACCCGGCACACAATACATTGTGAGTGCGCATAATGTCTCTTTAAAAACAATCATTCAAAAAATAGCTGAAATACTGCGTGTAAGGCATCCTTTTATTGAAATAAAATCCTGGCATACTTCAATGGCTTCTCCGATTATGAGTATTTACGAAAGATGGTTTAATCATGGGGCTTTGCTCACCTCCGAAAAACTTAATATTGCAACACAACGTTTACAATACAACAATGCTTTGTTTCGCAGCACTTTTAATTATAATTTTTTACCTCTGGAGAAAACTTTGCAAGATTGTTGTGCCGCCCTGGAAGAAAGCATGCGTAATGGGACCAGATTCGGCCTGTTGGAGATAAGTGAATAAAATTATTTGTTCACGCGATTGAGCCATTTGGGCAAAACAATGATTCCCGCGAGGATGTAGTTATAATAACTATACAATCGCCACACAGTAGCAATAGCAGCAGAAAGCCCTCCGGGCATAAATTCACAATTTAAAGCGATAAAACTGAGCTCTGCCAGGCCGCTGGCTCCGGGCGTGGATGGCAACATGATAAAGGTCCACAACACATACTGCCTTGAAAAAATATTCCAATGGTCAAGGGGCTGTGGGTTAAATGCATATAATAAACTGTTTGCTAAAAGATAGCGGCTTATCCAGGTTACCAGGGTTGCAAAAGAAATTTTTAACCAAAATAAAAAGCCGGAGTTTTGAAAGACCTGAGCAGTAATTACAATATCATCGCCCAGTATTTGAAAATTTTTTTTGAATCGCCGGAGCAGTTTAGCATCGCCAAGCCTGTAGAAAAATTTTTGTGCAGCAACAGGGCTAATCAATAAACCAGCAATCAGAAAAGCCGTTACCGCTATCAGCACACCATACACTATCCAAGCACCTCTGGAAATAGATCTCAATCCTAACAATACCGGGTGTCCCTGCAAGTCGGGGCATAATGCGGAAACATCAAACATGGCATGGCCGTTTATCAAAAAAAGTATCGTGAATACTAGCACAAAAGCTAAGTTGTCCATGATGGTTGTAAGCACGATGGTGGCAACGCTCTGCCCGTAGCTGAAACCTTCTTTCCTTAAAATGAATAAGGCTAATGCAATACCGCCCACAGCGCCAGGCGTTACAGCGCTTCCGAATTCCCAAAGCAGTATGACCTGCAGGCTAACCCACCAACTCATACCTTCGCCAAAAATTGTCTTCAGGCGGTACATGTAGGCGAGGTCGCGAAAAGATACCGTTACGATACCTAATAATAAACCAACCAACATCTGTTGATTGAATTGCAAATCCTGCAAGGTATTCAGGTCAAGTTTGCCCCATATCAGGTACACCGATACGCCAACACTAATGAGCAGCGGAATCCATATCCTTCTTAAGTCAATAGGCAACTTCTCTGTCTGCTGCGGCTGTTCCATGTGTTACAATGAAACTGAAAATTCACCTAACACCCAAAAAAGATAAGTGTTTTTAGAAGATGTTTTAAAATAATTCCGTCTGTCTGTTATTTAAAGAATAACTTCGAGATAGATTGATTTAAAAAATGACGTACCAATGTTTTATGATTGATTCGCAGCAAAAATTCAAAGGTTTCAAATTAGATTAGTTTTATCTTTAAACACGATTATCATCATAAATTTTTAATCTTTTTCCTCTTCATCAATTAATTAATTCCAATATCTATTTATGAAAAACTTTATCACTTTAGGAAAAGTACTTTCCATTGGCTTTTGCTGGTTTTTCAATTTTATACAGAGCCAATCTTCCGGCATATTAGATCCCGACTTTAACGGAAACGGAAAACTTTCTTTTTCTTTTAGCCAACAAAGTGATTATTGCTCAGATGTAACCATAGATAATAATCAAAAAATTATTGCTGCCGGTTCATCTAATCTGTCTGGAAAAAAGTGCTTTGCCATAGCCCGGCTTAATCCTGATGGCTCTTTCGACAACTCGTTTTCTTCTGACGGTAAGGTGCAAACTGTAATCGCAAATAGCGATGCTACTTTATCAAAAATTCTTATTCAGCCGGATAATAAAATTCTTGCTGCCGGAAGTAATAGCAATGGGTTCGTAATAGCCAGATACCTTACCAATGGCGATTTAGACAATTCATTCAGTTTCGATGGAATAGTTACTACTGCAGTATCTGCAAATTTTGGCGCTGCCGCTTTGGATAAGAACGGGAATATTTATTTAGTTGGGGGAAAAGGAGCTAATGACTCCAACATCGTAATAGCCAAATACAAACCGGATGGCAGCTTAGATCAAAATTTCGGCTCGGCAGGTGTAAAGACAGTTGTCATTAATACCGATCCGCAACCTCGATTCATTCAAGTTGATGCAAATGGTAACATGGTTATTATTGGAGATTACATCAAATCCTCTGTTAAGTATATATTCTATACTCGCCTTACTCCCACTGGCAACTACGATATAAGCGTATTAGGGACTAACCGGCATAAATCGCTTGGTTTCCACTTCGGCACGTTGCTTTGATGTGGCTATGGATTTAGATTCAAGCTACATTGTAGCTGCAGTAATCAATGAAAAACTTGGGCTTGCCAAATTGACGGCTAATGGTTCGGTTTTGGGGCAATTTGGTAATGCCGGAAGAATAGAGGCAGATTTTGGATATAAATCAATACTTCCTGGAGGAATTGCCATACAACCCGATGGGAAAATTCTTGTAAGCGGCAGTTCTGTGTTGCAAAACTTTTTTCAAAGATTTTGGACAGCAAGGTTTCTAGCTAATGGAAACATAGATAGCGACTTTGGCATAAATGGGCTTTTAGAAGTTTCTTTTAATGAAACTTTGAATGATAAAACTTACAATAGCCGCTCTGTATTACAAAAAGATGGAAGGTTTTTAAGTTCCGGGAGTTTTGAAAAAAGCGGCAAAGCGAATTTCGTTCTTTTTAGAGTGGTTACGGGATTAACACTTAGTGTTGCCGATGAGCAAAGTTTTGCTCCACAACTAACTGCTCGCATTAACGATGAAGGCAGTATTGATGTAATTACTTATTCGAAAACGCATTTGCATCTTTACGACATGAGCGGCCGATTGATTGGAGAATATATTGTTTATCCGGGAAAACAGACTTTGCCCATACACCTTAACAGCAGGGGCACCTATATTCTTTTGGCAGAGCGGAATAAAACGCTGAAATTAATCCGCTATTGATGACAATCACTTTCGAAAATTTTTGCTTTTAGATATACACTGTAAATTTCCTCGCGGATGAATATGCAAGTACTGTTTTCAAGTAGTAACAAGCATACCGATTTTTTGGTAGGCATGCATGGCTGCGCTTTGCTCAGCAGTTTTTTTGTTGAAACCTTCTCCGGCAGATACAAAGTTGCCATCAATAAATAAATGTATTACAAAATAGCTTCTGTTTTTTACTTTTTCGTGTTTGTGCAGTACAAATTCCAGTTTTTTTCCTTCTCTTTGGGCATAATGGAAGAGTTTGCTTTTATAATCGTGCTCTGAAGCCATAATAGATTCTATATCGAGCATCTGGCTCAGCACTCTTTGTTGAATAAATTTTTTTGTCTTTTCAAATCCTGCATCCAGATACAAAGCTCCGACCAGCGCTTCAAAAGTATTTCCGGCAATATCTTTTGCCGATTCACTCAATTGATTTCTTTGATAGTCCAACCGGCTTGTCAATCCCAGTCTTTCACCTATTTCATTAAGTTGTTTTCGGTTTACTACTTTCGAACGAAGCATAGTGATAAATCCCTCATCTTTGTAAGGAAATTTCTTCAATAAAAAATCACATACGCAAGCATCAAGTATGCTATCGCCCAAAAGCTCCAGCCGTTCATTATTTAGTTCCGGTTGTGAAAACTTTGAACGGTGGCAGAAGACTTGTCTATACAGTTTTAACTTTTTGGGAGTAACGCCTGTAATGCCCTTGATGAATTTTAGTAAGTCTTTGTCTCCCGAAAAATATCGGTTAATTAACTGCCCTAACACACGCTCCTTTTTGCATCAAAAATCTTTTCTGTACAAAAATAACATCATATTCAGGGTTTTTTGAAAAACACAAATGATTTTATGCCTTACTTTGTTTAATTAATGTAAAAACTAAGTTTTGATAAACATAAGAAAGAAACAAACATCTATAAAATTATATGTCTATTTTAATTAATTTAAAATATAAACTTATCAAATCTTTTATTACGGTAGTTCTTCTTACCATCACCTCCACTTTTTTTGCGCAGCCTGAAGAGAATGCAATAGTAAGTGAATGTATCGTCCAACTCAATAGTGAGGGTACTCTTGATGAATTACTCCATGAAATAAGAGATGTGCGTATTAAGGACACACTCTCTAAAAAGATGCACATCTACTTGCTGGAAAAGAAAGACAAATCTTTTTTGAAGGAGGAGTTGGCCTACATATCTCAAAAGCGCAATGTTATTGCCGCTCAATACAATCATGAATTTTCGTTTCGTGGATTCATACCCAACGATACCTACTTCAGCCAGCAATGGAATATGCTGAATACAGGCCAGCAAAACGGTATAAAAGGAATTGATATTAATGCTACGCCTGCATGGGAAATAAATACATCCCCCATCACTAAAACCGGTGATACAATGGTTGTAGCTGTGGTCGATGAGTTTTTTGCACTTAATCATCCCGACCTGAATTTTTTTATCAATCATCATGAAATACCTTCTAATGGCATAGACGATGACGGCAATGGCTTTATAGATGATTATCAAGGCTGGAATGCATACAATAACAATGGGAACACCAGTGGCGGAGGCGGAAACAACCATTCTACCGGTATTTCCGGCATTATTGGCGCCAAAGGAAACAATGGTGCCGGAGTAGCCGGAGTGGTTTGGGGTTTAAAAATACTTCCGGTTGGTGCCTCCTCCACGCAAGAGAGTATTGTAATAAAAGGGTATGATTATGTGATTGAGATGCGCAAGTTATGGAACGAAACAAGTGGTGTAAAAGGCGCTTTTATTGTGGCAGTAAACTCTTCTTTTGGCGTGGATAGAGGCAAGCCCGCGAATTATCCTATCTGGTGCGCCTTATACGACACTATGGGTAAGCTGGGCATAATTAATGTGGCGGCAACAACCAACCAGAATATCAACGTTGATCTGATGGGCGACATTCCAACTACTTGTCCTAGCAAATGGCTCATCAGTGTAAAAGGCCATTCTGCATCTAACAACCGATACGGTGGTTATGGCCCAGAGAATATTGACATAGCCGCGCCGGCTACCTCTGTGCTTTCCACTCAAACCAATAACAGCTATGGCGACCAATCCGGTACTTCCTTTGCCTGTCCTCACGTAACAGGCGCTGTCGCTGCTATGTTTGCTGAAGCGCCTGATTCATTTATCTATGATTACTTTCTATACCCGGACTCTCTTTCTCTGTTGATAAAAGAATGGTTGCTGAATTCGGCCACAGTCTCTTCTACACAAAAAAACAAGTGTACCAGCGATGGACGATTGAACTTGCATCACGCCATATTACACACACATAATTATAATTTCAATCGCTGCAGTACTTCGTTTGAGGTGAGAATCTTACCCATACGATGCAAAGGAGAGAATAATGGTACAGTTGAATTATCAGGCTCTGGGATTTCTTATCAATGGCAGGATGGGGACAGCGCTCCGTTTAGAAATAATCTTATGCCCGGGTTGTATCGCATTACTGCAACGGATAGCATGGGCTGTACAAGAGAGATAGTATTTGTAATGCGTGAGCCGGATTCGCTATACATTAAGCAAATAAATTTGATTGGCGGATCGCAGGGTAACATCAATGTCTTGATAGATGCTTATGGGGGAGGGGATACGTTATGGTATTCTTTAGATGGAAACACCTGGCAGCAAAACAACATTTTCAGCATTCATAGAAATGATTCAATAACGGTTTGGGTAAAGAATGAAAGCGGTTGCGTAATAACTCGAAACTTGACACTGAGCGTTGTCTTCGAAGATTTCCTCTACCACATATCAGAAATTTTTCCAAATCCTGTAGAAAATATCCTGACGGTAAAATTACATGTTTTGAAACCAGAGCCTTGCAGCCTTGACATTTCTGAAATAAGCGGAAGGAAAGTAAAGTCTATTCCGCTACTACCGGAATCCGGAATAAATACAATAAGCACGGCAGTTGATGAACTGCAATCTGGAGTTTATTTTATACGTGTTTCTACGAGTTCAACCATTAAAAAAATTGTAGTGAGCAGGTAAATGATGCATTTTTATTTAGCAGCAGTTTATACTGTTTGAAGATATTCTTCATTTAAGTAACCGGCTTTGTATGGGTATCTTTGAAGGTACAGTTCTTTCACTTTCTTAAAAATAATTTCGCGAAGTTCAGCTGTGTTTCTGTTTGCAGTAGCACTGATAAATATGGCATGGTCGTTTGTACGGGCTATCCAACTTTGTTGTAGTTCTTGCAGCAGGCTTCTTTTAATTTCATGAGGGAGAAATTCATCAAAATATTTTTGTTCGTACAAATCCATCTTATTAAACACAAGAATGGTTGGTTTTTGATGTGCATTTAATTCTTGCAGGATTTTGTTTACCACAGCAATCTGCTCTTCAAAAGCAGGGTGAGATATATCAACCACATGGAGCAAAATATCTGCCTCTATAGCTTCATCCAAAGTGCTTTTAAAGCTCTCTATCAGATGGTGTGGCAGTTTACGTATGAACCCTACTGTATCGCTAAGC
>JAVQWQ010000006.1:0-37416 GCA_033578915.1 Chitinophagales bacterium | reverse complement strand
TAACAACGATTTCCCCAGCACATTGAAAGACAACTTCCCTACCTTGCTTAAGATAAGTGACGAAATCACTCCAAAACACGTAGAATATTTTAAAAACGGAGACAACGCAAGTTTGTTGATTGGTGGTACAGAATTTGCAGATGCGCTCATCATAGGCGACTCTGAGCTGAATGAACGCGTTCAAAAGCACGTTAAAAAGGTTAAAAAGCCCGTGCTAAATATGCGTTTGGATGAGGATAACGTTGAAGGCAAAGTAGAAGAAGTGAGCAAATTTTTCTACGACATCATGGAGTCGCTAAATTAACAAGAACAGCTACGTCTCATCTCTTTTAAGAATATAATGAAATGTCACTATGTAAAAGCAGTAAGCCTTTGGCTCACTGCTTTTTTTGTAGCAATTAGCAGTTGCAAAGACCCTGCTATTGACGATAATAGCTTTCTTCGCCCTGAAGAGGAGCTGCTGCTGGGAACAACCGATACCTTAGAAGTACGAAGTGAACTTATTGAAGAAGGTAGAGTCAGAACTAACGGAGTAGGTGGCGGTATAGTGGGAAATATTAATGACCCTTTGGTAGGTTCCACCACTGCTGCCTTTTACGCGAATTTTCGTACTACTACCAATAACATCAACTTCGGAGATGGCGCTAAACTTGACTCCTGTGTATTAGCGCTACGGTACCGCGGCATTTACGGAACTTTTTCAGTACCGCTCAACCTTGTAGTCTATGAGCTTAATGAAGATATTCTGGGAAATGTTACTTATTACGCTCAATCTTCTTTTTCAGTAAAAATACCTCCGGTTGGCAAGAAAAATTCATTTACCCCCAATATCAAAGACAGTGTAAAAGTATATGGAAGAAGCTTTGCCCCCCAACTGCGCATTCGCCTTAGTGAGGCTTTTGGAAACAAAATTTTGCTGGCCGACCCGGCCAACCTGCAAAACAGCACTGCTTTTTTATCTTTTCTGAAAGGACTTTGTGTGGCTGTAGAATCTGGCATAAACGGAAACGGGCTTGCATCATTAGACCTGTTTTCTCCGGAAAGCGGTATTTATTTATACTACCAAAACAATGCTAGCGATTCTTTGGTGTATGTTTTCCCAATAACAAATTTTGGTCAAACCGTAAACCGTTTCGAGCATTCTTTTTCGCAAATAGTAAAGCAAGCATTAACCAATCCTCAGGCCGCCAACGACCCGTTGCTTCCGGTGCAAAGCGGAGGTGGAACAAAGATAAAGCTAACCATACCTTATCTGGATTCATTACCAAAAAATATTGTGATTAATAAAGCCGAAATTATCGTTCCACTCTCTGAAGACTATGCACAGTATGATTCTTTGTATAAACCTCCTGCGAGAATTTCATTCTTAAGAATAACAGATGATGGAAGTGAAGCGAATGACACCAGGTTCACAGACGGCAATCTCGAAACATTGCTCAACAATGGAAAATTCCGAAAGAGATATCGAATAAACATTACCCGTTTTATGCAAGATTTAGTATTAGGAAATGTAAAAAATAACGGTTTCATTGTTTCTATGCCAGACGCAAACGGACAGCGTGCAGTGTTTGAAAATTCTTCTGATAAAAATTCTAAAATTGTGTTTAGAATTACTTATACCAAAATTCGCTGAATATGTGTGGAATCGTAGCTTACATTGGCCATCGCGAGGTGTACCCCATTTTAATCAAGGGATTAAAGAGGTTGGAATATCGCGGTTACGACAGCGCCGGGATCGCCATTTTGAATAAAAATGAGCTTAAAGTCTATAAACAAAAAGGGAAAGTATCTGAATTGGAGGACTCTACCCGCGATAAAGCCATTAGTGGAACGCTGGGCATGGGGCACACCCGCTGGGCAACACATGGCGAGCCAAACGACATCAACAGCCATCCGCACCTTTCTCAATCAGGTGATATTGCTATTATACATAATGGCATCATAGAAAATTACGCAACTTTAAAGGAAGAACTAAAAAACAGAGGCCATAGCTTTATAAGCGACACCGATACAGAAGTGCTCGTTCATCTCATAGAAGAAATCAAAACTCAGGAAGGTTGCTCTCTGGAAGAAGCGGTAAGGCTGGCCCTAAACGAAGTGGTGGGAGCTTATGCGATTGTTATTATTTCAAAAAACGAACCAACCAAACTTATCGGAGCAAGAAAGGGTAGCCCCCTGGTAGTAGGAATAGGAGAAGCGGGAGAGTACTTTATGGCCAGCGATGCCACCCCAATCATAGAATACACCCGAAAAGTTACCTACCTGGAGGACGGTGAAATAGCCTACATACGCGATAAAGAACTCACCATAAGAACGATAGCCAACGAAGAAGTATCGCCATTCATACAGCAGTTGGAACTTAATCTCGAAGCAATAGAAAAAGGGGGATACCCCCATTTCATGCTGAAAGAAATTCACGAGCAGCCTCGCTCCATTTACGATAGCATTCGGGGAAGGTTCGACCCTAAAACGGGCACTTTTGCCATGCGAAGCCTGAAAGAGTACGAACACAAAATCAAGAACCTTAAACGGATTATCATTGTAGGTTGTGGCACATCATGGCACGCAGGACTAGTAGGAGAATATTTGTTTGAAGAATTAGCCCGAATCCCTGTTGAGGTGGAATACGCAAGCGAGTTTCGATATAGAAATCCAATTATATATGATGATGATTTGGTTATCGCCATATCACAAAGCGGAGAAACGGCCGATACATTGGAGGCCATGCGTATAGCTAAGGAACACGGTGCCACCGTGTTTGGCCTATGCAACGTTGTTGGCTCATCCATTCCCCGGCTAAGCCATGCCGGCGCTTACACTCACGCCGGACCGGAAATTGGAGTTGCTTCTACAAAAGCTTTCACGGCACAAGTAGCAATTTTGATTCTTTGGGCATTGGGCTTCGGAGAACTACAGGGAAGGCGCACCAAAAACGAACTGCGCACCGCCATGGCAGAGCTCGAAACCATTCCGGATAAAATAGAAAAAATTCTCAGCTACGAGCCAAAGATTATAGAAATTGCCGAACGTTTTAAAGATGCACAAAATTTTCTTTTCTTGGGCAGAGGTTACGGCTTTCCGGTTGCGCTGGAGGGAGCACTTAAACTTAAAGAAATATCGTATATCCACGCTGAAGGATATCCTGCCGCGGAGATGAAACACGGACCTATTGCGCTGATTGATGAAAAAATGCCTGTGGTAGTTATTGCCACAAAAACCCCTTATTATGATAAAGTTGTAAGCAACATACAGGAGGTAAAAGCAAGAAAAGGAGTTGTAATAGCAATTGTAACCGAAGGTGATACAAAAGTTCCTGCTATGACTGATTATAGCATAGAAATTCCCCTGGTTAGCGATTATATGGAGCCGTTGCTGACCGTTGTACCTTTACAGCTTCTCTCTTATCATATAGCAGTGATGCGCGGTTGCAACGTTGATCAACCTCGCAACCTCGCTAAGAGCGTTACGGTAGAATAGTTTAATTGTTTACGGAGATGCCGTCAGAAGCGGGAGATTTTTTCTGATTGGCCTGCTCTTTGCGCATGACGCGCGCCATCATTTCTGCTTCGCAGACCATCTTGTTGCCCACATACGCTGTACCTTTCATTTCTACAATACCTCTTCGCACGGGCGCAAGAAGCTCCATTTTCAGAATCAATGTGTCGCCAGGTATCACTTTTTGCTTAAATTTCGCTTTGTCAATTTTCAAAAAGTAAGTGTCATAGTTCTCCGGGTCAGGATATTCACGCAGAACTAATATCCCTCCTGTTTGCGCCAGAGCTTCTATTTGAAGCACTCCCGGCATAACCGGATTGCCCGGGAAATGGCCTTGAAAAAATGCCTCGTTATATGTTACGTTTTTAACCCCTATTACTTCGCGATCGGTAATCTTGATTATTTTATCTACCAGTGCGAAAGGAAAGCGGTGAGGCAATAATCTTTGAATCTGTACAGAATCATACACAGGAGGTTGATTAGGGTCATATTCAGGTGCACCGTCTGCCAATCGTGATTTTTTAATAAAAGCTTTAAGTTTTTTGGCAAACTCGATATTAGCCCGATGACCTGGTCGCGAAGCGATGATGTGGGCATTAAATGGATAACCAATCAGCGCAAGGTCGCCCATAATGTCGAGCAACTTGTGTCTTGCAGGTTCATTAGGATGTCTGAGCTTAATATTGTTAAGGATACCTTCTTCCACAACAGTGATGTCTGGCTTCTGAAATATTTTAGCCAAACGTTCTATTTCTTCTTCATCAACCGATTTATCCACCACTACTATGGCGTTGTTCAAATCTCCGCCTTTGATAAGACCGGCATCTAGCAACATTTCCAGTTCATGTAAAAAACAAAATGTGCGTGCTCCGGCAAATTCTTTCTTGAAGTCGCTCAAGCTATGCAGAGTTGCATGCTGTTGCCCCAGCACCGGCGATTGGTAATCAATCATTGCGGTTATGCGATAACGGTCGCTGGGCATGGCCAGCATTTCAACTCCGTTTTGTTTATCTATGTATGATATGGGCTGACGCAGCTCAAATACTTCTCTGAGTTCCGGCTGCTCTTGTATGCCTGCTTTTTCAAGCGCCTCTACAAACGGCTTGGCGCTGCCGTCCATAATAGGAACTTCTGCACCATCTATTTCAATTAACAGATTGTCCACCTGCATACCGAGGCAAGCCGCCATCAGATGTTCAACTGTTGCTATTTTAACTCCGTTTTTTTCCAGTGTCGTTCCTCTCTCTACACTTACCACCAACTCAACATCTGCTGGTATAATAGGCTTATCGGGCAAATCTACCCTTTGAAATTTTATGCCATGATGCGGTGGGGCGGGGAGGAAATTCAGTGTTACATTTTCTCCGGTGTGGAGCCCTACACCGGTTACGCCCACAGCCTTTTTGATAGTTTGTTGATTAGTTGAATTCATGAATATAAGAGTGGTTAAAACACACTAATGGTTGTACAATCTGCTACAAACATATCTTTTACAAAACAACATCACAAGGCTGTTTATAGTAGTTTCTTTTCTATCTCAGCTATTTTTTTAATTAGCTCAGGAAGTTGTTTTAACGCAGCTATTTGCCGATAGTGTTCGCGAATATCTATGGCTGGGGTACCTGAAACAGCTTTGTCGGGCGTCTCAATATTTTTGATTACTGCTGACTGTGCCTGTATTTTGGTTCCATCAGCAATAACAATATGACCGGTTACTCCTGCTTGACCACCTACCATGCAATTTTTTCCCAGCTTAGCGCTACCCGAAATTCCTGCAAGTGCAGCAATAGCAGTATTTTTTCCCAGCGTTACGTTATGTGCTATCTGTATGAGATTATCAAGCTTTACTCCATCTTCTACCACGGTAGCACCCATTGTAGCCCGATCTATGCAGGTATTCGCTCCAATCTCTACATCATTACCAATGATTACATTACCAACATGATGAATCTTTTGATAGGTTCCATCTGGCAAAGGTATGAAGCCAAATCCATCTGCGCCTATCACTGCTCCTGAATGAACTATTACGCGATTCCCCAGTATGCAGTTGCGATAGATAGCAACATTCGGGTAAATGATAGTATAATCTCCTATTCGGCAATTATCGCCAATAAATACATGCGGATAAATCTTTACGTTATTCCCTATTTCTACATTATCACCTATGTAAGCAAAATCAGCTATCCAAACATGTTCTCCTATTTTAATATTTTTTCCTGTATGCGCCATTGACTCAATTCCTTCACGAATTTGGCCGTTTTGGCTATATAGTGACAATAGCTTTGAAAGAGACAGATATGGATCGGCTACTCTTATAACAGCCTGAACATTTGGACTGGTTACAGCTAGGCTTTCATTAACTATTAAAACAGCGGCTGTAGCGTTTTCCGCATAAAACTCATATTTGGGATGACCGATGAAAGAAAGCGATTCGGCATCTGACTCTTCAATCTTTGAAAATTTACTAGCTACCGCTTCGGGATTTCCTTCTAACTGTCCTTGAATAAGCTCACATATTTCTTTGGCAGTAAATATCATGGAGAAAGTAAAATTTTATCTAACGCGAGAGTAACGTTATTCACTCAAAAAAATTGCACAAAATTTAAGAGCAGGCCCATTGTCTATCCAACAATTTCAACATCAGTATCGTTTAAGGGTAAACTTTCCTTCATAAAAAGCAGCATTAACCTTGCAACAGTTACCACATCACGCTGGCAATATCGGACTATGCGCTGTAAATCGTTTTCGTGCCAATATACGCGGGCTACATCTTTTCCATCTATATCTTCTTTAGGAGAAGGTATATTCATAACGGCAGCTAGCAATTTCAGTGAAGTATAGCTTTTATAATCTCCAAAGCGCCATAGATGAAGGGTATCTAAACTCGGTACTTCCCAGGGTTTGCGCCCAGAAAAGTCTAAAGCTGCCGGTAAGGGAACTCTTTGAATCATCATTCGGCGGCATAAATAGGGAATATCGAATTCTTTGATATTATGTCCGGCAAATACAACATCTTTCTTTTTGTTGACAGATTCACAAAATTGCTCCAATAATTCCTTTTCGTTGTGCCCGTGAAACGATTTTAGTCTGAAACGCAAACCATGTTCAAGGCTTTTGCTGAAATACCCGGCCGAAATACAAATTATCTTTCCAAACTCGGCATAAATACCTGCGCGGTTCTCATAGCTTTGTTCAGGAGTATCATCTTCTATTTTTAATGAGACATGCTTGTTTCTCCACAGTTCCTGAAAAGTGTCGCTCATACCATGAAAATTTTTATACTGAGGAACTGTTTCGATGTCTATAATCATAAGTTGCTCAAGCGTAACACCATTCATATTTTATGTTTTTTTACAATATATAATTGGTTTATCTTATCATAAAAATATGAAGTCAACGTTTAAATTTGTGCTTAAAACTACTAATAATGGAGAACCAGAAAAGCAACAAAGGAATATACATCGCTGCAATAGTAGTTCTGCTATTGCTCAATGGGGTGTTGGGTTATTTGCTATATGTAAACAACAGCGAAAAGAAAGATCTTGAAATAGCTAAGCAGGAACTGGATAACCAATATCAAAGCGTGCTGACCGAACTCGAGGCACGCAAGGCAGAATTGGAGCAATACAAAGGCAAAAACGCAGAATTGGATAGTATCGTTGCCGCACGCCAGGCAGAAATTGATAAATACAAAACAGAAATAGAAAGCCTGCTGCGCAAAGGAAAAATCACACAAGGCGAACTGGCAAAGGCGCGTCAGCTCATAGAAAAGCTAAAACAAGAAAACAAAGAACTACAAGCTAAAGTAGAAGAATTAATCAAGGTGAACGAAATGCTCACCCAGGAAAATCAACAGCTCGGCAAAAGTTTGGAAGAAGAAAAGCGTACTAAAGAAGCTATAGCTCAGGAAAAGGAAAACCTCTCAAAGAAGGTTACACTCGGCTCTTTGCTTAAGCTTTCTAATCTTAAAGTATCGGGAATCAATTTGAAAAATAATGGTAAAGAAGATGAAACCTCAAGGCTAAAGAAAGTAGATAAGTTGAAGATATCTTTTGAAACCGGAGAAAATAAAGTGGCTGAAAAAGGCATCATAAAACTATATGTGCGTATTATCAATCCTAAAGGAGAAACCATAGCAGTGCGCGACCAGGGCTCAGGCACTATTAAACTGGCAGATACCGGAGACGAAGTGCAATATAGCAGGGTAGCTGAAATTGATTATCAGCAAACCAATAAGAAAGTAAATATTGACTGGACAAGTAATATAAATATCGAAGGAACTTACAAAGTAGAAATTTATCAAAGCGGCTATTTAATCGGTAAGGGCGAAGTGACGCTTAAATAACCAAATTCTCGCAAAAAAATTTTAGAATACCGCTGTACCATTTTTTTAGATATATATCTGCTTGTACATAAGCCATACCCAACAATAGAGTTATTACTTTTTATTTTAAAAGCGTAAGGCTCATATTAATAAATTAAGCATAAACATTAGAAAAAAAGTGATTATTATGTTATACTTGTGTATTGTATTGTAATATCATGATTGTTTACAATGTTACTGTTAAAGTTGATTTGAATATCAATGATATCTGGGTGCGTTTTATGAAAGAAGAACATATTCCACGTGTGTTGGCAACGGGTTGTTTCACCGGCCACAAATTTTACCGTGTGGTAGAAGCAGATCAAACTGATGGTATAACCTATGCCATACAGTATTTTGCCAACAGTATGAGCGATTATTTTACATATCAGAATGAATATGCTAAAGCACTTCAGCAAGAAGTGAAAAATCTTTTTCCCGACAAATTTGTTGCCTTCAGAACTGTGTTGAAAGAAGTGTAATGTTTACCCGAGGTTAATTAAACCGGTTTTAAATTAAATTATCTTATAAGCATGAGAACATTTCTTATAATTTTTCTAACTGTAAACGTATATGGCTTATTCAGTCAAAATATACGCGATGTATCTCCTGATGAATTTGAAAAACTAATAGCAGGAGGCTCCGCTCAATTAATAGATGTGCGAACACCTGAAGAATTTGCTGAAAAGCATATCAAAGGCGCTACAAACCTTGACATTCGCGAAAGCTCTTTTGAAGCTACGCTATCAAAACTAAACAAAGACAAACCGATTTATTTTTATTGCCTTAGTGGCGGCAGAAGCAACCGCGCAGCGCAAAAGGCCAGTTCATTAGGTTTTAAAGAAGTTTATAATCTTAAAGGCGGTATTCTGGCTTGGGGTAATGCCGGAAAACCGGTGGTTTCACCTGCAGTTAGCCGTCCAACCGGAATGACCGAAAAGGAATATTTGCAACGAATCAAAGGGCCAAAACTGGTATTGGTTGACTTCAACGCTGTTTGGTGTGGCCCCTGCAAACTACTAAAGCCTCGAATAAAAAATATCATGAAGCAAAAGGGAGATATAGTAGAGCTTCTTGATATAGATGTAGATAAAAATCCGATTGTAGCCAACTATATGAACGTAAGTGGAATTCCTTTACTCATACTATATAAGCAAGGCAAAGAAGTTTGGCGAAAAATGGGACTTGCCGAAGAGAGTGAAATTATAGCTGCTATAGAAAAGGCAAAATAATTCCTTTTTTACTTTTTAGTTGCCTGCTCGGTTTAGCAGCATATGTAACTTGAGAACACTTGCAACCGACAAGGCATCTCTAATTTCACCTCTCATTACCATATTTACCACCTCAGCAAAAGGAAGTTTCTTTACGCTAAGGATTTCATCTTCTTCAGGCTTCTGGCCTACAAATTTCAAGCCTTTGGCTACATAGGTATAGGAGATTTCATCACTCACGGAATTTGAGAGTTGCATTTCAAGAATTTTTTCATAACTGTCTGCCACCAGCCCAACTTCTTCAAGCAGTTCTCTCTTAGCGCCCTCCAAAGGATCAACATCTATGGGACTTCCTCCTTCAGGTACTTCCCATTCGTAGCTGTGTAGCGTATATCGGTATTGGCCTACAATCCATGTGTTTCCGGCATCATCGAGCGGAATAATAGCTACTGCGATATTTTTATAATGTACTTTTCCATAAATACCAGGTTTACCTGCAGGATTTATTACTTTATGCTCTTCTACTCTTATCCAGGGGTTTTCATATTTTATTTCATTAGAGAGCGTAGTCCATGGATTTGGCGCTTCATTTCGTTTCATGAATATGATGTTTTTGGTTGAGCGAGATGTTATCTTTAGTCCATTCAATCTTTTTTTCGAAAGCGTGCTTTCTTTCGTGGCATAAGTTCAAACTGCATATCTTACATGAATCTGGCGTACAAGGATCGGGGTGAATAAAAAATTCAGCTTGTTTACCAAAAGCCGTATTGACCAAATGGGCTATATCATCCATTTCACGATGAACCTGTTCTAAATTGTAATAAAAAGGAAAAGTAATGTGGCAATCTATGTGCAGTCTGTTGCCGTATTGAATGACCCTAAGGTTATGCACATCTATCCATTGAGCTTTTCTGTTTTGAGAGAGGAAAGAAGCAATCTCCTCCATAAGTTCCATATCTGCTTCATCCATTATTCCTGCGAGCGATTTTCTTATTAGCCGATAACCAACCCACCCAATCCAAATTCCCAAGAGACATGCAGCTATATTGTCAACAACCGACCATCCTGTAAACCACACCATCAAAAGACTTCCAACAACTAACAGCGAAGAGTACGCATCGGTAAGCAAATGCTTTCCATCGGCAACCAGAGGAAGAGAGGCATAACGCTTACCGGAACTGATTAACCACAGTGCAGTGATAAGATTAATCCCACCTGTGAGCACGGTAAGTATGATGCCGGTCGAAACATTGTGAATTGCAACGGGCTCAAAAAAACCTACTACTGCCTTGCCGGTCATTAGTAAGCCGGCAAGAGCAATCATACCTCCCTCGATGCCGGATACAATAAACTCTATTTTGCCGTGACCGTATGGATGCTCGCGGTCGCGTGGCTTGGCCGAGAGCAATACGGCATATAATGCAAAAGCGCCTGCCACCACATTGATAATGGACTCAAGCGCATCGGTTAGTATCGCATTAGAGCCTGTTACATACCAAGCGCCGAATTTAACTCCCAACAACAATACGCTCACACCCAGCGCTGCACGCTGAACGCGCACCTCGGGCTGCGATGAAGATAACATTTCAAGCTAAATTAATTTCTTATTTGTTCAGTAAAATAAAATCTTGCTGCTCATAGCCTACAATATTCAAGAAAATGAAAGATTAACAGCAAACAATACCTCATCTATGTTCCATGTGTGCTTCATTTTAATCAACTCACATAAATTATCAGAATATTTTTACGTTCCATTTCACATTTTTCTAAAAAAAGAATTAGATGAGTGATTATAAACGAATTTGTAATGTCTAGTATGGTTCAAAAGCTTATCTCCAAACTAAGAAATACGCAAGAATTGCGGATAAATTCACATTGGCTAATTTATGTTTTATTCAACTGCTTAATCTAAATATTTAAATTTTCTTGTCTATCTATTAAACTTCAACATTTATGTCTGCTCTGGCTTAAAGAAGATTGTAAATAAAAATTTAAACACAGTATAAATCGAATTGATATTTGCATTCTTAACATAAGCAACCTAATCCAAATACTTTGTAAACCTTAAATTTATTGTAATACAATGCGATAGTTTTGTAGATTGCTGATAAAAGTTAGAACTTCAACTTCACGAAAAAACTTTTTTATTGATGTGAGTTTGTTCAAAAAAATTTTCTCCAAAAAGGAGACAAATATTCCCTTAGAGGACTTTTCATGTGTTGCAGTTGATTTTCACGCACATCTTATTCCGGGAATTGATGATGGCGTTAAAACTTTGGAAGAATCTGTTGCTCTGATTATTCAAATGCAAGAATTAGGATTCAAAAAGATTATCGCTACACCGCATGTTGTTACGGATGGATACAACAACACAAACGAAACTATCCTAAAAGGGCGCGACCAGGTGATTCGTGCACTGAATGCAAAAAAGATAAATATCAGCTTTGATGCTGCAGCAGAATATTATGTGGATGAAACTTTGCTTCCGAAAATAAAAGCGAAAAGCTTATTGCCTGTGTTCAAAAATTATGTCCTCATAGAACTTTCATACGTACAGCCTCCTTTAAACATAACTGTTTATATCTACGAATTAAAAAGTGCGGGTTATCAGGTCATTTTAGCCCACCCTGAACGCTACGCATTCTATTACCGAAAAGACTTATCAGCTTACGAAGAACTCAAAAACCAGGATATCTACTTTCAGCTTAATATTTCCTCTTTTACAGGAATGTATGGAAAAACAGTGAAACAAGTGGCAGAGATGCTGGTGGATGGTGGGATGGCTGACTTTCTTTCTACCGATATCCACAACAACAAATTAATTCCTGTTCTTCGCGATGCGCTCAAACTCCCTTATGTTCGCAAAGCTGCTACAAGCGAATATTTGATGAATACAAAATTTTTATAGTGTTATGCCGTTCAGAGAAACCGGTTTCCCCGGATTAAAAATTTTTGAACCGCGAGTATTTGTAGATTCGCGCGGTTACTTCTTCGAATCGTTTAATTACAAAGTTTTTTTGGATGAAGGTATAGATGTAACATTTGTACAGGATAATGAATCGTGTTCTAATGCAGGTGTTGTGCGGGGATTGCATTATCAGCACGCCCCCTTTGCCCAGGCAAAATTAGTGAGAGTGGTTGCAGGGCGTGTCCGCGATGTTGTTCTCGACCTGCGCAGAGGTTCTCCTACTTTTGGTAAAGTTTTCAGTATAGAACTATCGTCAGAAAACAAATTGCAGCTTTTTATCCCACGCGGCTTTGCTCACGGATTTGCAGTACTCGAAGACAACACCATTTTTCAATATAAATGCGATCACTACTACCATAAAGAAAGCGAAGGAGGCATCTATTGCTTCGATCCGAGACTTAACATAGACTGGGGAGTTGATCCTTCAAAAGCTATCGTTTCTGATAAAGATAAACAACTTCCTTTATTCACTGATTGTGTCAATCATTTTGTTTACGCATGAAAGTTCTTGTAACCGGTGCCGGAGGGCAACTAGGTAGTGAAATAAGAGTTTTAGCTACTCATTACCCTCAGATTGAATTTATCTTTACCGATTCATCTCAACTGGATATTACTCGCAAAGCTCTGGTAGATTCTTTTTTTGAACAGAACAATATTGGCCTGTGCATTAATTGTGCCGCATATACTGCCGTTGATAAAGCTGAAAGCGATGTGGACAATGCTTTTGCCGTAAATGCCCAAGGTGCACGACATGTGGCTTCAGCTTGCGCCAGATATGGAAGCAAACTCATCCATATTTCTACTGATTTTGTTTTTGACGGCACGCTCGCACGGCCACTAACAGAAACAGATATGCCTAATCCGCTTAGCATTTACGGAAAATCTAAAAGAGAAGGCGAAGAAGAAGTATTTCGAGAAATGCCCGAGGCCATTATTATTCGCACCTCGTGGGTTTATTCATCATTTGGCAACAATTTTGTGAAAACGATTCTTCGACTATGCAGAGAAAGAGAGAGCCTGCGCGTTGTTTTTGACCAGGTGGGATCGCCTACCTATGCAACTGATCTGGCATCTGCTATCCTGCATATTGCTGCTGAACCGCTACATTTAAAGCAAAGCGGATTGTACCATTATTCAAACGAAGGTGTATGTAGTTGGTATGATTTTGCTATCGCTATTCGCGATATGTCTGGACTGAATACTCCAATTTATCCTATAGAAAGTGCAGATTATCCTACACCGGCAAAACGCCCCTGCTACAGCGTACTGAACAAAGCACTTTTTAAAAAAACATTTAAATGTGAAATTCCTTATTGGCGAACAAGCTTAGAGCGGTGCATGAAATTGCTTATAAAAAAATAAAAGCCGCAACCCGAAGATTGCGGCCTTGGAAAGATAAAACGGACAAACGAAAAATTTATACTTCGGCCTGAGATTCAGCGGGTTTAGCAGCTTTTGGAGCAGCCTTTTTTGCAGCCGGTTTCTTTGCAGCAGCTTTCTTAGGAGCTACTTTTACTGTGGGCTTTGCAGCGCTCTTAGCAGTCTTGATTGTAAGGCGGCTTTCCAGCTTCTCGATTCGTTTGGAAAGCTTTTCTACTTCAGAAGCGCTAAGGCGAATGAATTTTTTTACTGCCTCGTTGTACTTTTGCTCGAGCTGCCCTCTGCGGCTTTCGGTTCTTTTTAGAAGGTCGTTTACAATCTTTTGACCTTCCTTTTCACTTATTTTCCCTTTTTCTACGAGGTCTTCTACAAATTCCTGAATTTTCTCAGAAGCCTCAGTAGCCAATCCTACACCTGCATAAAACAGTCTGCGTAAGGTGTCTTGTGTTTTGTTGTTTGTTGCCATATTCTTTATGATTTAATGGTTAGTAATACAATTCAAAAATAGAAAAAATTTTGTTTTTGGAAATGATTTTCAACAGATTTTGAAACAGATTTTTTTTCATAAATCTATAATATATTGATTTTTATAGTTTTGTAAAGGCAATTTTTATATATAATATTTTTATAATATAAATTTTTTAACATGAATGTCTTACAATTAATGTTTTTTGAATTATGATTTAATATAATATTAATTTATTGATTAGATTGATTTTATATTGTTCCTCAAGTTGAAATGACTTATAAATTTTTTTTACATGAGAAGCACTAGGCCATTAGGCGAAATCATTATATGCTTGAGATAACAACAATCTTTTCTTACTAATTGTATTATGTGCAGATGTCTGGTGTAGTATGAATAGTGTAGAAAAAGATAGTAGCAGCAACAGTATTAATTATACCCATGAAGGCAGCCATGAAAACACCTAAGTAAGGTATAGGAGTAATGAAAGCCATAAACAGGCCAATGGCGATAGCGCCCCATCTATGTGAACGAATAAAATTGATACTGTCTTTATAACCCATTTTATGTCTTTCACAGTTGTAGTCAATAAAAGTAAATCCAAAGAAAAATGCATTGACGCCTATCACGAAAAAAGGCGCGATTGGTGGAAAGATTAGACCTAAAAGTCCCAATATGATACTCCAAAAAAAACTAAGAACTGCATTTCTCAAGGAGATCAAAAAGCCTCTGAAGATATCTTTGATTAGTTGAAAAAAACTGAATTTAAATTCTTTGCCTGTTATTAAGGATGCTGTTTTTTCCGATAACCATGCATATACCGGGGAGAGAAAAATATTAAGCAAATGCCCGATGAGTAAACTTGAAAAGATTAAAAGCACAATCTCAAATATTGTGAATATGGCATTCGAGAACGAATTAATAAAGGGCAGATTGATCCATGATGATAACAAACTTTTGAAAGGGCTTCTAAATTGTTCCAATAGAATATAGAAGGCCCCAAAAAGCAGAGATGCCAACAAAAGCGGAATTACAAAAAACCAGTGTAGTCGGTGTTTAAAAATAAAACCAACCGCTTTAAACCAAGATAGAAGCCCATTTTTAAAATCATTAATGAAATTCATTTTTTATTTTCGATTATCAAACTTTTAAATTAAAAAAGCGATGAAGAAAGTCGTGCTTGCTCTTTATTGCTATTTCGTGATTGCCTTTTGTTCAGCACAGACACGCTTTCTTAAACACAAGGTAAAACCCGGAGAAAATATTTACACCATAGCAGCTAAATATCAGACCGATGCAAAGTATTTGCTCATGTTCAACAACTTTCCTGACAACGTAAAACTCGCTCCCGGAGATATTGTACTTATACGAGAGCTTTTGCCCGGAGAGGAGCCAGCTACAGAAGTCAAAACACTTATCGAGCCAAGTGAATATTATATTTCAAATAATAAAGAATCTTTACCAGACAAAAAAACTTCCACGTCTAATGATGCCAAGCTCTCTTTAAATTCTGCCAACAACACAGATGTAATTGAACACAATGGAGTGTTCTACAAGCGTTCAAACAATGGGATTCATGTTGTAGAAAAAGGACAAACATTTTACCGTATTAGCCTTATTTATGGGATCAGCATAGAAAAACTTAAAGAGCTGAACGGCCTAAAAACCACCGATTTAGAAGTAGGACAAAAACTTAAAGTTCCGGTTCGTTGATAAAAACATATAAAAATTATATTTATGCAACATTTTAGGTATTCGATAAATCATTAAAACTACACTCATGAAAAAATTTTATGCATTCGTTTCAGTCATTTTACTGGCGCTATTAATCACATTAAACCATAAAACTTTCACCAACAGCACCACCCCTCCTCCCGGATACTCCGGCGACCCGGTAAATAACAAGACATGCGCATCCGGAGGCGGCTGTCATGGCTCGAATACTTTGGATGGCACATCTGTCATTACCCTTCAAATCGGTACTAGTCAAGGATTGCTTACCCCTATGAATGGAAATTACACGCTTACGCCATCAACAGATTACTTTATTGGAGTCAGCATCAACGGGGTGGCACAGAAATATGGATTTTCTGTAAGCGCTTTGACTGCAGGCAACCAACAAGCAGGAACCTTTACCATCACAAACACCAACAATACTCAGAAAAACCAATTAAACAATATCGAGTACGTTACGCACAAAAATTCCACCCAAACCAAAAACTGGATTTTTAAATGGAAAAGCCCCGCAAATGTCAGCGGGCCCATCACCTTTTATGCCACGGCAAATTTAGCGGATGGCAACGGCAATGCCGGTAGCGACAATATTTATAAGCGCACCGCAATCATTAACAGCAACCCTTCTTCCATTGATGATGTGGCTGTATTTACGGATGCTGTCATCTACCCCAATCCTGCTTATGGCCATATTTCTTTCTCCTACCATCTGTTGAGCCCTTCTTTCGTAATTGCTCAAATAATGAACCAGGAAGGCAGAATTGTAAAAAAACTTTTTGGAGAAAATCAATCAACGGGATTGGTAGAAAAAAAATTCGATGTTACTGAACTTCCTTCCGGAAAATACTTCCTTCACTTAAGTGCAGCCGGCAGATCGTCTGTTAAGCCTTTTGCGAAGTTCTAAGAACCTTAGGCTTTATCCTTTGTTAAACTGAAAAAAGCCTGATGAGTTGTGTTAGACATAGCTATCTTATACTGACTTTGATAATGATTGTATCTGCATGTTCTAAAGATAAAACTGCTCCCTCTGATAATATTAAATGCGATCCGAACATTAATTTTACTTATTCCAACGATGTTAAACCCATCTTAGACGCTTCATGTGCCTTTACAGGCTGTCACAGCAGTAGCAGCAAGGCATCGGGTGTGGTGCTCGACAATTACGATGATGCAAGAAAAAATACCGAAAACGGCAAAGTGATTTGCACTATCAACTATGCCTCCGGCTGCGCCCCTATGCCGCCATCAGGAAAATTAGCTGATAGCCTGATACAAAAAATTGAATGTTGGGCAAAGAAAGGCTTCGTCAATTAAACTAAATGTAAACTTTTTGTTCATACTAACGGTGCAATCATGAATTATCATTACATTGTTTTTTCTTTTTTGACTTTACTTATTGCCCATACTACTTTCGCTCAAAATGTATATTACACGCAAAAAGGCAAGGTACACTTCTTTTCTAAGACCCCGCTTGAAGACATTGAGGCTACAACAAACAAAGGAATAGGCACTTTGAATACTGCCACCAAAAAAGTTCAGGCTAAAATTCCTATTCAATCTTTTGAGTTCAGGCAAAAGCTCATGCAGGAACACTTTAACGAAAACTACATGGAGAGCGATAAATACCCTTATGGAAGCCTTGATGCCACCATTATGGAAGAAATAGACTTTACCAAAGACGGAAACTATGAGATAACTTTAAAAGGAATTCTTGAAATACATGGAGTAAAACAACCGCGCGAGTTGAAATGCAGACTGACTATACAAAGCGGTGAACCTGTAAGGGCAGTCTCATCATTTGATGTAAAGCTTGCAGACCATAAAATCAAAATACCCAGAGCCGTAATATTAAATATTGCCGAAGTGATAAAAGTGGATGTGGACTTTGAACTCTCCAGATATACAAAAAATTAAACCGATATATTCATAAAATATTAAGTTATGAATTCATTGTACACAATCGGTATAAGTTTGATTTTGTTTTTTGCAGCAGCTATAACAGTCAAGGCACAAGATGTGATAGATGATTTGGTAAAAGAACAAAAGAAGGGGACAAAAGAATACGTGTTTGCAACTTTTAAATCCACACGTTTGATACATGGACATACGGTAGAGATGACCAAGAAAAATGCTTTGGACTTTCGCATCGCGCATCGCTTCGGAAACATTGCTTCTTCTCCCAACGACCATATTCACAACATGTTTGGCTTCGACCAGGCAACAGATATTCTTTTCTCCTTTGACTATGGTATTTTACAGGATTTGAGCGTAGGTGCCGGACGTGCAAAAGGCAATGGAGCGCTCAATGAATTATGGTATGGAAATATAAAGTACCGGCCATTGAAACAAACAACTGATTTCAGGCACCCCATGACTATTACATTGCTGGCACAAACAGCCATTAGTTCGCAACGCCGGCAAAACAATTCCCCTGAACTCATTGCAAGCTTTCCCAAATGGTATCACCGCATGAGCTATGTCGTGCAGGCACAGCTTGCAGTAAAAGCAACCAGTTGGTTGAGCATTCAACTTTCGCCGGGTTTTCTTTGGAGAAATCTCGTAACACCTGATGATAAAAACGGATTGTTTACCTTAGGATTGCTCTCAAGAGCAAAAGTAAGTAAGCGCTCTGCCATAGTCTTTGAATACTTTTTGCCCATCACCCGCGAAGGAGCTACATATAGAGAATACTTCCCCATGCTGCGCGGGGTGAAAGATGCAGGATATTATCCGGGAATTCACATCGGATATGAAATAGAAACCGGCGGCCATGTATTTCAAATCAATCTTACCAACACTGCCGGCCTGCTTGAAAATGACTTTTTAGCCTATAACCCACACAACTGGGCGCAAGGACAATTCAGGCTCGGTTTTACCATTGCGCGAACATTCCAGTTTGGCAAAGACATCAATCCGTGGACGGGCCGCTACACCAGAAAAAAACTGTTGCGCGATATGCAAGCGAAAAAGGGAGAATAAAACTCTGACTGAAGTTACTGTTTCTTCAAATTATACAGGTCAAAAAACAACTTTCTAAGTTCTTTATGAAATCGCAAATATTGATTAGCTAATTTGAATGCATTAAAAATATCATAAACGATTAATTATCAGAAAAAGGGATGGCGGAGAAGCCTATTTTCTTAAGTTTAATTTGTAATAGTTACGACTTAATCTTTAAGCTATGAAAACCTCTTTAATGTTGAAATTTTAATAAAGATAAAACTCGTTTAATCAACTGAATGCAGTTTTAATAAACCATTTCAAACCAACGATAATGTATTCATCTATCGGGAAACGTTTGGGTTTTTGTTCTTTTATATAATTTCTTTCAACTATCACTCCTTTTTCCCGAAACCGAATTCTGCTTTCCAACTTATCACCGGTATAATGCCTAAATTTCTGATGATTTTCACTTCCTGCTTTTGCGCATCATAAATTTTGAACGCAACGTTTCTCCGGTCAATAATATTTTGAGCATCAAAGCTCAGTATCCAACTCCATCGCTTGTTATTCTTTCTGAAATACGCGCCAAAATCAAGCCGAAAATAATCCGGTAGTTTTTCGCTAAACGCGCGCGAATAATCATACACTGCCCTTCCGTTTGCCCTACTGGCTTCAAGGTCGAGAGGAGTAATTCTCATGCCTCCGCGAAACAAAGCTTTTGCAGTAAAACCTATGAGCTGCATTTTCTGCTTACCCAAAAAAAATTCTTTGCTGCCCAAAATGTTTAACACATAGTTGCCATTGAAAGCAGTGTTTCGCCACACAAGGTCAGTACCCGCATAACGCGATTCGAAAAGCGATGCAGTAACAAGGAAAAAATAATTCTTCGAAAGCGACTTTTCTAAAGTAAGCTCGAGTCCATAATTCATGCCTCTTCCTTTGTTGATAAGAGGGAAATTGACAAATCCGTCATTTTCGTTGACCACCGCAAACCATGCTTTGTCATCTGTTCCGGAAGGTATGTTGTACAAATACTGAAAATAAGTTTCAGCATGCAGCCTGAAATCTTTAAGAAAGATGAAATCGTAACCCAATACTGCGTGGGCTGCACGTGTCATATCAAGCGAGAGGTTTGCCTGCGAGATAAGGCCAAAAGAGTTTTCAATCTTTGAGATGTAGGCAGAAACCGCATCTGTTCGATTATGCAGCCCTACAGCCAGGCTTAATGAGTGGTTGGATAAAGGCTTCCACTCTATATTTGCCCGAGGCTCAAGCGCAGCTCTTTTGTTTAGCATAAAATAAGTAAAGTGCAAACCGGTAGTAATGCTAAGCGCTTCTGAAAAACGATATTTCCATTGCCAGTAAGACTGGACAAGTTGAGTAAGACCTTTAGCACGAGCTAGCGTCTCAGTTCTTCGATTAAAAAAATTGTACTGCTGATTATTCAGGGAATAATAAGTAAAAGTCAAATATGCGCCACAGCGCACAAGATTGCGGCTGTCAATTTTTCTATTGGCAGTAACAGCCATGCGCGAATAATAATAGTCATAAGTTTCGCTTGAGATATTAAAAGGACGCAGCGTAGCGCTGAAGGTATCTGCCTGCGACAGATTAGATGCATAACTAAAAGCAAGCGTAGTTTTGATGTAAGTTTGATTGTCAGGAAAAATAAGATGGGTAATACCTGTTGTGGCCATACGATAAGACTGTCGGCTGGCGGTTTTATCTTGCAGTGATTGCCATTGCAATGTGTCTTCCTTTACTTTGGTTCCGAGGCTGCTTATGCCTCCTAAGCCAAATAATGTGAACATTCCGTATTTCTTAGCAGGAAAAGAAAGATTGAAGCTAAGGTCTTGATAACGAGGAGTAATATCGCCACCGATTTTTAAGCCTGTTAAAGCAAACAATTGAAGGGTAGAATATCGATAGTTGATTAAATAGGAAGAATTATGCTTTCTGCTGATAGGGCCCTCAAGAGCCGCTTCTGCCCCCAGTACGCCTCCTTGAATGGTTGCTTCGTGCTTTTCGCTGTTGCCTTTGCGGAAGTTAAGATCCATTACTCCGCTAAGTGCATTTCCATACTCAGCAGGAAAAGCACCGCTAAAGAAGTCGGTCTTGCCAAGCATATTGGCGCTAAGCATGGCCACGCCACCACCGCTTGCACCTTCGTTTCCAGCAAAGTGGTTGGGGTTTGGAATCTCTACTCCTTCTAACCTCCACAAAATACCTCGTGGAGAGTTGCCTCGCACCACTATGGCATTGTTCTCATCGTTTGCAGAAATCACTCCGGGGAAAGTCTGCACCATTCGTGCCGGGTCGTTCAACGTCCCGGCATATCTGCGGGTTTCTTCCATAGAAAATGATCGGGCGCTCACCGGAGCAAACTCATTATTGGAGCGCATGGCGTTACGGCCGGAAGAGATAACCACTTCTTTCATATCGGAAACCTTCTCCGTCATCTCTGCCTGCAACTCGGTTTCTTTTCCTGAAGTTACCACGACATTGCTTAAAACAGCTGTATGGTAACCCACCATAGAAAATCGCAGATGGTATCGGCCGGGCTTTATTCCCGAAAACCTGAAGTAGCCCTTTTCATCTGTGGTAGTGCCCAAAAATCCATCGGCATTGGTTATAACCACATTTACCCCTTCAAGGGGTTGTTTGGTATCTGCATCTACCACGCGCCCTTTCAGCGCCTGCACATAGTCTTGCGCCTGAAGTAAACCCATCAAACCGGTAAACAAAACGAGCAGAATACGATACATTATTGCTGCGTTTTTTGACGAAACAAGTTGTTGTCCAAGATGTATTGCCAAACTTTTTCGGGAAGAAAATACTGCATGGATATTTTCCGGGCTATATGTTCACGGATAAAGGATGCTGATATATCCAGCAGCGGCACATCAAGCATAACTACATTTTCATGATTGCTGTATGGATTTTCGGTGAAACCTCTGCGTTTATAAACGTATAATCTGTGATGCTTCAGTATTAGTTCGTAATTTTTCCATTTGTGCAAAGTGAGCAGATTATCGCTTCCCATAATTAAAGAGAAAACATGTGATGGGTATTTCTCTTTGAGAAAGGTGAGTGTATCAATTGTATAAGAAGGCCGTGGAAGCTTAAACTCTATATCGCTGGCAGAAAGTTTCAGATTATCGCCTATTCCCAACCTTACTAAGTGTAAGCGGTCGTATTCATTTAGCAGTGTTTCTTTTTGCTTGAATGGGTTTTGGGGGCTCACAACAAACCATATTTTCTCAAGGTCGGTAGTTTCTACGATATAATTAGCAATAATTAAGTGCCCATGATGAATAGGATTAAACGACCCAAAGAATAAACCAATGTGCATGGGAAAAACAGAAAGGAGTGCAAAAATAAATAGACCATTTTCGGATCTGGCACCTAAAGCGTTAAATTAATATCAACTATAATTAGTTAAGAGTTGTATTTAAAGAATCATTTCCCTTATTTTATAATATGAGCATTTGCTATTTCCCTCTTTCTAAGCTACCGCAGACAGGCACAACCATTTTCACTATCATGAGCGCCAAGGCAAAAGCTTATGGAGCGGTAAATCTCTCGCAAGGATTTCCTGATTTCGACCCTGACGAACGGCTGATTGAAGCGCTGATGCGTGCGCTTCGCGGCAGCCATCATCAGTATGCTCCTATGGCCGGAAATATTTTATTGCGTGAAAAACTCTGCGAAAAATATCACCGTTTGTGGGGCTTACAACTTCATCCTGAAAATGAAATAACTATTACAGCAGGTGGAACGCAGGCACTCTTTACGGCTATTCAAGCCATTGTAAAACCGGGCGATGAAGTTATTCTCCTTGCACCATGTTACGACAGCTATGCCCCGGCTGTACAATTAGCGGGCGGAACTTGTGTGTACTACAACATGCTTCCTCCAGATTTTGACATTAGCTGGGAACAGCTTTCCAGACTAGTAAATGAAAAGACAAGGCTTATCATTTTCAACTCGCCTCATAATCCAACTGCTTCTATTTTGAAAAAACACGATATAGAACAACTTATCGGCTTGCTGGAGAGGCATTCCAACTTGTTGTTGCTAAGCGATGAAGTTTATGAACACATTGTATTTGATGAGGAAGGGCATCAAAGTTTTTTGCGCTACGAGCCGCTTTTTCAACGCAGCATGGTGGTTTCATCTTTTGGAAAAACCTATCACACCACCGGCTGGAAAGTTGGCTACTGTATCGCTCCGGAAACCCTAACCACTGAATTTCGCAAAGTTCACCAGTACAATGTTTTTAGTGTAAACAGTCTAGCACAGCAAGCCTTTGCAGAGATATTGGACTATCCTGAATTATATGACGACTTAAGTGCTTTTTATAAACAGAAAAGAAACAAGTTCTATGAGTTGTTTGGCCGCACACGTTTTAAATTTTTGCCATGCAAAGGAACCTACTTTCAATTAGCAGATTATGGAGATATTTCAGAGATGGCCGATATAGATTTCTGCGATCATTTGGTTCGAAATTATGGAGTAGCAGCCATACCCGTTTCTGTTTTTTACCATAATGCTCCTGAATCGCTTCGCCTCATACGATTTTGCTTTGCTAAAAAAGACGAAACTCTGGCGGAAGCAGCTAATCGTTTACAGGGCTTATAAAAAAAATCTGCCGCTGATATACATCAGCGGCAGAGAAGAAATTAATGCTAAAAATCAATATTTATTTGTTCAATTTATTTTGACCTTTTTTGGTTGGTGCAGGTTTTGCTTCTTTAACTGGCGCTGTGGGTTGTGGCTTCTCTACTGCGGGGGCTGTTGTTACCGGTTGAAGAGAAGGTTTGACTTCTGATTGGCCAGAAGTGGCCCCAGCGTTGGGATCAAGTACTGTTCCATGAATTTTCAAAGTTTCGGGACTGTTTTTAGCATTAGATTCAACAGTAACTGTTTTGGTAAATGGCCCGATGCGATGAGTGTCGTAATTAACCTTGATAACACCTGATTTTCCGGGCATTATTGGTTCTTTAGGGCAATCGGGTACTGTACATCCGCAAGAGCCTCTGCAATTTGAAATAATCAAGGGGCTTTTACCGACATTAGTAAAACGAAATTCGCGCAGCCCGTCTGCATCTTGTTTGATAGTGCCGTAATCAATGTCTGTGGTTTCCCACTTAATTTCGGGGGCATTCGGGTCGGTAAGATTTGCCACATTGTCCTGAGCAAAACAGAGTGACGCAGGAATTGTCAATAGGAACAGGAAAAGCTTTTTCATGATTAAAAATTTTCGATTCAAAAATAATGGCTTTTTCAGCTAATGCAGACTAATATTTTGTAAAAGGGTTTAAGTCTTTAACAGATTTTCTATGTTATATCACAATCTACGGTTTGTTTCAGCAAAAACTGTATCGCTCACTACTACATTTATTTTATAATTGGAGAAAGATAAATGAATTTCACCGACTTCACGCTGAGCATTTGATTTTTCCTGTTTGCTGGATTTGGCATTGAGCTCCAAAGTCATCGCCTTGGGAACTTTGAATTTTACCATGTCAATCACAAAACGGATATGCTGTGGCAGTGCATCATTGGATGCATTTTTAAGAAAGGTTTGTTCCATAATAATAGTCCCATTTTGGCGTGTAGTTAGTTGCGCTTTATGAACAAGAAACCTTTGCTCGTCAATCCATAATTTAGCAAGGATTAAATCATTATCGGCTTTTGAAGGGAACACATTTACAATTTTGCATGTTGTTTCGCCTACCTTTTCTTCTCCACTTAAAAAAGCATTGAACTCTTGGGTGTCGCGTAAAGTCTGCAAAGCGAAGTATGGATTTTGCCTGGGCAGGAAAAAAATTCCTTTGGTATATATTCTAAATTTTTCAGGTTTTTTGTAATACACTTTACCGGATAAAGGTTCCATGTTAATGCCGGGAATATCGAAACGCATCTGTATGTCAGCCACATAAGACTGAATCTGAGCAAACCGGTTATAGGCCTTTGTTACCAATAACTTTGCATCGCCTTGTGCAAGAGAAAAGAATGGAAAAAGTAATATAAGCCAGCGCATAATTAAATGGCTGTTATAAAAACGAAATATTCAGGTTAATGTTTTAAAAATGCTCTTTTGAATTTACTGAATCAGCAGCTTCTGAACCGTTATGTCGTGCTCTCTGATTACTTGAATGAAATATATTCCTCTGATAAATTCTGATGTTTCAAGCGTCCATTCCTGATTTATACTTGATTCTTTCACGCACACACCATCTGCCGAATAAATTTTAATGAGCGCAGGAGAATTAATCCTAATAGTAAATTTTTCATTTGCGGGATTAGGATAAATCATCATGTAAACTTGCTCATCCAAAGAAGAAACGGAGGAAACTGGACAGTTGGCTGCACCGGGAGAGGGCTTTGTGAAAGACTCAAAGGTAGCGCTCCCATCGGGGCAGCGGCCTTGAGAAACGTTGGCTTGCTGAGCGCCAAAAGAAATAGAATCAAGTGTTTCATCGCTGCTGTTGCGCAGCACGAGCTTGTCGCCCGAAGAAGACAATTTGAACGGAACATGAATCTGCTTAAAACCCGGGAGCGTTGTGGTGTCATCTGCCCAGATACGCACGAAGCCTTTGGCAGGAATAGTGGTAAATGCAAACCCCGAGGGAATGATGTAAAATTTATTTCCGGCATCAGCCACTTTATACCCTGCAAGATTAACAGGTGCGCTTCCGGCGTTATAAATTTCAAACCAGTCTTCTCTTTTGCCAAATTCGTTGGTGTCCACCACTGCTGCCTGGCTGTTGTTCACAGCGAGATATTCGTTAATGTAGAGTTGAGCATTAACTACGACAGTTGCTGTGATGGATGAAAAGATTAAGTAGATTTTTTTCATGATTTATGATGTTTAATGGTTTAACGGAATAAATATTGCACGCCTGCCCTGATTTGGCCGCGCCATTTAATGACTTCATCCACACTGGGGTGGGCATATTCTTCATCGTTTAGCACATGAGTGTAATTGATGCGGAGCGCTGTGTTCCATCCTCTCAGAAGAAATACATATCCGGCTGTTATTCTCCTTCCATAGCCGCCAATAAGGTCTGAAATATTGAGTTCATCAAACCTTATGCTAAAAACGCTGCGGATATGGCGTTCGTAGTAACTGGCTTGTATATAATACCCGCCCGAGCGAAAATACGATGTTCTGAAACCCTCTAAGCGCAGGGTGTCATTGGGCCTGATATTGCTCTGATGAATCTCTGCCTGCACAGAAAAGCCGCGGTACTTGAAAGATATATCGCCTCCATAAGTGATTTTTCTTCCGTCCACTACTTTTTGATTGTAGCCGTCTCCATCGGTAAAGGTGAAACCTTTATCAGCATAGCGTGCATTAAAACCAACGGTTGCTGTTGGCAACGGCAGATGATGGACATCAATATCTGTCCAACGATTTTTTACAGGATATGAAACATCTATTCTTCCAATATATTCGAAGCGGCCAAAGCGGTCGTTGTTTCCTTTTAGCACCAGTTCACCCATGCCGCTATACATTCCAAGCCAAACGTTTATCCGGTCTTTCCATACTGACGAGCTAAGCGATATTCCTGCATCGCGGCGACTGAAAAAGTTTCCTCTTACTAATTCTGCACGTTGAAAATATGGTGAATAGATAAAGGGAACCATGTTGGCACGGCCATAAGGCACTTTGGTGTATCCGGCTGTTATGTTCAAAGGGATGGGTAGCTTATACATGAAATAAGCATCCATCAGGCCAGGGTTTTCAGGGTCGTTGTTAGAAGAAAAAAGGTCTGCAAAGTCGCATTGCAGTTCATATTCAAAGTTTTTTCCCAACCTGCCCTCTAACTGTATCTGTGCATCGCGCAGCTCAAACCGGTTTTTTTGTTTTGAATCGTTGGCAAAAGCCGGTTTCATAAAACGATGATTAAAAAATACAGATGCTGTTCCGCTAATCTCCAGCACATGCAATCCGTTGCCAATGGTGAGCTGAGCCCACGCCAGTTCGCAGGAAAACATTGTGAACAAACAAACAAAGAAGAAAAGTTTATTATTAGCTTTCATCAGATGTTTTAAAAAACGGTTTCCAGTGAAAACAATCGATAGTCGAACAACATAGCCATATCATCGCTTAATATTTTCATCACCCCGTTTGGCGAAAAGCAAATGCCTTCGGGATTGATCACATTCAACTTAAATATCTTTTCAACTGTGTAATCCATTGGATTGACCTGAAACACAGCATGATTTTCATCGCTAAGCAGATAAAGTTTACCATTATAAAAGGTAGCAGCAGAAATATCGCTGGCATTTTTAAATCGCACCTCATTTTTCACCAAAAAATTTTCATCTAGTTCGTGAATCCAGATAGGATCTCGCTCGGTGATAAGGACAAAACACTTTTTGGCTTCATTGTATGCTATGGACTCGTACCCTTTATTGCGCGCACCATGATAGGCTATTCTGCGAATGCCGGTTTTTTCAAGATTCTTTTTATCAAACAGAATAATGGTGCGGGTCATTTCTTCTACCACATAAACATAATTTTCATCAACAGTAACCCCTTCAAAATCCAAACCCGAGTGGGGAGCTTTACGCAAAATAGTTCCTTTATCGTCTGTTTGATAGAGGTAACCACCATCGCTGACTATGAAATAGTTTCCTGTAGAACTATCGAAACAAATATCTGAAGGCTCGCTAATGCGGATATTGTATTTACTGATCCATTTAAGTTTGGCAGAAGGTATGGCAGCAATGGATATTATCAAAAATGCAACGATGAAAATGAAAAATATTAAGCGATGATAACGGAAGAAAAATTTTTTTAACGAGGAGAATATCATTTGAAAGGTATTGTTAAAGCCATTCATGGGAGGTAAGGGTTTTCAGTCATTGCTGGAGTTTGGTGTTGGAGAGGATATAATGATAAAGTTTCCACTGCCATTAGGTTTTCTACCAAAAGAATAGTTAGAAGGTATGGCTCCAAACGATACAGAATCTATCACGGTGATGAGGTTACCCTGCTTGTAAAATACTCCGAATTGCTCGCCTTGAGAACTGATGCTGAAGCTGGTGTTGAGTGTTTGTCCCGGAGTACCGGTGCCATCGCATGGAATGAGCAAATATCCATTTGCTTTGATAGCGGTGTCCGGCAGGAGAAACTTTTGCTGATTGCCTAAGTTATCACTTACATACCATTTTCCGGCCTCAAGGAAAATTTTTTGGTTTGCCGTATTGTATATTTCTACCCAGTCCGGATTTCCGGTAGATAAAATTTCGTTAATGACAATAACACCCGGCACAATTTTAACTTGTGAGCCATTTTGATCTTTGGTTAGTTCGTCTATTCTGTCTTTGGTGCAGGCGCTTAGTACAAAAAGCACAATTACTAAAAGAGTCCAATTAAACTTCATTGAGCAAAGAATAAAAGAAATTGTTAAGGTAATGTAAATAAGAATGGATTGCTTTCTCCACTCTTAGTTCTTTATGCTTGATGAATGTGGTTCATATGTTTGACTACGCCTGAGAAATCAAAATCATTATCTCTACGGTTGTGCCATCAGCACGCCCATCCGGACTTGTTTTATCGGTATATTTTTCATTTATCGTCTCAGGCCGGCCGGCATTAAGCTTCTCGGATGTATTTATGTTTTACTGCTATAGGAACAGCATTGATTCCAATAGTAATTTGTGTTTAAACTATCTAAGGCCAAAATAGGGTTGACTGCGCATTTATTAAATAATTTGCTTCTAATTATTTAGATTAATGGCAATAATATATTTTTCATTAAATATGAATTTAATACAATAATTGTTACCCTCACTTATGATTTTTAGTTAGTTTTTTCCCAAAGACTGCCATTTATACCAATCATGATTTTTTACAAAAACTGATATTTAAATGATTAAGAGTGCCTGATATTTAGAATAATATAAATAAAAAGATCCTACAATCAATCCAATAACTGAATATTCCAAATTTGGGTTTACCAATCTGATATTTATTATTTAAACACTTTTTCCCCACTCAAATTATTGCACTCCGATAATAGAATCAAATCCCGCCCTCGTTGCCGATGAGCGGGATGCAAACAAAATCCAAGACAATGAAAAAAACACTACTGCTTTACAAAAGATTTAATGGCTGTTTGGCCACTTGTTGTTTTGATGTAAATGAAGTAAGTGGCTTCAGCCAAGCCGCTCACGTCCATAGTAGTTTTAGGTAGATTGATTTGATTTCGAGCAAATACAATTCGTCCGGTAACATCGGCAACTTTTATTTCATGGATTTCTTGATTGCTAGCAACGATTAACATACCCATTGCCGGATTAGGGTATATATTTAATATTATATTACCTGACATCAAATCGTTTATACCTACAGATGAATATTGAATACTGATACAATCTAATGTATCGTAGCAAGCGTATGAAAAGGGAACGCCTGTAAGAAATTGTGCTACCTCCAGGGCATAAACCCCGCTCTCGGTTACCGGTAAAGAGGAAGATGTTGCACCGGGAACTTCCGCATAGTTATTATCACAACGCAGCCAACGATAACTTACACCTTCTGTAGTACCGGTGTAAAAGATATATTTCAATGCCGGGTTGGTGCTATCAATGACGTATGATTTGTTGAATCCCTGAAACTCAATGGCTCCTAAGTCCACTTGTCCATCGATAACATGGGCATTTGAACGCATATCAATCAGCAAGTTAGAGGGTAAGCTGTCTTTATTCCCGGCATCTATCACCGGTGAGCAGAAAGCAGGGGCAAAATTGCCCTCAGTGGGATTAATAAAATACGGGTCAAAATTAAAGATGTTGCTGCCATTGGTGTAGTACTGTCCACGCAAGATGCTATTATATACTTTCACCACATGTGCTGTACTGGCATCTAATATCGAGGGGTTATAGGCATGTAAAATCGAATTAAAAACTTTTACATTCCCAACCTGAAACGTATAGATAGATGCCCCTCCGGCTGTAAAGCCCGGAGCAGTCATAGGAACGAAATTATCATAGAAAGTACAGTTGTGAAAATCTGCGTCAATATCCCACAACTGCACAGCACCCCCGTAACGGGCTTCATTTTGGTAGAAAATGCAATTGCGGAATTGATGTGGCTCTTTGGCTTTATAGAAAATTTTCACCGCACCGCCATATCCACTATTGGTGCTAACTTTATTGTGATGAAAATAAGAGCTAATAAAAATAGAGGCAAACGAATTGCCTGAAGCAAAATATACGGCTCCCCCGTTTTCTTCGGCATAGTTGTTATAAAATTCACAAGAGATAACACCCATACTACCGCCTTCGGCACTTAAAGCGCCCCCTCTCAATCGTCCTATATTACCATATAGTTTACAATTTAATAACATAATTCCGCCATTGCCTGAGCTTGTTACCGTAATTGCTCCTTGATAGGGTAGCCCTATTAGAGAATTTCCATCAGTGTTATATGCCTTGGTAAAGCGTAATCCATCAAATGTTACAGAAGTGTTTGTGTTGTTTTTTATGAAAAACAACACGCGGATATTATCGCTTGAGTCGTTGGGCGTAGTTCCATTTTCTCCGGAAATGATGGTTGGGTTTAAGTCAGGCTTCCTTTGTTGCAAAATGGTTTCATTACCGATAAATCCACCATAGATGTAGAGTGTTTTATCCAAAATATAGAACATATTATTGCGCGGGTTGGCATTGCCCGACCCGGTAGTGTCGCGAATCGGATAATACGTTCCGGAGCGCAACCATAATGATGCCCCTGAAGGCGCATTGTTGATGGCCACTTGCAAATCGGTGTAAGCATTAGCCCACGAGGTACCATCGTTAGAGCCGGTGGCCTGCGGGTTAACATAAATAGTTTGTGCAAACATGAATGCACAGAAAAAAACAAAAATGACTGTAAATAACTTTTTCATGATTTGAATATTGTAGAATCGAATATGGGGTGAGCGCAATGCTTCTCCGAATGTGTTTTGTAAACGGCACAAGCGACTTTGTGAATGGTAATCTTGCTATTGCCCTATGGCTCTAAAGAAATCGTCCCTTCGCTCGCGGGCAAGATCAATAGTGGCATCATCGTTCATAATAATAGTGCCGCGGTTGGCCTTATCAAAACGTTTCATCTGATGGAGATTGATAAGATAAGAACGGTGTACGCGAATAAAATTTGGGTAATGCTCCAACGCTTGTTCAAAATATTTAAGGTTGCGCGAAACCACCATCGGTTGTTTGCCTTTCACTACCAGTTGCGCGTATGAGCCGTCTGCTTTCACATAAAGCAAATCGGCTATTTTAATAAATACATAGCCATTCAATACGGGTACACATAGTGTTGCTTCCTTGTCATCGGCAAGGTTGCGCAGCATTTGTTGCAGTTGTTGCCTGCTGTTAACTAGTATTTTTGATTTTCGAACTTTTTCGATAGCTTCCAACAATTGCTTTTCGTGGATGGGTTTAAGTAAGTAATCCAATGCCGAGAGGCGAAAGGCACGTATGGCGTGTTCGTTATAAGCAGTGGTGAATACAATTTCAAAAGACACTTCATTGCGGCTCAGGTCTTCTACTAACTGCAACCCTGATTTGCCGGGCATTTCAATATCCAAAAAAACCACATCAGGTTGGCATTGTAGTATGGATTGTAAACCTTCGTCAGCATTACTTGCCTCACCAACTACTTCTACATCGTTTGCTATTTCGTGCAGCATCAATCGCAGCAGTTTTCTTGCCTGCATTGAATCGTCCACAATAACAGCCCTTATAGGCTTATTTATTGATTTGTTCTTATTCTGTTGCATTGATAATGGGTATAGTAATAACTACTTGAGTGCCTTCGTCTAAATCCACATAATTCAACCCGATTTTTTGGTTTCGCTCACTGTTCACTAAATCTATGCGCTTAGCGGTAGCTTCGCTGGCAAATGAATAGTGTGTTTGCGGGGCTAACTGTTGAACAACTGTCGATGCTTTTCTGCCAATGCCATTATCGGTAATGATTACTTCTAATACTCCATCAATTTTTTTGGCGTGAAGCGTGAGTTTCTTATTCCCTTTTTTGTAACGCAGGCCATGCTTGAAAGCATTTTCAACGAACGGTTGCAACAGCAATGCTGGGATTTTTATGATGTGCGTGTTTGTACTGTCGTCTGCTGAAATGTCATATTCAAATGGAGGCTCCAGCAGCATTGCTTCTAATTCGATATACAAACGCAACGTTTCAAGCTCATCGCTTAGGCGAACATCCGGCTTACTGCTCATTTGCAGAATGCTCCTCATTAAATCTGAAAATTTACTCAGGTATTCTGCCGCTGATTTTTTATCATTTTGGTAAATGTAACTTTTAATGGAGGTAAGTACATTGAAAATAAAATGAGGATTCATTTGTGCTTTTAAAGCTGTTTGTCGGGCAAGCTGCAATTCGTTTTCCAACTCCAAGCGTTTAAGGTTTTCGAGCTGTTTCTTTTTTAGGTGCTGTACATAACGACTAAAAATAACATAAACCAAAGCTGCACCGCATAATACAAGCAACAGGTAAAACCACCATCGCTGCCAAAATGGCGGCATCATTTTTCCACGAAGGGTTATGATGTTTGAACTCCTTCCCTTGAAATCAACGGCCTTTATTTCAACCGAAAAATTTCCAGGGGTAATACCGCTCAGTATAATTAGAGTATCACTTGAATTAGTATAAACCCATGTTCCTGTTTTACCATTTAAACGATAAGCATACCTAAAGTTGCCAAATGAACTAAAGGTAACCGCTTCAGGAAAAATTTGTAAGGCTTGATTATGATTTAGCTGGATATTATTTGTTGACGAGATGATATGATTTTCAGTTTTGATAGCTTTCAAATACAACTTTGGCAGTGGCTTATTCCATACAAAATTTAGCGGTAAAGATTGCAGCCCTTTTGCCGTAGCTAACCATAATGTTTCATTTTGAACAGCTACTGCCTGTATATCGTTGGAACACAAACCGGCAGTTCGGTTAAGCAAAATAAATTCACGTGTATTTTCATCTATTCGCCATAAACCAACCGAAGATGCAATAAAGATTTTGCCGTCATAAACCAACAAATCTGAGACATTACATTCGGTAGGCAAATGATATGTTTTTGTAAAGCGATAGTTAGTATGTTTCCATACTTTACCATTGAAACTGATTGCATACACAGCATTGTTGGCATGATATAAAGCGACTACTTGTACATCATTTAATAACGTATCAGTAATTAATTTCTGAGCGGAATATTTTGTTATCAATAAACCGTTGTTGGTGGCTATATAAAGCGCACTATCATTAGGCACGTAAACTGCATCGCGCGCCCAGGCATCTGTTATTTTTTGTGCTGTGCTACTTTCATGCAAAGTGGAGTACTTATATGCCCCCATCGAAGTGCATATCAGGTAACCATCGTGCAGCAAAACCATTTTTTTAACCGGGCCTACATTGGCTAAAAGAATTTGTAGCCCGTTGTTTGACCAGGTATAAAGGGTGTTGTTGCTGTTAAATAGCAATCTTTGATTTTGCTCATCATAAAACACATTTCGGATATCAGCTTTAGTAGAGGTGGAAATACACTTGAGGTTATTAGCGTTTACATCCAATATTCCCACACTGCCATTTTGCATGGAAAAGTAAACATGATTACCGTGTGCGATGACATCTGTAACTCGATTTTCAGGCAAGCCGGATAGTTCTTTGTTCCATACTAAAAATTGCCGCTCCGGCACTACATAGATGCCATTGCGCAACGTGGTAAGCCATAGGTTATGTTCTTCATCCAGCAATGCCGATGAAAAGGACTCGTTTGGATACCAAATATTTGCCTCATCTTTGACTGCATCATACCATACCACCCCCGCATAGGTGGTGATATAAAATTTGTTTTGAAAAAATTTTACATCGGTAATTTTTCGGTCTTTGAGTGCTTTTTTTAACGCTAAAGATGAATGTGGAACAAAACGGCCCGCATTCCATTTATAAACATCTGCACCGGATATCGAAAACAGCCAAACACTACTATTGTCTTCCGCAAAAAAAAGATTTCCATAGTTTATTTTTTGAGCAATATCTACTTGGATGAGGCGCTTTTGCAATTGTGCACTTTCAACACTGTAAATACCCTCCTGTGTTGTAAACCATATCCTGCCACGCTTATCGCACCAAAGACGAAAGGACTGATTAACACCTGAAATTTTTTTCCAAGAGTATTGTTTACCGTCCGAGCAATAAAAACCATTGCCTGAGGTAGCATAAAGTTGATTCTTTGGGTTTACAGCAATGTTTGGAAAACCCGTGCCACGTACTTCTCGCCACGATTGTATTTCAAACATACTATCGCGCTCAACCACAAAAATTTGATTAGAAAAATTATAGAAATAGAGATTACCGCCACTATCAAAAACAACTCCGCTAATAGCAGCCGATTGTTGTGTTGCACAACTGTATTTTTGAAAATAAGTGCCATTGAACCGATATAGTCCGGCATCAGTGCCCAACCAAACAAAACCTTTTCCATCCTGTGCAGCGCAATACACTTCATCGGTAGGTAAACCATTATCGGTAGTGTAATGATGAAAAACCGGATATTGTGCTTCGGAATTGCATACATATAACAAAAAAGGCAAAATGAGACAATGCTTCATGCGCTGGGCAATGATAGCTAAATAAAAAATCCCGCCCTCAACATTAAGGGCGGGATGAAACAAAACTTAACTCATGAAATACTTTACTGTTTTACAAAACTTTTTACAGTGGTTTTTCCTGTATCTGTTTTAATGTGTATGAAGTAAGTGGCTTCGGCCAAGCCGCTCACGTCTATAGTTGTCTTAGGTAGATTGATTTGATTTCGAGCAAATACAATTCGTCCGGTAACATCGGCAACTTTTATTTCATCAATTATTTTGCTTGAGTCAACTATCAAACTGCTCATTTCTGGGTTTGAATAAATCATGCTTCTAAAATCTAAGATTTGACTTACAAAATTTTGGGTTACTTTGAATACACATGAAGTATTATAGCTATTGGCATCAGTCATCAAGATAATGCGCCTTTTGGATTATGCAAAACTGATATTGAAAAATTAAAAACATATAGATAAATAGATCTTTTTCCTGCCCTGCAATGAATACGATTTTCTACACTCTATTGAGCAGATTCAGGAGCTCATCCTTTTTCATTCTAGACACATTAAGTACTTTACCATCTATCATCTCCACACTTCCTCCTTCTCCTTTAAAATATCGCTTTACATGCGATAGATTAATGATATTTGTTTTATGTATCCTCACAAAACCCTGGCCTGCCAGTATCTCTTCCATTTCTCCCAATTTTCGGCTAATCATTAACGAACGATTCGAAGATGTATGCACGTGGGTATAACTCTCGTCTCCTATCAAATATAATATATCTGAAAGCTTACAAATCTCCAGGCCATCGCGTGTAGGCAAAGCAATTTGCTCAAATTTGTCTTTCTGGTGTGATTGTATAATATCCAGTTGGCTTCTACTAATATTCTCGCTCTTGTGGATACATTTTTCTATTGCCTCACATAACAAATGTGAATCCACAGGCTTAAGAAGATAATCTACTGCGCTCACCCTAAATGCGCGGATGGCATATTCATCGTGCGCAGTTACAAATATGATTTTTATATTAAGGTGCATTAGCTCAAAAGCAAGATCTATACCACTTTGTCCGGGCATTTCAATATCCAACAAAATCAGGTCAACTTTATTTTTGGTTAAAGCCAGCAAAACCTCCTGGCTGTTTGAACATTCGGCAACAACTGATAAATCAGGTAAGTGAGAATATATTAACAGTCTTAAATTCTCTCGTGCAAGCGGCTCATCATCTGCAATGATTACATTCATTTATTTATTCATGATAATGGTAAGATAATATTAACAACCGTTCCGGCTACTGTTTTATCAGGCGAAAGAATATCTTCTACTGATATTTTTCCACTTAACCCTTTTACGATTCTTTCTTCAGTTATTTTCATCCCTTTTGAATCCCTCTTTATATCTTTTTGCTCTATTTCCATTGCTCTTTTCCTACCCACCCCATTATCTGAGATAGAAACATGCAAATCTCCTTTTCGCAACGAAATTAAAATTTGAATAAATCCCTTGCTGTCCCTATGCCTTATACCATGCCATATAGAATTTTCTACGTAGGGTTGAAAGAGCATAGGTGGGATTTTGATATCGTTGGTATCAATATTTCTATCTACGCTTATTTCATAGTGAAACGGACAGGAGAATCTAAGTTTTTCAAGCTCTAAGTAATCTTTAAGAAATTCTATTTCCTTTTCTAATGAAATTTCTTGCAAAGTGGTGTAATCCAAAATCTTTCGCATCAGTTGTGAGAAGCGGATTAGATAATAGCTTGCTGTATGCGAGTCATTTTTTAAAATGAAATTGTTTATACTATTAATGCTATTGAAAATAAAGTGTGGATTCATTTGTGAACGCAGCAATTTAAGATTATACTCTGCAACTTCGCTTCGTAATCGTTGCGCCTCTTTTTCTTTTTCGGCAACTTCATATTTTGCCATTGCTTCTGCCACAGCGTTGGCTTTTTCATGGTTGAGCAAATCTTCTTTAACCGATAAAAGTTCGCGTAAATAGCGGGTGGCTTGTTCGTAATTATTTTCCTCCTCTTCCCATCCAGCAAGAAATTCCAAAGCCATCTTTAGGATGTACTTTACTCCATATTGCCTTGATATTTCGCGGGCGTTTTCAGCGTGATGTCTCGCTTTGATTGGTTTTCCATGTAGCTTTAAAAATGATGCAAGATTGAGGTGTGCTAAACTAATTGAATAGTAGTCGGTAGTATTTTGTAGTACCTGTATATTTCGAAGGCTGTAGAGATAGCTCAACAGCGGCCGACCGAGATGGAAGAGCGCCCCGGATTTGACCCGTAAGGCTATAGAGAGCGGTGACCACTGAGCTGTTCCTATACATAATTTTAGTGCTGTTTCAGCATGTGCTAAGGCTTCCTGATATTTTTTTTGTTCATTCAGAAACACTCCATAATTGGAGTGAAAAAAAACTAAAATGCTTTTAAACTTACATAGATGAATTTCGCGATTAAAATCTTCAAACATCCTTTCCAACTCCTTTTGCATCCCCAACTGCATATAAGCAGTGATGAGGTTAGCACGGATGCTGAATCGCATCTGATTTTCTGTTTCATCAAAATAAGGAAGGGCCAGTAAGTTATACTGTAAAGATTCTTTCAAATTGCCGCTTTTGCCATGTGCCACGCCTAATCGCATGTATATATTAGCCTTATATTTGTCCGTATTCACTGGAGGCAGCCTATGAAGGAGCGATTCAAACAAATCAATGGATTGCTTTAAGTCGCTCTTGGCAGTCAATAGAACTGCCCTCGTAATTTCTATCTGAAATGCCCACTCCTCGTTCCCGCTTATCTCTGCAACACTTCGCGCCATACCAACATAGTGATGGGCTAATTCATACAGATGACGATTTATATGATAATTGGCCGCATTTTTATAATAATTGAATTTAAGCTCGGCCGGCCATGCATTTATGTTTCTTTTTTGAAGCTCTTTAAACAAAACAGCGCTTGCTAAAGGGTCTTCTACGATAGTCCTACGGAATTCCTCCACCAACATTTCATCTTCCAAATTGGCGTAAAAAGACATTTTACTAGCTTTAAAATAAAAAACTTCCGCAGTCTTTTGTACTGCGGAAGTTCGTCAAAAAAATGAAATGAATTTATTATTGTTTTATTACCATCACATTAAATGACGTATTAACTGGGAAATTAACAGGCGAACCATCATCGGAAACATTAAAAATAACCCAATTCGAACCAGACCATTGTAACGCG
>JAVQWQ010000005.1:22463-37683 GCA_033578915.1 Chitinophagales bacterium | reverse complement strand
AAAAAACAATATGATAATTTCGTTTAATAGTTTGGATAAATTCTAAAATTTAACTTACAATTAACAACAAATTAGTTGAAATGTATATTGAAAGAAACATTTTCACATCTTATTTGTCATAAAATTACAATAATTTTTACTTTTACATAACAATATATATTTGTAATGCCTTACCCTAACAAAAACCTTTTCATATGAATAAAAAGTTTACACTTGCATTTCTTGGACTATTCATTTATGGAATTACAATATCACAAACTTATTTTACTGAAGATTTTGAAGCTGCATTCACCGGATCCCCGGCAGTGCCTCCCGGTTGGACACGTACTAACTTTGATGCAGTGAATAATACCTATAATGTAGGCTCTGCAGCTACTGGCAACAAAGAATGGTTTAGAAGAGAATGGAGCGGAAGTGCCTGGTTACCATATTCAACAGGTACAGTACCAACAGGGGCCGTATCAGGTGTTGGTGTGTTAAGTATTGAAGACTACTGGTGGGGCACACCTGCTGGGGCATATTGTAAACGCTTAGAGTCTCCATCAATCAACTTATCCGGTTCGACCTCTCCTTATTTGAGCTTTTGGTATTTCTGTGCTCAAGAGCCTATGCAAAATTTCAACCTGAAGATATTAATGTCTTCCGATGGGGGTACATCCTGGAATTATGTTAATAGCGTCCTCGCGGGATTTGATTCTACTGCCGCCAACCAGTGGAACCTTATTCGTATCAGGATACCCTCAGTTTTTCACACTTCTTCATTCAAGTTTGCATTTGAACTTACTAACCGTTATGGTACAAATGATCCCTTTATAGACTTGGTTCGAGTAGAAGAATTTACTCCACCAACTATAACAAGTGTAACTAGTGGAAACTGGAATGCTGCCGCTACATGGAATTTAGGAAGGGTGCCGCGCTCCGGTGATAATGTGGTGGTTGCAAGCGGGCATACGGTTACTATAAATAGCGGGCTTACTGCTGGTTTGGGTGCTCGCTGTAACAATCTTACTATCAATGGTACGCTTACTTTTAGTTCTACCACAAGTAGTGCCCTTCATGTACATGGCAACCTTACTATCAACAGCGGCGGTACATTCAACCCTTTCAATGGAACGAGTGGCCGTACGGTAATCGTGGGGGGTAATGTTACAATATCTTCAGGCGGTACCTATAATGGCGATGTTAGTACCACAGCAGCTACTTCTACAACACTCTTCCCAACAGGAGCTTCTACGCTTGTATTCAATGGATTTGAATCATCCACATTTACAAACTCCGGAACGCTAACCAACGGTCGCATCCGAAACCTTATTGTAATAAAAAATGATGGCGCTTCTGTAAATTTCGCCTTCCCGGTTAATATTCCGCTAACCTTAGGGATTATCAACGGGGATTTGAATGCTAATAATATAACGCTTGGAGCCAGTTCAGTTAGTACTACTCAAACCATCCTCCGCAACAGAGGAAAAGTAGTCAACGCTTTCACCTGGGGAACAGGGGTAACTCGCTCCTATCAATACATTTCACCCACCTATGGACTTCAGCGGCAGGAGCTTATATACACAGGCCCTGAAATTGAACCTGTGGGAGGTATTAGAACTGTTAATCCCGGCGGCACTTTCACAATGAACACGCATAACAATATTGAATTGAGTGAAGACCTTCAGTTGGGAACGGGAACAGCAACAGCGGCAACTTTAACACTTACTCGTGGTATTATTCGAACCGGCAATTTTAGGCTTATTTGGAATACTACATCAACAACTGGTCCAAGTGCCGGAACAACTCCTTCTACTAGTAGCCCGCCAACAACGCATGGCTCCTATGTTGTAGGTAATTTCAAAATAAGGTTCCAAACCTCAGGTACTACTTCCAGAACGGTACCTTTGGGCATTGGATCTGACTTCAATAGCCTTACAGCACCTACTGCTAACCGTTACACTCCGGTGACTTTTGGTAACACTTCCGGCTGGCCAAGCTCAGCTCCTTTCCCCGTAGTTAGTTGGGTTAATAGCCCCAGTGGTGCAACAAACCCTCCGCTAACCACGCTATTTACCGCCCGTGCTCTTCGTGTAGATCTGGATGGAGGTAATGATTTTAATGCTACCACAACCATTACACTCAACGCAAATAACTATACATTTGGAGGGGGCACAAGTTCAGATAATCTTTCTGCCGGAGATGTTTCACAATTGCGGCTGGCACAGTCCACATCGCTCACAGGGCCGTGGACTCAACGTACAACAGCCTCCGGCACCGGCCCCTTTGCTGCCAACACTAATTACACCCGAACAACTGCAACCGGCGCTCCCGGCCCTATCGCTCCTCTAGCCACTAATGGTGAATATTTTGCATGGGCCTCTACTGTTCCAAACCTCGATATGGGGGCTATTGCCCTAGTTTCTCCTCCACCGGCAGGTTGCTATGGAACTAATCAAACTTTAACAGTTCGTATTCGAAACTTTGCTTCCAACACAATAAATTTTGCTTCTGACCCTGTTACAGTTGGCGCTTTAGTTTCAGGGCCAATACCGGCTAGCCCATTTGTTGTGGTTAATTCAGGTACCCTTGCTCCGGGCGATTCGCTAAACGTAACGGTAACTACGACATTAGACATGAGTGGCTTTGGTACTTACACCTTTACTCCTTACGCCATAGTTGCCGGTGACGGCAATAACGCCAATGACTCTTTAAGCCCTAAACCAACGCGCACCCTTTCAGCGCCCGTTAGCCTCCCAACTACACTTTTGACGTTTACTGGCTTTACAGGAGCTAACTTAAACACTGTATTTCCTGGGTGGAATGAAGGGCAAGGGGCTATTACACCTACTATCACCAATTCATTGTGGACAAGCCAAACAGGCGTCACCGGTGCCAGCGGAACCACAGCACGAATTAATCTTTGGGTAAATACCAGAAACGAATGGTTGTTTGGACCTAAAGTTACCGCAGGTAGCTGTACAGAGTTTAGGTTCAGAGCGGCAATTACAGATTTTGCTGCAACGACCATTCCAGACCCTGAAGGAATGACCGGTACAGACGATAGCGTAACGGTTATGGTATCCACTGATTGTGGTGTAACCTGGCAAAGGGTATTTGCGGTGACTGCATCCAACGCCCCGCCAGCAGGTGTGATTTCATGGGTATCATATAGTGTGCCGTTATCTTCATTTGCCGGGCAAGATATTATTGTTGCGCTGAAAGCCACGGATGGCCCGACAGACGATTTACCTGATTATGATTTTCATGTGGACGATTTGCAAGTGCGAAATAGGCCCGCTGTAGATATTTCGGCAGAGGCGATTACCTTACCTGTTCCGGGAGGAACAACGCCTAATGGCAATGCTTCACAACAAATTAAAGTTCGAATCCGCAATACCGGTTGTAACACCATTTCTTTCTCGTCAAACCCAACCACAATAACCATTAACGTAACAGGAGCAACAACTACTAGCCGAAACGTTACTGTTTCTTCCGGGTCGCTGGCTCCCAATGATACGCTTATTGTGGATGTTGGTGCACCTTTTAATATGTCTAATACCGGTACATATAATTTTTCAGGATTTGCAATTACAACAGGGGATGGCTTTGCGTCTAACGATACATTTCCCACAACTGCGCATGAAGTTTCTCAGGGCTGGAATATTCGCTATGCGACAGGTGTTACGTACTCTTCGATTATGGCTACGGGTACATCCTTTACCAACTGGGTAAATGGTACTAATACAGATGATAATACCAGTGGTATCGTGCGCCTTTTCAATCTCACACCACCTTTTGATTTTGATTTTTACGGCGTTAAGGTGCCTGCATTCCGTGCCTGTACCAACGGATGGATTACTTTTGATTCTACAGTTACATTAACTACATTTACTAATGATCTTGCTTTGAGTTCATTAAACAGGATACTAGCTCCATTCTGGGATGACTTACGTACCAATGGTCACCCAGGAACATTAACTTCATTAGATACTAGTATGAAGTATCAAATTCTCGGTAATGCCCCTAATCGTGTGTTAGTGGTAGAATGGAAGAATATGGAAAGCTTCAGTAACCCTAACGGTACTGATCTGAGCTTCCAAATCAGGTTATATGAAAATGGTGATTCTATTGAATATGTATATGGGCGTATGCAGGGTTTTGATGGTTCTACCAACTTTACCTGGTCATATTCTTTAGGCCTGAAGGGCACCAATACCAATGCTCAGCGCCAGTCCCAGCAAGTGGCTAATTCCCGCCAGTTTGTAAATACTGCAGTAAATAATCTTACAGAACTGCCTGCCTGCTATTCAAGGTTGAGCTTTATTCCGTTTGATAATTGCATAGGATGTACTGCTTCTACGGCTCCTCCATCTAATGATAATGTGGCGGGAGCAATTTCTATTCCTGTAAATAATGAACCTTGTGTTGACCTGTGTGGTACTTATTACCGTTCCCGTTTTGCTACTGCTTCTCCGCAACCAGTTTGCACCGCTACTGCTGACGATGATGTATGGTTCGTATTTACGGCTCCTAACCCGCTTCAAGGCAACATTAAGATTGATGTGAGAGGTGCGGGAGGTTACGATCCGGTTCTTGAAGTGTTAGATGCCTCCCTTACTTCTATACGTTGCCGCAATGCTACTGGTGTAGGTTTAACAGATACTGCGGTTATTCTTGAAAGCAACCTTATTCCCGGCGGTACCTATTATGCGCGTGTTTATCACGCAGGCTCTGGAAGCGGTACCGATGGAAATTTCTCTATATGCGTATATAACCAGCCTGTGCCTCCGGTCAATGACACTGTAGGCGGCGCTATTAATCTTACAGTTGGTTCTTCTTGTGTTCCGATCACAGGTAATACGTTATCCGCAACAGGTTCCAAAAATCCGGCCTGTACCGGAGTGCCTGATGATGATTTGTGGTATCGCTTTACTGCAACATCGCCTAATATTACTATTCAAGTACAAAGTGGTGCCGGATTTAATGCAGTATTGCAGGTCTTCGACAGCATATCAACTCCTTTAAGTTCAGGGGATACCTTACCTCGTAACAGCATAGCTTGTATAAATAATACCGGAACCGGCGGACTAGAGACTTTCACTAGTTCTTCACTGGTGGTAGGCAGAACGTATTATATCAGAGTTTATCATTTCCCTCTTGGTGCTGCAACCGGCCAGTTTACAATATGTGCATTTATACCGCCCAAAACCCTTGGAACAATAACGGCTACTCAGCAGACCGGTGACGTGCCTCAGGGAGCAACTAATGCCCTGGTAGTTCGCTACAACCTGCCGGTAACTGGTTTTGCAGGCACTCTCACACTCACTTCAGCTACTATTACCTCAAACAATACCTTAGATAGTGATATTGCTCCCGGAGGTGTATTGTTATATTCTACCGGAGCTAACGCTACATTTACCTCTCCTACCTTGTTAGGAAGTGGAACGTTCTCAGGGGGTACGCTCACGCTTACGGGGTTAAATCTAGATCTCAATACAGGAAACAACTACATCTGGATTGCCTACAACATCAGTCCATCGGCTGTGGATGGTGACTCTGTAGATGCCTTCTTCGCAGCCGGTTCATTAAGTATAACAGCGGCTGGAGGAGCAGTTGCTCCGGGCGTTCAACCACCTTCCAACCTTAACCCGGTTGGCCGCAGAAGAATTTTCATCCCCAATCCACATGATGACTGTGCAGGGGCAAAACCACTTGTGATCTGCGGAGTGCCTGATACAATTAAGAATCTACATAGAACTAGTCAAAGCATCCCTGCCGGTCCTTGCGGAGGTACTGCTGACGACGATATTTGGTATAAGTTTACAACCACTTCCTCAGATACGGTATTTATTACAGTCTTTTCTACACTAGATGTAGTTTTTGAGGTAAGGTTAGGTCCCGGATGTAATGGTACATACATTGGGTGTATAGATGATAACTTTTCTAGCGGTTTTGAAGAAGGTATCTTAACAGGGGTTTCTCCGGGACAGACATACTATATCAGAGTATATAGTTGGACTGCAACACCTCCGTCTCCAACAGCTTACACTTGGGCTCATGTAGGCCCGGGAGGATGCTGGTTAGGTATCTTCAATAATAGCTGGGCTAATGCTGGCAACTGGGGTAATTTTTCTGTACCTAATTCATGTGCTGCCAACGTAATTATTCCGGCAGGAACTCCTTTCCAACCCACCATTTCAGGTGCTAATTACACTGTAGGAAATGTTAATATCTCGAGTGGTGTAACACTAACCTTGGCTGGAAATAACCTTAATGTTTGTGGTAATTGGACGGGTGGAAGCGGAACAGATGCCGTTGTTTCCGGAACAGGCCGCGTTGAACTTATTGGCACAGGTGCACAATCTATATCCGGTAATTCATTATTTAATACGCTTAGAGTAAACAAATCTTCCGGAACTGCTTCTCTTGCATCTGGTGCTGATGTGGACATTCGCAACGCTCTGGAGCTACAAAATGGCAATCTTAATGTTACTGCGGGAACTATTACATTCAAATCTCCCAGCGTAGATACGATAGCCATGCTTGACAATTTCAGCCCTGGATTCAACGGAACCATAACCGGAAATATTCGCGCTGAGCGGGCTTATGCTGCTGCCACTGCTTCACCACTATACAAGCAGCATTACTTCAGTTCGCCTGTAAATAACGTTCCATTCAGCCAGTTTGCTCCTCTCTTTGGGGCTGATGGAGTACCTGTTACACCCAAAGCAAACTGTGATGAAACTGAACTAGAGGCAGGAAGTAATTACGGAAATGTATTTGAATATGATGAAAGTAATGTTACTTCCTGTTACTTACAAGCCTGGAGGGTACGCAGCGCAGGCAACGCACAAAATGCTCGCGGTTATTCTGTTGTGAAAGGAACAGCAGGTGTATTAACCCTAACCGGAGCACCTAATCTAGGCAATTATAGCATCAGCGGACTGAACAACAGTGGTTGGTCATCAAGCACGCTGCAAGGAAATACTTATCAGGGTGGTTGGCATCTACTGGGCAACCCTTATCTTGCCTCATTAGATTTGAATGCCTCTGCCAACTCGGCCTTTGACGACAACGTTCTTGTGTTGCATACCCATGGTACGTTTGCCGGAACTTATCAACCTGTAAGTATGAGTAGTACTGCAGTACTTCCACCTTTCCAAGGGTTCTTTGCCAGAAAGACAATTATTGGTGGTTCTCCTGCAACATTCACGATTAGTAACACTGATAGAAGAAGAACAGCGGCAACGTTCCATAAGGCTGATGAGCATCAGATGAGTTTGATGGTTGAAGGGAACGGTTTTGCAGATATAACTTATTTCAATTTCAATGAAGATGCAACCAATGGATATGATCCACAGTATGATGGAGGAAAATTTGCCAGCTTCCTGGAACAACCTACTCTGTATTCTTTGATAGGAAGTGTTTGGGCTAGTGTGAATACCAACAAGAATGTCGAATCTACTCCGAGTATTCCTGTTGGTTTCAAACCCGGTAAAAACGGAACTTTCCGATTTGTAGCTACAGGATTTGATGCATTGCCAAATACTACAGTCTATCTTGAGGACAAAAAGACAAATACCTTACACAATCTTACAAACATACCTGAATATACTTTCACAGCAAATGTGAATGATATACAGGAAAGATTCTTGTTGCGCTTTAGTGTAGAGACTCCTTCATCTGTAATTAATGCTGAAAATAATCTGATCAAGATTTTCAGTCATGAAAACAAAGTGATTGTTGACTTCACTAAAGCTGTCTCCGGTACACACAATATCGTTCTATACGATATACTTGGCAGAGAAATATCTAATGAAAACTTTACCGGCAAGATATACAGCAAATTGCTCGATATTGAAGAACCTATGTATGTAATAGTTAAAACTAATGATGGCAACAAAATAATAAGCAAGAAAGTGTTTCTTACTAAATAAGGTTTATATCTACTGAGTTTTTAAAACGGCCATAAGAGATTATGGCCGTTTTTTTTTTTTAGTTCATTCAGGGAATTAAAAAAAGCATTCTATAGGTTCCCGGATAATCTCAATAATCATCTCAAAAATTCAGGCAATCAGATTGTTTGGTGTCTTAGATTTAGTAATTAAGTATAAAACATCCAAAACTTAAATTATAGTGGAAACATGAAAAATACAATACCAGATCAGCTATCTATAGCCTGAACTTCTTTGATTTCTGGAATCATTCTCTTTAGAAGGCCTTCTATTCCTGCTTTAAGTGTAATTTGAGAACTGGGGCAACCGCTGCAACTGCCTTGTAGTTTAAGTTGAACAATACCATCGCTAAACGCAATAAAGGCAATGTACCCTCCATCCATCTCAACGGCGGGTTTAACATATTTATCCAACAAGGAAACAATTTTTTCCTCAATAGTCAATGGAGTTCCATCATCTTTTTGGTCGGGAGGCAGTCCTTTTTTTAATAATTCTTCGGATACGCGTGGTAATCCGGATAAATGAAAACGTCGGATAGCATCTTTAATTTGGGGAGTAATTTCATACCAATCTGCTTCTGGGGTTTTAGTTATAGTAATAAAATTTTGCGATAAAAAAACGCTCTGTACAAAAGGCAATTCGAATAATGCCTCGGCGAGAAGCGATTGGCCATTTACAGAATTTTTATCCTTAAATTCTACCTGATAGTTGGGTAGTATATCCAGATTGGTCACAAACTTCAAGCTTTCCGGGTTCGGTGTAGCTTCCTGATATATTTCAAGTATTGAATTATCCATATTTAATATTTAACTTAACAAAACAATATTCAGATAGTTTCAAAGGTATGGTAGCCTTAGTTGATTTTTTGTGAAAGTTCCCTATTTTTGCACCACTAATTGGCCCATCGTCGAATGGCAGGACTACAGATTTTGGTTCTGTGTATGTTGGTTCGAATCCAGCTGGGCCAACAAAAAAAGCTGTCTTCTAAGACAGCTTTTTTTGTTGTTGCTTGATCGTTATTTATTCAATCTTTCAATAACTTTTTGCTATATGTTTCGTTGTTTGTTACTAACTGTAGAAGATAGGGGCCTGCTGGAAGGTGCGTTGCATTAATTTCTACGAAATTGGTTCCCGGAATAAAATTTTCCTGAGCACGGTAAACAACTTGTCCATGAACATTTAAGAGGAGTAATTGAACAACAGAATTGGCCGCGGCCTCAGCAAACAGTGAGAATTTGTCTGAGAAGGGATTAGGGAGCACTGTAATATCGTTTAATTTAATATTATCTTCTTTAATAGAAGTGGCGTTACATCCCTTCGGTATATAGGCCATTTTGTTGAAATCAATATAACATGCCCAGTCAGGGAAGTCTATAAATGGATTTCTGTTATTTTGTTGGTCAAATACATATTGATTACGGGCAATTTCTTCCGCGTCGGGCAAATCCTGAAAGTGCCATTTTTTCAATACTGCTTGCTTTTGGCGGGTGCTGAGAATTTCATCCGGATTAGGAAATATTCCAGGTATTACCAATGAGTCTAGCGCCCAAGAATTTATGGCATCAGGTTGATTATTGGCTTTATTCGGTTGCCGGTTGTAGGCTACCATCATATACATCAGGCTTCGCGCCACATCGCCCTTTATGCCGTCTCTTGGTTCAAAGGCAGGTTTGCCGTTTTCATCAGTGCCAAATTTGGCTAAAAGAAAAGAACTGGTTTGATTTTTTAAATCTGCAAATGTATTGTTGCTTCTGGGAGAGTTCACCTCATTTTGGTTTACCAATCTAAGGTTAAATAAATCGGTATATGCATATCTATCCTGGTGAGCTGGCTGTCCGAAAGTAGGCATCCAACTGGATGCGAAAGCATGCTCTCTGCTTAGGTTTTGTGCAGTAAAGTCAAAAGGAGGATTGTAAAGAACAAACTGGCCGCTGTATTCACAATTGACCACTTTGGTAAATCCCCCTGCTACAGTGTCGCGGGCATAAAAATTATCCAGAATAGTAGGTTTGAAGTTGCTGTAAAAAATTTGTTTGTGGTTATTAATCAACGCAGATAGGTTATTAACAAAGTTGGGGCTTGAGGTATCTATACCGGAATAATAGGTGGGAGAGGGCTTTCCGTTGGCGCTTGTAACGCTAGCCGTGAGCGGTGAGTTTTGTTTGTAATTCGTAAAAGCTCCTATTCCATTAAAGGGAAATACTGCAAAATGATAAGTGAGATTCGCATGAGTTTCCTGTACCAGAAATGATGTGTCCTTGCCTATATAAAATACTTTAGAAGCGCCAATACCTTCTCCCTTACCGTAGGTTTTACCGTCAACAGGTGCATCTGTTACCGGACTGCCCAATTTTCGGAGCACCAGGTATCCATCGGCTGTGTTTCCTTTGACTCCAACTCTCAGCGAATACGCACGAATATTGGAGAAGTTTATGGAAGTTGGATTTGCAGAAGGCTCTGTGGCAAGATTACCGCCTACACCATTAAGAATAATCGTGAATGGATTTTCATCGGCATCGTTGTTGCTAAACGTGAAAATGGTTTGTCTTGTTCCAGAACCGGAAGGAGTAAAACGAATACGAATGTCTGCACTGCTTTTTGGATTAACGCTTTGAGGAACCGAGAGCAGGTCGTAGTCACCACTTATTCCTCCGCCAAATACGCCACTTCCGAGCGTAAGTACGGAATCAGAGCCAAGATTTTGAACACTTATAGCAATTACGGTAGGTGTTCCTACAGGCGAGTTAAACCAAATGGCACCGCCTGAAGTTACCTTTTGGTTATTAAAACTTACTTGAATTTCTTGTTTAGGTCCGGGAACCGGAGCATTGATTCGAATATCGTCTAATGCTACATTTGATCCGGACACTTTGTTGGAAAAGAAAAAGCGGATATATCGCGCCAATGCAGAGGGTGTGTCCACTAAACTAAGGAAAGGAGCGCTGCCGGAGGGGAGCGAAGTGATAGTACGCATATCTACCCATGTGTTTCCATTAATAGACCATTGCGTTTTAAAAGTTCCGCTCCAGTTACCGCTGCCTACCGATCCTTTGATGTTGTAGCTGACAAGACCCGGCTCATCGTCAATATTGATTTGGATATATTCTCCCGTATTATCTAAGCGAGCAGAGGACGGAGCACTCGTGTATAAATCAGGTGAAGTGTAAAAAAGATTTCCGGGCGTTCCAGTTTGTACTTGTATCCATCCATCAGGAATATTTCCACTGCAATCCCAAAAGGTGGGCACCGGTGCAAGTTGAGCATAAAGATGCGTTGCTATAATTAGCGGGGCAATTAAAAGGAGAGAGCGTTTCATAGCGATGTATTTTATTAATCAATTTTCTTAAGGATGTTTTTGTTGAAATTTATCCAACTGATTTCAAAAGTAATGTTCCATCGGAAACCTTGTCCAAAAAATACAGACGCGCTTCTGGCATCAAAGCGTTGGAAGTTTGCATTGGTTCCCAAAGCGTTGTTGTTGGTAGCATCTTGTATATAAAAACCATTTGTTATGTTGAAGAAGTTGGTGCGCAGCGAGAACACCAATTTCTTCTTGAAATTGTACGTATATCCTGCAAATAAATCCAGGAAATAATATGCCGGCACTTTCCATGAATCTCTTCTTGCGTTAGGGCCGGATAATGTTTGCGGATTAAAGTCGGAGTAAAACTTATCGAAAAAGGTAATACGAGGTTTGAAGTACAATCCTTTAATTGGCTCTATTCTTATGGCGCCTCCCGCCTGCATTTGTGCGGCGCCTCCTACATGAACTCCTTTAGGGTCAAATGAAAGAGTTGTTTTATTGCCGTTTTCAAATTGCCATTCAAAATTGACACTCGAATTCCACCTCCAGTCGCCGTAAGAGAAGATTGCTTCGATATTCAACATTTTATGCGGTTTGACAGCAATATCGAGCTCTCCACCCACGTGTAGCGCCTTGATACCCGGCACATAAACCAATTCGCGAAAGTCGGGATCTGTCGGGTCCGTAAAGAAGGTGGTAAATGGCTTATTGATCCATTCAGTGTAATAACCGTTTACATTAACAGCCATCCAGCGGGCGCGGAACAGATAACCCGCTTCGCCAGCTGCAATAATTTCGTTTTTGACATTTTCTGACAAACGAAGCCCAATCAGCGGGAACACAAAGTTGTAAAATGGCGCCTTGTACAAAAATCCTCCGTTGAAGAATACACTGTGCTGCTCGTTGATATTCACATTCATGCCCGCCTTGAAAGTAGCGCTGGGCAGAACGATAAGCGGGCTTCTGGAATAGACTGCCTCAGGCGAATTATTGTAATACCATTTTCCGTTGTATTGAAAACTGTCGGTGTATCCGAGAACTTGCTCTGCAACAATCTTACCGTTGATTTTAAGACTCTTTTTTGCAAATCTGTCTTCTTTCTGATAAAACGAAGCCGCACCTGAAACATTCACAAATGCTGAGAAGACGCGGTTGCTCCACTCAAGCTGAGCGAAACCTCCTGCCCAATTCACCCTTCCGTAATCAAATCTGTCTAACTTACCACCTTCTTTGAGTGTATCGCGCTTGGGAGAGTTTTGGTTTGCGCTCAAGGGCGTAATGTAGTATTGGCCACCCAGTAAATCATATACTTCGCGATAGTGTTCTCCGGTGTAACTGCGCATATCCAATCCGCCGGATAGTTCAAAGCCTCTGTTCATCTTATATGATGTGGTAACCAGGCCCCCAAACCAATAGTGATTATTTACAGACCTCCTGATAAATACAGTACTTTGACCGATTAGGCTTCGCGCATTGGCATCGTACACACGCTGTATGGGCAACTGCCCTGTGCTGTCGGCTACCACGTTGGTAGATGGAACGATGTTGGTTCCTCCTCCGCTTCCTATGGAAGCGTACAAAGAGGCTGCAAGAAAAAATCTTTTATTGGGCTGAAACGAATAGCGCAGCAAAAGTTGAGGCTTATGATAAATGTTGCGCGAGGTATTGAACTTGCGAACTTTTCCGGAAGAAATTGTATCAATGATATTTCCCTGATCATCGCGAACAAACGTTCGCCTGTCTAAATATCCCCATGTTGGGTTGAACCGATAGCCTCTATCAATGTCTCTAAAAAAATTTTTCACGCTATCAACGGGAACTCCAAGCCTTCTTGCAGCCGAAGAATCGTATGTGAGGATGGCTTGCTGGCTGAAACGTTGCCCGTGCTGCTGAGGCGATCCAAAAGCGCTGAAACTTATTAAATGTTTCCCCTCCTTAAACATCTTTTCAATTTTGGCATAGTAAAAGCCTGCCTGAAAATCGTTGCCTGTTACCCATCCATCGCCTTGCTTATAAGAGCCTGCAAGGGCCAGCCCCCATCCTCCTCGCATTCTCCCGGAGTTAAACATGAGCGAAGTTCTGAAAAAACGGTTGTTAGCCACTTCCTGCCTCAGCGTCAATTCACTACGGTCGCGAATACCGCTGGTTAAAATATTTATAGTTCCACCCACGGAGGGAAGCGCTAACTTTGAAGCTCCTAACCCGCGCTGCACCTGAATATTGCGGGTTACAATGTCTAAGCCAAACCAGTTACTCCAGTAAACCTCACCGTTTTCCATGTCGTTTATTGGTATGCCGTCAAACATGACAGCCACATTGTTTTGATTGAATCCTCTGATAGTGATGGAAGCATCGCCCTCGCCACCGCCTTTGTTTGTAGCATAAACGCCGGGAGTGTTGTTCAGCGCCAGCGCTATATCGCGCGATCCAAGTTCTTCCTGAATCAGCTTGGCTTCAACTTTTGAAAAGGCAACAGGAGTTTTGCGGTCTATAGCTGCATCTGCAACAATAATCACTTCTTTGAGTTCTGCGGGTTTTAGCGATAAATTCAGCGTAACTTGTGGTTTGTTAATGAGCACTCGCTCAACTAAAGGATCATAACCTGAGTACGATACTTTCACTGAATATGACCCGTAGGGAATATCAAAAGAGAAATTTCCTTCCAGATCAGTAGTAGTGCCTACGCCTTCCTTAAATAAAATATTTGCCTGGATAAGTCCTTCACCTGAAGAGGCGTCTGTAATTTTTCCAACAACTCTTGCCGTTTGTGCACTTAACCAAAGTGTTGAAAACAGCAAGCCCACTAAGCCTGCAATCTTTTTCACGCCCACGTGTTAGTATGCAATCTGAAGAAGTTTAGCGGCAGTTTTATTGGATGCCGTGCGTACATGCAACAGATAAAATCCTGCTGATAGCTGAAGCTCTTTTACATTTATCACAGGGTTGCGTTGAAATAATTTTCTGTTTTGAATGTACTGTCCGTTGATGTGTGTGATTATAACTTCAGCTACATCTTCAGGAGAAGTGATCTGAACAATACCTGAAGCCGGATTAGGATAGAAATCAAATTCTGCAAACTCAACGTTTTGTATATCAGATACTTCGTTGCATACACAACGGTGAAAACGCAAACTGTCGTAGGTGTTTACCTTAAAGGAGTCCCATTCTAAAGCCACATTCCATGCCGGCTGTCCTAATTGCTTATTAGGAGGTATAATTCCCTTCTTAACGTTATATTTCCTGATAAGCGTATGGTTTGTCGTCCATGCTTTGCCCTCAGTAGAGTCTGCTACACCATATTTGGGAGGTACATCGTTCCAGCCTCCACCTGCGCTGGGGTTGCCCGGATCATCGCCAATATAACCGAAACCGTCCACTACTACTTTGGTAGTTTTATGCCGGATAATTAGCGCATCGTTACCATTGAAGCAAAAGGTTCTGTTCGTGCTGTTTGGCGCACAGCTTTGGCCGAGAAAATAGTCTGCACGTTTTTTAAAGTCATTCCACACCATCCCTTCGGCAGTATCCTTCACATAAACGATTACTTTTTTAGGAGCAACTGTGCCGATTAAATCTAATGTATAAACCGGCTGTATGGCAGTTTCCCCGTTGTTGAAACGAATCAACTCATAATCTGCCAAATTAACTGGAGCGTTGGAAGGGTTGTAAATTTCTAAGGCTTTGTTGTTGCCTGTACCCTCCACATATTCACTAATGAAAATTTGAGCGCAGTCTTGAGCATGAATGATGAAGGAGCAAGCTACACAGGAAAGAAGTAAAAAGTGTTTCATGTAAAAAATTTTTTGGCAAATCTAAACGAAAAGCATTTTGAATGTAAGTTATGCTTTTGTTAAGCACCTTAATGATGTGAGAATAAAGTTGATATGAAATAAGTGATTATGATTAAAATGGGGGTGTCTCTGCGGCCTCGGCCTTCGCTCCGCTCAGGGTCTCGGCCGCGGGGCCGGGCTGCTACGGG
>JAVQWQ010000005.1:0-22453 GCA_033578915.1 Chitinophagales bacterium | reverse complement strand
CGCGGTGTGTTGGGGGGGGGGGGGGGGGGGGGGGGGGGGGGGCGGGGGGGGGGGGGGGGGGGGGGGGGGGGGGGGGGGGGGGGGGGGGGCGGGGGGGGGGGGGCGGCCCGCGCCCCCCCCCCCCCCCCCCCCCCCCCCCCCCCCCGCGGCCGCTTCACTGCGTTCGCGCCCTCCGCATCCCTCACCCGGCATAAAGAAAAAGTACTTTTTGTTAATTCAAATTGCTTTCATCTGTTTCTATGCTGCCGTCCCTCAACCTGATTATTCGTTTTGCGTGGCGGGCAATATCTTCTTCATGCGTTACCAATATTACTGTATTGCCGTTGCGGTGTATTTCATCAAATATGCTCATGATTTCATCGCTGGTTTTAGTGTCGAGGTTGCCGGTTGGCTCGTCAGCCAAAATGATAGAAGGCTCATTAACCAGAGCGCGGGCAATAGCTACACGTTGGCGCTGGCCGCCCGAGAGTTGATTAGGTTTGTGATGCATGCGGTCTTTCAGCCCTACTAATTCCATAACCGCTTCGCTGCGTGCCTTGCGTTGTGAGGAGCGAATACCGGCATAAATCAGCGGCATCTCCACATTCTCCAGTGCGGTAAGGCGTGGCAGCAAATTGAAAGTTTGAAATACAAAACCTATCTCTTTGTTTCTTATATATGCCAGCTCGTCATCGCTCATCTGGCTCACCTCCTTGCCATTCAGTAAATAAGAGCCGGAGGTAGGGGTATCGAGGCAGCCAAGAATATTCATCAAAGTAGATTTGCCGGAGCCGGAAGGGCCCATCAGCGCTACATACTCATTTTTCCTGATTGTCAACGACACATCGCGGAGCGCGTCAATGATAGTTTCTCCCATCAAATAGCGCTTGCAAATGTTTTGTGTGATTATTACCGGCGGTTTCGACATATATGGTTTATAACCATTACAAGAATGGAGTTTTTACTACCTGAGCTCGAAGATATTTATCCCTCACCTTAATGAGTATTTCGGTGCCAGGGTCTGTATAAGCAGTTTTTATATAACCAAGCCCTATGGCTTTGTTTAAAGAAGGGGAGTGTGTCCCCGATGTTACAGTTCCTACTTTTTCTTCTTTCGCATTGAATATTTCGCAGTGCTGGCGTGGAATGCCTCCTTTTTCGACTACTTCAAAGCCTACCAGTTTTTTTTGCACTCCCTTTTCTTTCAGCTCTCTATGATAATCATCATGAATGAATTTTTTGGTGAACTTGGTGATCCATCCCAGCCCTGCTTCAATGGGTGAGGTTGTTTCGTCAATATCATTTCCATATAAGCAATAAGCTTTTTCAAGACGAAGTGTGTCGCGTGCACCCAGCCCGCAAGGCAGGATACCATGAGGCTTTCCTGCTTCCATCACCGCATCCCACAACTTTTGAGCTTGTTCATTCAAAACGTATAATTCAAATCCTCCCGCACCGGTATATCCAGTGTTGCTTACTATTACATCATTAATTCCTGCCACTGAGGTTTTGACAAAACAGTAGTAAGGCACAGATGAAAGATCGTACGAGGTAAGCGATTGAATCACTTCATGTGCTGCAGGCCCTTGAACGGCCAGCAAGCTAATCGAATCAGAAATATTTTCCGTTGTAGCTTCAAAAGTGTTATGCCTGTTTATCCATTCCCAGTCCTTGTCAATATTGGCAGCATTTACTACCAGCATATATTCGTTTTCGTTGCTGCGATACACCAGAAGGTCGTCAACTATTCCTCCGGTATAATTAGTCATACAACTATATTGCACTTTGCCATCGTATAGCTTAGAGGCATCGTTTGTTGTAAGGAGTTGTATAAGGTCAAGTGCACCTTTTCCTTTAACGATAAATTCACCCATGTGGCTTACATCAAATACCCCCACGCGCTGTCGCACCTGCAGGTGTTCAGTAACAACTCCGCTGTATGATACAGGCATATTAAATCCTGCGAAAGGCATCATTCGCGCTCCTAGCGCAATATGAACTTCTGTCAATGCAGTTGTCTTCATGTATTGAATTTGACGTGCTAAAGTAAATTCTATTTTTAAAGCACACAGAGCGTATCTTTAATCATTGATCCGCAAGCAGGCCCCATGTTAAATAATATATCAACAACACTCACGTTGGGAAGAAATCCATTCCGCTCTTCAAAACACTGAAAGTAATGGGGTGGTGAGAAAGAATATTTCCCGAAAGAGTATGAATCAGAAGTAGAAAAACACTCTCTCAAATCCAATATTTGAGCTTCATAAATTTTTTGATAGTATTTTGTAGTGGAGAATGTAGTTGTGTGTTTCATCATCGAGAGCAGCAATGAGGTAAGTTGCAGATTGTAATCAAACAAAAAGGTAAACTTTTGATGATAGTAAGGAAACAATTTCTCCTCAAAATATTCAAAATATGCGCTTCTGCGGTATGCGCTACACAGCGATTGCCAGTGAATTCTCTGCCAGCGTTGGCTGTTATCTATTCGGGTGTCTTTAAAAAGTTGCCTGTGGCTTTTGCCTCCTTCTATCGGAATAGAAAGCATCAATTTTCCATTGGTTCCGACTATAACACATCTGTTGCGAAAGGTGCTTTTGACAAAGTTTTCATGTTGTTCAATCCACACAGCAGGACTATTCAACCACACACTGAAGTATGAAATAGGAGGGAGGTAGCAGCATGGCAACAGAACAATATTTTCTTTTATCACGCGCTAAGGCTTTATTTTATTATGGAAAAATTAATATTGCCGTAAAGCTATTCTTTCACGTTTCTTTTTAAAAATGAAGAGTACGCTCATACATCACATTTCTTCTTTAGAAATGGTAGTACCAGCCGGTAAGCCATACTTAAAGGGCGCAGAAATGTCTCAATACGAAACAATACAAGAAGCTTATGTACTAATAGAGGATGATAAAATAAGCGGTTTTGGCAAACAGCAGGATGCTCCGGAAAGAGCAGACATTATGATAGACGCTACTGGAAAACTTGTCTTGCCGGGTTGGTGTGATTCACACACACATACCGTGTTTGCAGGCAGCAGAGAGCAAGAATTTGTGGATAAAATCAGAGGCCTCAGCTATCAGGAGATTGCTGCCAGAGGAGGAGGAATACTAAATTCCGCTAAAAAATTGCTCGATACTCCGGAAGAGGCACTCTACGATAGCGCTCTTGAACGCATAACAAAAATCATTCACACCGGGACCACATCATTAGAAATCAAAAGTGGTTATGCTTTGACTACCCAAGGAGAGCTAAAGATGCTTCGCGTCATTAGGAAACTAAAAGAAAATTTACCTATTCCTATCAAGGCAACTTTTCTGGGAGCACATGCTTTTCCTCATGAATATAAGAATAACCCGGAAGGATATGTCAAAAAAATAATTGATGAGATGATTCCTGTTGTTGCCTCCGAAGGCCTTGCAGAATTTATAGACGTGTTTTGCGATGAAGGTTTTTTTACTCCTAAACAGACCGCTGATATTCTCGAGGCGGCATTACGGTATGGTTTAATCCCCAAGTTGCATGCCAATGAACTTGCAGATAGTGGAGGTGTTGAGGTTGCCGTACAATACCGAGCGAGGTCTGCAGATCATCTTGAGCATATAACTGATAAACAAATTGCGTTGCTTAACAGTAGCTCGACCATGCCAACTTTACTTCCTTCAACCTCTTTTTTTCTAAAGCTGCCTTATGCTCCCGCACGCAAAATGATAGATGCCGGCCTACCAGTAGCCTTAGCTTCTGATTACAATCCCGGTAGTTCGCCATCGGGCAACATGCCCTTTGTATTAACTCTTTCTTGTCTTTACCTTCAAATGTTGCCCAAGGAATCAGTAGCAGCAGCTACACTCAACGGTGCTTATGCCATGTGCCTTGAAGATGTATGTGGAAGCATAGCGCTTGGAAAAAAAGCCAACTTGTTAATTACTGGAAAAATGGAGAGTATTGCAGCGATACCCTATTTCTTTGGTTCAAATCCTATTGAAAAAGTCATTATTAACGGAAAACTATTATGAGTAATGGGTGAAATTCAAAAAGGGAAGGTTGTTCATCAAGCAAAAATGCTGCTTGAAGCACATCAAAACGAACACAAATTCCTGATTGATGCCGCGCCAGAGAGCGGTGGCGAAGGTAAAGGTGTCCGTCCTAAGGCGCTAATACTTACATCATTGGCAGGATGTACTGCAATGGATGTACTTTCTTTACTTCAGAAAATGAGAGTTGAATTTTCTGATTTTTCGGTAGAGGCAGAGGGAGAACTTACAGAGGAGCATCCTAAAATTTATCACAAAGTCTGGCTTAAGTATTTTATTCGCCTAAGCAATGAAGCCGATAAAGAAAAGATGGAAAAAGCCGTGTCTCTTTCACAAGAAAAATATTGTGGTGTCAGCGCGATGGTAAAAAAATTTGCAGATTTGTCTCTAGAAATCGTTTATCTGTAGATGAAAAAGATTTTCCTTAACATGTTCTAAACTATGCTTCGGCAAAAACTTTTGGCGCTGCAGCTTTTATTTCTTCGCTTGCTTTGTCTTCAAACTTTTTGAAGTTGTTTGCAAAAGCTTTAGCCAATTCTATTGCTTTAGCATCGTAAGCCTCTTTGTCTTCCCAAGTGTTTCGTGGGTTGAGAATTTCGCTTGGAACTCCTTCGCACTCCAAGGGGAATTGTAAACCAAATACAGGATGGGTTTCGTAGGGCACATCATTTAATTTCCCGTTTAGTGCCGCAGTGATGAGGGCACGTGTATGAGAGAGGCTCATGCGTCTTCCTACCCCAAAAGCTCCTCCGGTATATCCGGTATTGACGAGCCATACTTTTATGTTGCGGTTTTGCTGAAGTTTTTGCCCCAAAAGGTCAGCGTAACGCGTAGGATGCAACGGAAGAAATGCTGCGCCAAAGCAGGCAGAGAAAGTGATTTGAGGCTCCGTAATGCCCACTTCCGTGCCGGCTACTTTTGATGTGAAACCGGAAAGAAAATAATACATGGCTTGTCCTACAGAAAGGCGTGAAATAGGAGGCAAAACCCCAAAAGCGTCATACGTAAGAAAGAAAATATTCTGAGGTTCTCCGGCCACAGACTTTGGAAGTGCATTATTGATAAAATGCAACGGGTAGCTTACGCGTGTATTTTCTGTACGCGGCATAGCAGAATAATCAACCGTGCGCGTACCGGGGAAAAAACCTACGTTTTCCAGTATAGCTCCATGGCGAATAGCTGCATAGATATCAGGCTCTTTTTCAGGGCTTAAATCAATGCACTTGGCATAGCAGCCGCCTTCAAAATTAAATATGGAATCTTTGTCCCATCCATGTTCATCATCACCTATGAGCGCTCGGTTGGGGTCGGCGCTAAGTGTGGTTTTTCCAGTTCCCGATAAGCCAAAAAATAGGGCTACATCACCCTCTTTGCCAACATTAGCCGAGCAGTGCATAGAAAGCACATTGTGTTCATGAGGCAAGATCATATTTAAAACAGTGAAAATGCCTTTTTTAATTTCTCCGGTATATGCAGAGCCACCAATTATCGCGATTCTTGCAGAGAAGTTAATAATAGAAAAGTTATGTTGCCTGATGCCGTCTTCGGCGCCTTTAGCTTTTAATCCGGGAGCTTGTATGACTATCCAATCTGGCTCGATGTTTAGCAGCTCTTCTTTGCTGGGGCGCAGGAACATGTTGCTCGCAAACATATTTGCCCATGGATATTCATTAATTACTCTCACATTTATTCTGTATTCTTCTTTGGCACATGCATAGCAATCGCGCACAAATACATCCTTTCCGTTGAAGTAATTAATTATTTTATCGTATAATTTGTGAAATACTTCTTCAGATATAGGAGTATTGAATCCGCCCCAATCTACTGCATTTTCTGTATAAGCATCTTTTACCAAAAATTTGTCCTTTGGCGAGCGGCCTGTAAACTCACCGGTATCTACTGCAAGCGCTCCGGTATCATTTAATTTCCCTTGATATCTAATGATAGTTTCTTCAATTAATTCTTCGGGAGTAAGATTCCAGTATTCACAGTTCAGATTGTAAAATCCAAGATTTTCCAGAGATGCTTTTGGGTTCTTCACTCCTACGATTTTCCCCATAACAATCTTTTTAGACAGAGATACAAGTTTTGTTTGAACTGTTGCAAACCTAAGCATTTTTTCCTTTTGAGCAGGAAAAAGGGTTTTACGTAATTCTTATTTCTGCATGTAGAAGAAAAATTTTTGGTAAACAGTTTTTTAAAAAACTCATTATCAGCTAAGTTCCAAAGCTTTAATACAAGAGTTCCAAAGCAATTGGGCTGTTTTTTGCCACGAATATTTTTTGAATTGTTCGGAGCCTTTTTCTATTAGCTGGCCTCGCAAATCAGGGTTGACATATAGGTTTAGCATTTGCCTGGAAATTTCTTCAGGGCTTTCAGGATTTGCTTGCAGCGCTGCTTCTCCGCATATTTCGGGCATGGAAGAAGTACTGGAAATAATAGCGGGAACTTTGCAGGCCATGGCCTCTAAAGGAGGAACTCCAAAACCTTCATATAAGCTCACATACAAAAGAGCAAAAGCGCTCCCTACAACTTTTCGCAGCTCATCGAGCGGAAGCCTTCCGGTAAACAATACTTCATTTTTAAATTCCATTTGTTTCCATATATCAATAATTTGTGAAGTTTTCCATCCTTTTGCTCCTGCTATAACGAATCGAAAAGGTTCACCTGTTTTTTTTCTAAACAAGTCGTAAGCTTTCAGCATATTTTGCAAATTTTTTCTGGGATTTACCGATCCGGTATATACAAAGTAGGGAAAACCTTGAGCATATTTGTTTTGCGTTAATTCTTTTTCTTTATCATTTACCGGGTAGAAATCTTCCTTTACAGCGCTATATACTACGTCAATTTTTTCTTCGGGAACGCTGTAGTATTGTATTAAGTCATTTTTGGAATGTTGGGATACAGTTGCAATGCGTTTTGCTTTGGCGGCAAAACGCGGCATAAAAAATTCGTAGTATTTCTGTTGAAGAAATTTGTTGTGAGTCGGGTAGTGTTCATAAGCAATATCGTGCATAACCAACAATTGTGGCACATTGCTGCGCAACACTCCGAAACCATCCGGAGAAATAAATAAATCAGGCCTATTTGAATTCATCCAGTTGCAAACACTCCACTCAAACCACCAGATAAATAAAAACGGATGGCGGGCTGGGGGGAAAAGTACGACTGGTTTTACATTATTTGAATAAATAAATTCTTTGCTATAAGGCCGGTCGAACAAAAAATAAAATGTGTAATCTGTGTTTGCTGTTACAATATATCGCATCGTTTCGTGTGTGAAATAACCGATGCCCTCCATTTTGTCTTTCAATAAAAACCTTGTATTTACTGCTATTATTTTTTTCATGCCAACGCAAGAATACACGCATTTGCACAAGCATACTAACATGTGAACAAAACTTTGATGATCTTGTTAAAAACTTTAGTTTTGCTTTAGTATGGGTGAGTCAAATCAAGAGAGAAAATTTGTAAGCGGTTTTTCTAAGCTCAGCAAACGAGAAAAAATATATTGGATTGCAAAAAATTTTCTTTATGCCAATCCGGTTGACATATTTAAAGAGTTTGCCGAATACTGGCATGATAATGTAGAGGCTCAGAAATTGTTAGATGGTTTTTCTGAAAATACGCTTACAAATTTCCCTATTCCGTTCGGAGTCGCTCCAAACTTTCTTATTAACGGAAAGGTATATGCGGTACCAATGGTTACCGAAGAAAGTAGTGTGGTAGCTGCTGCTTCGAATGCCGCAAAATATTGGATGGAACGCGGAGGTTTTACCAGTACGGTTATTTCTACAACCAAGGTTGGACAAGTGCACTTCCGTTATTATGGAAATTCTTATAAATTGTTTAATTTCTTCGACTTCTTAAAAAGTGAGCTACGAGAAGGAGTAAGACATCTTACCCAAAATATGGAAAAAAGGGGGGGCGGGCTTATTGACATGGAGTTGCTTTCCTTCGATGAAATCCCCAATTACTATCAAATCCGCGCCTATTTTGAGACTGTTGACTCTATGGGCGCCAATTTTATCAATTCGTGTCTTGAAGAATTTGGAAAGATTCTGCGTCAAAAAATAAAAGAATCTGTCATTTTTAATGAGGAGGAGAAAGAGGTTGATGTAATAATGTGCATACTCTCTAATTACACTCCTCAGTGCCTGGTACGCAGTGAAGTAAATTGTCCTATAGAAAAGTTGGGCTCTTTTGCACAGGGAGAAATTTCTGCACATGAATTTGCCGAAAGATTTGAAACAGCCGTTCGTATTGCACATATTGATCCTTATCGAGCCACTACGCATAATAAAGGTATTATGAACGGAGTGGACGCTGTTGTGATTGCAACGGGCAACGACTTCAGGGCTGTTGAAAGCTGTGCTCACACTTATGCCTGCCGCAATGGCAAGTATGCAAGTTTGTCTGATGTATCAACAGAAAACGGAATCTTCCGCTTTTGGTTAGAACTGCCCATAGCCATTGGAACTGTAGGAGGTTTAACTTCTCTTCATCCGTTAGCAAAGCGCTCACTTGAACTTCTCGGAAATCCATCTGCGCGTAACCTGATGGAAATAATAGCTGCAGTTGGTCTGGCGCAAAATTTTGCCGCTGTACGCTCATTAGTTACCACCGGCATTCAGGCAGGGCACATGAAAATGCACCTTACCAACATCCTCGCGCAATATAATGCCAACGATGATGAGGTCAATAAGGCAAAAGCTTATTTTGCTGATAAGGTTGTTAGTGTTGCTGCAGTGCGCGAGTTTTTAGACAATCTCCGCAGCAGCCACAAAGTGTAGTAAGATTGTTTATGGAATTTTTCCAAGCGCTTTAAGAAATAGTTAAAATTTACACTAAGCGATTAATATTCTTATATTGTATTTCATTTTTGCATAAACCTATATCGTATGCGTACTAATCATGAAATAGATTACAAAATCTTTGGTGAAGAGATGCAATGCGTGGAAATTGAATTAGATCCACAAGAAACGGTGATCGCAGAGCCCGGCTCTTTCATGTATTCTGATTATTCCATTCAGATGCAAACAATTTTTGGTGATGGAAGCAACCAGCAAGGTGGTTTTTTTGGCAAACTTCTGGGGGCTGGCAAACGTCTGCTTACCGGCGAAAATCTTTTCATGACAGCTTATACTCATACCGGTAATGGAAAAGCAAGAGTCGCCTTTGCCTCTCCCTATCCAGGAAAAATTATTCCTCTAGATCTATTGCAGTTGGGAGGAAAATTTATTTGTCAGAAAGATGCTTTTTTGTGTGCAGCCAAAGGGGTTGCAGTCGGAATTGAATTGCAGCGTAAGTTGGGAACCGGACTGTTTGGGGGAGAAGGTTTTATTATGCAGAAATTAGAGGGAGACGGAATGGCTTTTGTCCATGCAGGAGGCCATATCATAGAGCGCGAACTTGCACCCGGGGAAACATTAAAAATTGATACCGGATGTGTGGTGGGCTACACAAAAGATGTTGATTTTGACATTCAATTCGTGGGAGGAATTCGAAATACCATTTTTGGGGGTGAGGGTGTATTTTTTGCTGTGTTGCGTGGCCCTGGAAAAGTATGGTTGCAAACTCTTCCGATTTCGCGCTTGGCATCCAGGATCATTCAGTATGCACCACAGACCGGCATCCGCAGTGAAGAAGGCAGCTTACTTGGAGGCTTGGGCGATCTGCTGGACGGAGACCGATAATAATAATCTTCTTATGTCGCGTAAGCAAGTTCTGTTATTGTGTAAACAAAAAGAAATTCTATCCTTATTACTCTGATTCATTAAAGAAAGGTTTCAACAACTTTATTTCGTTTCGGTATAGCAGCAACAAACCGTTGTTTTCAAATTCTTTTAAAATCCTAGATACACCCACCCTGGTTGTAGCTAGTTCTTCTGCAATTTTTGCGTGAGATACTTTGATAACGCTGCTGCCGGTAATGCGATATTTATCCTTCAGATATTGTTTTATGCGATTGTCAAGCTTGCCAAATGCGATTATATCAATAGAATGGAGGAGTTCGAGATAACGCTCGTTGAAACTATTGAAAATGTAGTTTCTCCAGGTTTCATATCTACATAGCCAGTCATTAAGTTTTACAAATGGAAGGGCAAGCAGTTGGCCGTCATCTTCTGCCACAGCTTTAATTTCGCTTTTTTTGGCAGATATACAACAGCCATAAGCCATACTGCAGCTTTCATGTTCTGAAAGATAATACAATAAGATTTCCTTACCGGTATGGTCTTTTCTCAGTACTTTAATAGTGCCGCTAAGAATCAGAGGCATCATACGCACATATTTGCCGTAGTCGAGAATAACGTCTCCGGCAAAAAAATCTCTCACTTCCCCATATTGGAACAATTCAGTAATTAGTTGCTTTTCAAAAAGTCCTTCGAGGCGCGATGTATTTATTAGTTTATTCACAATTCAAATAAAACATGATTATTCAAAACTTTTAAAATGTCATCCAATAATATAGAACGTTAAGTTAGCTCTTGAGTAGGTTTGTAAGAAGAAACATCAACAATTATTGTTTTAAGAAAAAAAATCCGAGTATAGCGTATCAATCAAACTAAAAAAACAAAGTATGTATAACGAACCTATGTTACGGCCCAATGCATTAAAAGGAAGAACTGTTGTTGTAACAGGCGGAGGCACAGGGCTTGGAAAGTCTATGTCAAGGTATTTTCTTGAATTGGGAGCCAATGTTGTAATAACAAGCCGCAAAGAAGAAGTGTTGCAAAAAACGGCATCGGAGCTTATGGAACAAACCGGAGGCCAGGTTTTAGCAGTGCCTTGCGATATTCGCCATTATGAGCAAGTAGAGATCATGCTTCAGAAAAGCCTTGAGAAATTCAACACAGTGGACGCTTTAGTAAACAATGCTGCAGGAAATTTTGTGTCCCCTACAGAGCGGCTCAGCGCTAATGCCTTCAAAGCAATTATAGGAATAGTGCTCGAAGGGACAATCAACTGTACATTAGCCTTTGGAAAACACTGGATAAGTAAAAAAGAGAAAAACAAGTCTGTACTCAATATAGTAACTACCTATGCATGGACAGGTAGCGCTTACGTTGTACCTTCTGCTTGTGCTAAAGCCGGTGTACTAGCGCTTACCCGCTCTTTGGCCGTGGAATGGGCTAAATATGGTATTCGTACCAATGCTATAGCTCCAGGCCCATTCCCTACAAAAGGTGCATGGGATAGATTGGTGCCGGAGCCTTTTCGTGAAAAATTTGACCTTAGTAAACAGGTGCCGCTAGGTAGAGTAGGTGATCATCAGGAAATGGCTAATCTCGCAGCATACCTTATTTCTGATTTTTCAGCTTTTATTAATGGAGAAGTGGTTACTATTGATGGTGGAGAGTGGCTGATGGGTGCGGGAGAGTTTAACTTTTTCAACGATGTAACACCGGAGCAATGGGACATTATCGAGCAGTTAACCAGAAAAGCGAAAAGCGAATAAATTGATAAAGTATTTAATTAAATGTTGTACAACATAAGAATTAAATGAAGAAGAACTGCGTTACTACTTTCCGAAAATCTTTCATCAGTTTTATTAACCAAGAAATTAAAAAAAACATATCAAACTTTGCTTTTTATATTCTCATCAGCTCTTTTACAAGTTCGGGAACGCCTTCGCCTGCCTTTTTAGAAATTGCCTGTACACCATAAAATGATAATTCATCCGCCTTAGGATCAATATAATACTTTTCGGCGTTCCTCGGTGCGTATTGTACGATGCTGGCAGCAGGGTACACTTGCAGCGAAGTGCCAATTACAAGGAGGATATCTGCATCTAAAGTTTCTTTTATCGCTTCTTGCATTTTGGGCACAGTTTCTCCAAACCAAACCACATGTGGCCGCAGTTGTGATCCTAACTCACAGGTGTCACCTATTTTTAAATCAGTTCTCCATTCATATACCAAATTCTCATTGAGTGAACTTCTTGCTTTCAACAACTCACCGTGAAGGTGTATCACGCGCTTTGAACCCGCCCTTTCATGTAAATCATCTACGTTTTGCGTAATGATTACAACTTCATATAATTTTTCTAGCTCTACCAGAGCTAAGTGAGCAGCATTGGGTTGCGCATTTAGCAGTTGTCGCCTGCGCTCATTGTAAAAATCGAGGACTAAAGATTTATTTCTTCTCCATGCCTCGGGAGTGGCAACATCCTCAATACGGTAGTTTTCCCACAACCCATCGCTGTCGCGAAAAGTTTTCAAACCACTTTCAGCGCTTATACCTGCACCGGTAAAAACGACAATTTTTTTTCTTTTATTCATATTGTTCATTAGTACCAGTAAAATAAAAATAAAATTGTGTTTTCAAAACTATTTCAATGTCGGATATTGTTCTTTTCAACCATAAAATAAACTCAATACACCGTTACCATCCATGGATTTTTTCCGGAGCCATAAAACGTCTTCCTAAAAATATAGAAGATGGCCAATGGGTGGAGGTTTTCGATGAATCCGGACACTTTCTCGGAGCCGGGCATTATTCAACCGGAAGTATTGCTGTTCGCCTTATTTCTTTTGAACCTCACAAATCTTTTGAAGAAACATTTGAAACTTATTTAAAAAAGGCAATTGAACTCCGAAAGCGCTTAGGTTTGTGGTATTCGTCCGAAACCAATGCTTTTCGTCTTATTCATGGCGAAGGCGATAGGCTACCAGGCTTAATAGTAGATATTTATGATACTACAGCCGTTGTGCAGGCGCACACTACCGGCATGTTCAGGTCTCTTCCATTTATTGCTTCCGCCCTTGTGAACTGCTCAGAGGGACGCATTCAATGCGTATTCAATAAGAGTAAATCAACACTAAAAACAGAAATATCCTCCGATGGAATAATCGCAGGTGAAACTGTTTGCAAAGAGATATGCGAGTATGGAAACATTTTTGAAGTGGATATTTCATCGGGTCAAAAAACAGGTTTTTTCTTAGATCAAAGAGAAAACAGGAAACTCTTGTCGCGATATTCCAACAACAAAAAGATATTAAATACTTTCTGCTATACCGGAGGATTTTCGGTATATGCTGCTGCCGGCGGAGCGAGTTTAGTGCACTCAGTGGACTCATCGGAAAAAGCAGTGGCATTGGCTCATAAAAACATGTTGCGCAACGGTTTTTCTACCCATGAAGTATTCATCTCCGATGTTTTCGAATTTTTGTCTTCAAAGACAGAAGATAAATTCTATGATATCATCGTACTCGACCCGCCTGCTTTTGCCAAAAGCCAACGCAGTCGGCACCAGGCCATACAAGCGTATAAACGATTAAATATGCTGGCTATGGAAAAAATTGCCCCCTCAGGCTTAATTTTCACCTTTTCCTGCTCTCAGGCAGTTAGCAAAGAAATGTTTGAAGGCGCTGTGGCTGCTGCTGCTATCGAATGTGGCAGGCCGGTTCAGATTTTACACCATCTGTGCCAGCCTCCAGATCATCCGGTCAATATTTTTCATCCGGAAGGCGAATACCTGAAAGGGTTGGTGTTGCATGTATCTTAAGCATGGCTCAGCGCTTGACGCGAGAAGGCTTGGCAGCACTTTTTTCTATCCTGAGGCCGATAAACCTCACTTTAGGTAATGGATTCTGGCGCATGTCCTGCGAAATGGAAAAAGTATAAGTGCCTTTTTTGGGGAAATACGCATTTTCTTGCAAAGGAATCTTTATAAAGCACTGATCATTCAGGCAACTTCCAAACCACTTGCCATCCGGTTCGCACAGTAAAAGATTCACCCTTTCCGTGAGCTTTTTGCCATCGGGATAAACCGTTTCCACTTTTACCCAAAGGTTTCTCCATTCAAAATGAAAAGAATGTCTTAATTGAATAAAGATGTTGTATGTGGAAAGCGTGTCGTTTATATCAACCGTAAAAATTTTCGGGGCATCGTAGCTCCAAAGCTCTTTTTCAATAGGGAGGTTTTTGTCGTAGATTACATTTTCGTTGCACGACCATAGCAAAAGCACGAAAACACTTGAAATAATCCATCTAAAGTTCATTGTCAGGCGTTTTTATCGCTTTTGTTTTTCTTATCCTGAGTTTCGCTTTGTTTACCAGACAATGAATCATTAGAAAGCTTTGGGTTCTTAGAGTGTTTTTGCTTGGATTTGCTTTTTTTCTTCTTACGTTCTTTTTCTTCTAGCACAGAAAGGGTTACCTGCCCCACCAGGTCATCGTGTTTTCCATCTTCCTGCGTCTCTTCTATTATTGAAAAGTTTTCGAGGTTCTGTGGTTTCTGGTTATTTTTATTCATCCATAAAAGCTCTTTAGCATCGTCCACGGTAAGTTTATAATATACGCCGGGCTTATCCTCGTATTCATACCAAAGCAGTTGCTTGAGAATCTCGGTTTTTTTGAGAACAGCGGTGCCTTCTTCCGTGATGATTTTTTCAGAGTTTTTCGGAAATCGTTTCAGCGCATCGTTGTATGTATCCAGTTCATAATTCAGGCAGCATTTAAGTCTGCCGCATTGCCCGCTCAGTTTTTCAGTGTTAATGGCAAGATTCTGATAGCGCACCGCATTGGTAGTAACCGATTTAAAGTCCGAAAGCCATGTGGCACAGCACAGTTCGCGCCCGCAAGAGCCGATACCACCTATCCGTGCCGATTCCTGTCGCGCTCCAATCTGGCGCATCTCAATTTTGACCTTGAATTCCCGTGCATAAATCTTTACAAGTTCTCTGAAGTCCACGCGATCATCAGCAGTGTAGTAAATAGTTACCTTTTTTCCATCGCCTTGATATTCAACATCTCCAATCTTCATCTCCAACTTTAACGTCCGCGCAATGGCACGCGCTTTAATCATTGTATCTTGTTCTTTATTTCTGCAATCAATCAAAAGATTGATGTCGTCTTCATTGGCCTTTCTTATGATGTTTCTTATAGTGTCTTCGCGCTCGCTTACCTTGCGCTTTTTCATCTGTGCTTTTACCAACTCACCCTGAAGACTTACTTCGCCTACATCGTAGCCTTGTGCAGCCTCTACCACTACCAGGTCTCCTTTCGATAGATCCAGGTGATGGGTATTTCTGTAAAAACCTTTGCGGGCGCCTTTTTTGAAACTTACTTCTACAATATTGTATTGTTCGTTAAACGATAAAGGCAAATTGTAAAACCAATCAAACACGTTCTGGCGGTTACATCCGCCGGTGGCACAGCCGGTCCTGCTTTGACAACCGGCAATCACACCTCCGCTCTTTGTACTGCACGAAGCACATCCCATATCAGTTCCTATTCACTTTTCAAAAAGCTAATCTATACTTCGTTTTTAATTTCACCTAATCATATCCTAAAATGGAAGTAATATTGAAACTGTTAAGTTTTAAAAAACAGATATTAGAAGTATTAAATATGGGGTGGCCTCTGCGGCCTCGCAGCCGTAGGCTGCGAGGCCGCAGAGGCCGCTTCGGGGTACGCTGCCGCTTCCGCCGCGACCGCGCTGCGCTTCGACAGGCTCAGCGACCGGGCAGCGCGGTCGCGGCCGCTTCGCTTCGCTCGCGCCCTCCGCATCCCTCACCCAACTACTTTATCAAACCTTTATACAGAATATTTATCTCTACTATTTAAAAGCTCTAAAATTTACTGAAGTATTCGTACAAAAATCAGCCCTGCACGCTTTAGTTTAAGAATGTGGCTATCTGTTAGAAGCTGGCTAGAGCCCCGATTTAAAAGCGCAATCAGTGCTGAACTATTACTTTAAAAGCCTTCTTAGTGGATGAAGTAGCTGCTTCGACAAAATAAATGCCGTTTGATAACTGTGACACTGGTAAGGTAAGGTAGTAACTGTCTCCTTTAGAACTCATTACTTTTGTTCCGTTTAAATTGTAGATAGATGCTTCTATAATTTTTTCGTTGAAATCCGATAGCATAATGGTAACCCATTCAGAAGCGGGGTTTGGAAGCAGTGAAAAAGAAAGTGTGTTTGAAAGATTTTCGTGCACCGATGTTTTCAGCTGGCAGGGAATGTTGGCATCAATAATAGCTTTAAACCTTGGAGCGGTATAACTCATGATAGTATCAATATATCTCTTGGCTTTGGCCTCAGAAGCATTGGGATTTAATGTAGCATCTCCAACCGGTTGATTGGCATCATACCAGCTCCATGGCTCAAATTTCTCTCCGTAAAATGGATACAAGCCTTCAACAGGTTGTGTAATTTGCCCTGCCCCATTTTTGTTAGGCGGCCCTTGAGGTAGGCCGGCGTTTTTAAAGATGTTATTATTTCCAACTCGCTCTACTCTTGGCATGTAATCGCCAGAGCCGCTTACTACAATAATTGCGGTGCCACTTCCCGTTATAACGATTGCTGTGTTGTAAGGTGTATTTGTTTCTTCTACACCATGAAAAGCGACAACAGGAATTTCTCCTGGTTCAATCCACATGGTATCGCCTGTTGCGGCACCTAGCGCAAGAACCGCAGAAGGCATAGAATTGTAACCTTTGTGGTTGTCAATATTTTGTGTTCCACCAAAGCCGTCAAAGTCTCCGGTTTTCGATTGATCAACATATGGGTTTCCGTTAGAATCAAGAAATTTTACGCCCGTAAGCTCAGATTGTTTATTAAGGTTCGATACAGCAAGCGAAGCATAACCTCCGGAGTTTGTCCCACCTACAAAGATTTTGCATGGGTCAATACGATACGGGTTTTGATTTTCTTCATAGGTTTTGCGCAAATAACGTACACAGGTTTTAAAATCCTGCATCGCCCTGTAAACAGCGTTGATAATGGTTTTTTCGCGTGTTTCCGGGTCGCTTGATGTAGCCGCCCAGCCTATGCGATAACCTATGGAAATGGCCACATATCCCAGTTTAGCAAAACGATTGCACAGTTCTACCACACTATACTGCTCTTTATTGCCCCATGGAAATATATTCAAAAAAGAGCCTGCATGGCCTAAAATAATTACCGGCCTGTTTGTAGCCGTATCGCCATCCGGTTCATAAACATCCATGAGCAGGTCTTCCGGCGTAAGGAAAGAAGTAACATAACTGAGGTTAGTGCCGTATTTAACATTCTTGGTTACTTTAACATTAGTGAACTGTGGAGTCAGATATCGCTGGGCTTCGGTATTTGTTGCAACAAAAAAAATTGTTATAAAAAATATGACGCTGAGTCTCTTCATTTTCTAAATGATTTTACACTAAATTAAAAAATAATTTCATTAGGGCATTTACGAATTTAAAATTTTTGAATGTCTTTTGATTTATTGTCCTTTTTAGACCAACTCCTGAAGGTATCGTTGTTGATGTCCACTAATACAGATGCATACAACATCCTGCCTATCCCTGGCCCTCCATACGCCTGAAAGTTTCTTCGAGACATCAGGTTGCTCCCACCAATTTTAAATGTAGTGTAAATTTTTTGAACCTCCCAGCTTATTTGGGCATCCAGAAGTGAGTAAGAAGGAATAGAGCCTGTAAATTGCGGAGAGCCCTCAAACAAAAAGCCCTCAATCCATTTGTAGTTGACGTTGAATCCAAAACCGCGCTGCTTGCCTATTTTAATATCGTAACCACTAATACCAATGTTAAACTTATGTTCAGGAGTGTTGAATGCAGGTATAATGGAATCGTTCGAGCCTAAACGATTGAGCACATTCCAAGAATAATTTCCGGTTAGTGCATAATTTTTGACAAAGAAGTAGCTCACGCCCGCCGAAAATCCGTATGTCATAACCATGTCGCGCGCATTCGCAGCTATACGCCACACCTGAAATTGTCTAACCGTACCGGGTTGGAAGCCACTGTTGCCTTTGAAGGTAGCTCCTAATTTAAATCCTAAAAAAGAGCGATAGAAACTTACATAAGCTCCGGCATCAATATATACCTTTTTGGCTATGAGCCCCCGGTATCCTAACTCTATGGTTTGCACTCTTTCAGGGCGCACACCATCCACTCTGAAAAACTTTAATGAGTCTATTGCTTCTTGATTTCCTGCTTTATCCAGGTAGGCTGCAAGTCCGGCAATAGATACAACCGAGTCCACACCCCTTAAGTTTCCAATCAATATGGCTCGCCCAACATTGTAATAAAGATATTGATCCTGCAGGGTGGGGTTGCGCACACCAGAAGAATACGATAAACGAACTGAGTGATCGCCTTTGTAGGAATAAACGATGGATGCAGCCGGAGTAATGATAGGATCCCATGTTCCATCTTTTTTTCTCCAGGGGAAATTTTGGTTTCTATCGAACCGAACCGTTACAGTAGGAATAATGGAGTGCCCAATGCCCACATCAAACTTACGGGTTATGCTGAAGTAAGCTCCGGCTTCCCAGTTGGTGATGCGATTGTAAAAGCTGTCGGTAACAATAAATCTTCCGTTTGCATCTTGAACACGCTTGCCTGTAGAGTCCAGCAAATAGGTGCGTGTAAAGGTATCCTGAAAAATCGTACCCAACGAATACGGGAAATACATTCTGAAACTTGCACCGGTTGTGAGGTCAAACCAGTTTTTTTCCTGCCCTTTTTTCTTCACATCCCATTTGTATTCTGCCTGTGCATGAAACATCTTGCTTTTATCAAAGAATTTAGTACCCCCTTCTTCAAAAGCGGTGCGGCTCGTAATAACCCTTTTCACCGAATCAAACTCCGGCGTACCGGGTATAAACCTGCGGGCAAATACCCCTCCGTTAGTAAAAGTATCTGCGTATGTTCTGGCATCATTGTGCCACTTCAGCAATGAATCGCGATATTGATTCATCACTTGCTGCGCTTTGGCGTACGTAGCTTCAAATGCTTGTCCAAACCATGCCGATGGGTTTTGATATACACTGGCGGGCATTTCCGGAAGCTGAAAAATTGGACCGTTGCCTTGTGCCACAATACGGTTAGACCAGTATGCCTGATAATCCTGAGTCCAGCGAATATCGCTCTTGCTGAGTTCTTGAAGTTTAAATGCGGTGAATACTGCATCATACGAATCTCCGGCATCTTCGGCTGTCATGTATGCACGCACATAAAATTTTTCGGGTTGGCTGACTTCCATCCGTGCTTGATGAAATTGTAAGCCTCGAAGACTGTAACGGTTATCGCCCTGATAAACAGTAGTACCATAACCAAAGTTGTAACCCGCTTTCCATTCTATCTTATCGGTTATCTTATAGTGCAGATACAATGATGATTTTACGTTTCTGATATTGTAATCTACAAGATTTCTTTCAAGGTATCCGGTTCGGTGAATTTGCCCAAGCCCAAGGTTTTCTCTTATAATTTTTGCGCTACCCAAAAAGCTATTCCCTTGAGGAGATTGTAGTTCGTCTCCATAGCGATTTACAGCATCGTACCCCCCCGGATTATCTTCATTTTGAACTGCGTTTCTGCTGGCGCTTTTAGCATAGTTGTCGGCCACCCAGTCGTATGCCCTCAGATACGAACCCGTTACCTTAATGGCGAATTTGTCTTCTCCCTTTTTGTTTTTAAAAGCTTTTGCCCAGCGTAGAGCTCCTTCAAAAAGGTCTCGCTCTCCTCCTTTGACGTATAGGGTTAAGCCTTGATAATAAAACGGATTTTTTGTTTGCATAGATAGTACGCCATTGAATGCGTTAGGCCCGTAGAGCGGTGAACTAGCGCCAACGATAATATCAACTTTTTGAATGTCAATTTCTGACGCTCCTGCAAAGTTTCCAATACTGAAATTGAGGCCAGGCGCCTGGTTGTCTGCCCCATCAAGCAATTGAAGCGAACGCACCGGAGAGGTAGAATTAAAACCTCGTGTATTGATGATTACAAAACCAAGAGAAGCGGTTGTCATATCTACGCCTTTGAGCGTGCTCAACCCTTCGTAAAATGTAGCCGATGCGGTTTGTTTTATCTGTTGCAGCCCCATACTTTCAATGGTAAGCGGATTTTCTTTCTGTTTTTCGGTGATACGAGTATCTACGATTTCTACATCGCTCAGCACATTCTCGCTTTCAGTTAATCTTATGGTAAGCTGATTTTTAACCTGAGCTGCCGACTTAACCTCCATCTCATAATTTTCATAACCTACATATGAAAATACGAGCGTGTATGGTGGTTCCTGCTGAGCTTTAAATTTGAAGCGACCGTTTACATCTGTCTGAGCGCCATTGGTAGTGCCTTTGATAAACACAGATGCTCCAACCAGTGGCTCTCCGGTGCGTTTGTCAAATAAAATGCCTGAAATTTCCTGGGCGCAGACTTTGGATAACCCTAACAAGGCGCAAAGAAATGAAAAGAGTAGAATGTGTTTTCTCATACGCATTAAAAGAAGTGAGAATATTTTTAGTTCAATACTAACGATTTGGTTTTAAAGAAAAAAAGATTGTCTCATTGAAGCTATTATTCTGATATGTGTTGTAAATTAAAATTTAGCACATAATTCAAAAATCCAAATTCAATCATGAATCTTTTAGTTGTCTGTAGCATTAGGTTTAAAAAAGTCGAGGCTTATTCGCATGTTAAACAACACGATTTATTGTAAACGCTTCATGGAGAATAAAATATGCTTAATTGAAACCTTGGAATGGAGAGCCTTGTTTGTAAGAATTATTAGTTTCTGAAACTACATGCTAAAAATCAATATTACCTTTTGCGGCTAACTTTCGCACTTCTGTTTGTAGAATGAGGAAGCGCTTTATCTGTTTTTTTAGATAATATAAGAATAAAAGTTTGTGTTGGCCACTTTTATATTATATCGAGTTTTTACAATTCTTTGATACAGTGAATGCAAAAGATTACGCTACCCGGCAAAAAAAGAGCGAGCCCCAGAATGCTTTTTTATTTCCCTCAAAAATTGAACTTATGCCTTGAAACTATAAGACTCTGATGCTTTTAACTCCTAAAAATTATTTTATTAATAGTTTATTGACTATTTGACACAGGTAGCAAAGCTGAGTAGTTTCGATTATTTAAATCGGTGAGCAGTAATAAATACATTCCTGCAGGGATTCCGGAAATATCAATGGTAAACTGATGAACGCCTTGCGAAAGTATGCCAGAAAGGAATTCACGGCCCATAACATCTAAAATAGAGTATCTTTTAAACAAGTTAACTTCGTCATTAACATATAAAGTGCGGATTGCGGGAATAGGATAAATTGCAGGCTTTAGTATTTCGTATTTAGATTCTCCAAGATTCAAATCATTAAGGGAAAATCGGCTCAGAAATTCCCATATTACCTCGCTGGCGTTGATGTCACGATTCACGTTGCCGCCAAGGCCACCAAATGTTACAGCAGAACCTGGCCATGTATGTCCGCCACTGTTTATTTTGTAATGTACCACTTCCGTTAGATTGAAGCAGGGTTTCCACTCCAGGAGCGTAATGGTGGAATTGTCCTGCGTGTTGATGTTGGGTAGCGAAGTGGTGGTTTCGGTTGTCGGGCATTTATTGTGTTGAACCCAGTATTGCAAGGTTGCCGGCACAGAAATGTTCAGTAGGCCACCGTTGTAGCCGACTAAAAAATCGGAAGTGCCATGGATATGGAGAAGCGGAACGGGGCGAAGCGGGGTGCAGTAGTGTCGCATGCTGTCGGTGAGAGTGCCTGCCAGCGGTGCAATAGCTGCTATGCGATGACTCAGATGACATGCCAATTTGTAACACATAAAACCGCCATTGCTCATACCAGTGGCATATACCCGTCTGAAATTTATTGGATAATCTGCATGGATAGAATCAATCAGGTGTGAAATGAAGCCAACGTCATCTATTCCTGAAAAGTAAGGATTTGAAAATGTGTTCCATACGGTGTCTTTTCCGAGCGGATACGCCACGATGAAGTTTTCTCTGTTGGCAATAGTGTCAAATCCTGTTACCTCTGCTATACGTTTAGGCGTTTGATTTAGTCCGTGAAAGCACAACAGTAAAGGAAGCGTATCGCCCGTCTGATATTTTTTCGGCAGGTGGATAAGTGCAGACCGGTTGATGCCGTTGTGTTGAATGCTTTTAGTAATCCATGGGCCTAACTGGGCTGTTACACTACTTAATGAAGCCATCCAGCAGAGCAGCCCTGTAAAAAATTTGGAATAAATTCTCACTCGTATGTTTTGATATGGTCCCAAAATACTACCAAATATAAACATTGCATTAGGTGTTTAATTACTTCAGAATAATTTTACGTTCTTACTTATTTTCTGTAAGTGATACTGAAAAGATAAAATATCGCTGGGTTTGAGAGTATCTAAAGTTGTTAGAAGTCAATTTATTCAGTTTTAAGCAGTAGTATTTGGATGGCAAGTACTTTAAGGAGTAACTCTGATACTATTTCAATTTTTTAGTTCTGCCGACTGTGCGGGTCGCACGCCAAAGGGGTGCGACCCGCGCATTGTAGTTAACTTTATCGAATCGCTGCCTTTATGTGCCCGGTGCCGGCGGCGCGGGCGCATAAGAGTAATATTATTTGACCTTTATGACATCTAACCACTTCCTTAATATAGGGTGAGGAATGCGGAGGGCGCGAGCTCAGCGAAGC
>JAVQWQ010000004.1:0-38032 GCA_033578915.1 Chitinophagales bacterium | reverse complement strand
GCTACCTTTGAGCAGCGCTACGCCACTCCGGTATATAGTTTTTTGCTCTACTATATCAAATTAGTTTTTCCTCATCCCTTAACACATGATTATTATTATAATCAAATACCCTTGATAGAGTTTTCAGATATCAAATTTTTATCCTCTGCGCTAATTACTTTGTGCTTGCTGGGTATAGCACTTAATCAGTTGAAGCGCAGAACGCTGATATCTTACGGTATTCTGTATTTCTTTATAACATTTTCGGTGGTATCGAATCTGCTTTTTTCCGTGGGTATTATTATGAATGAGCGCTTTCTGTTCATGCCTTCACTCGGTTTTTGTATATTACTTTCAGCAGGTTTTCATTATTTGTATGCCACAAAGCGCTTGAACACTTATGCATTGTCTTTTTTGGCAGGGCTGGTAGTTTTTCTATACAGTGTAAAAACCATTGCACGAAATACCACTTGGAAAGACAACCTCACACTATTTCTAACCGATGTGAAATACTCTCCAAATAGCGCTAAGGTTAATACCAGCGCAGGAGGTGATTTGCTTGCTGCAAGCGACAACGAAGCCGATTCGATAAAACGCAGGCAGATGATAGAAGAATCAATAAGTTATTTAAGTAAAGCGCTAAGTATATATCCTGACAATCACAACACCTTATTATTGATGGGAAATGCTCAATATAAATATTATAAAAGCGCAGACGCAGCTTTGCCATTTTATAAAAAAATTATTGAACTGAAAAAAGGGGGAGAGTTTTTGGCATACCAAAATGCTGCCAATCTGCTCTACGGTGAGAAAAGATATGAAGAGGCTGTAAGGTATTATTTAGGAGCGGCATCGCTTCAGCCAAATAATAAAGATATGTTGGTACGGCTTAGCGAAAGCTATGCAGAGTGCGGTAAACCGGACTCAGCTTTACTATATGCTGTTCATACTTTGCAACTTCATCCTGAAGATCCTGTGGTGCTGCATCTGATAGGTAAAATTTATGGTAAATATCTTAATCGCCTCGCAGAAGCGATTCCTTATTTGCAGAAAGCTGTACAACTGAAACCGGCAGAAGTGGCTTACCTGGAAGATCTTGGTGTAGCATACGGGCTCAGCGGCAACTACGATGCAGCCATCGAAACCATGAATAAAATTTTAAGCATTAATCCCAATTACAAACCGGCATATATCAATCTCAGTATCTCATATCGAAACAAAGGAGATATTAAGACTGCCGAAGCCCTGATGAATAAGGCTATGCAGTTGCCATAATAAAGTTTTTGGCGAGATGCTGACAGGTTACAAAGAATAAATAAAGATAAACCCACAATCCGTCAACGAAATGCCAATAGAGAGAGAGTAGGTTAATTTTTATTTTAGACATAGGGTCGGTTTCAAAAAGAAGCTCAGCAACAGGATTGTGCTCTACTTCTTTTGCCTTTAACCAAAAAATACCCATTAAAACAATCCCTACTAAGAGATGAGCCAGATGAAGGCCGGAGATGACGTATAGATATGCACCGGCCACATTATTGGTTAGACGAATTCCTGAATTTACAAGTTCTTGCCATGCCAAAACTTGGAAAAATGCAAATGCAATACCAAGCGATGCGGTTACGATTAGGCCATTTGAAAAGGCTTTATGATCATTACGTTCATTAGCCAGTTTTGTCTGATGCATACAGTAGCTGCTCACTAAGATTATTACAGTGTTGGCATGAAACAAGAGTGGCAGGTTTAAAATGGTGATACCCGAGTTCCATGCAGTCATAAAATATGAGAGCGAAAGGGTGAAAAAAACAACCGAAATGCCACCGAGAAGGATGTAGGTTACAATTTCCAGTGGATGGTAGCGCAATACCCTACCTTTGTGCTCATCTTTGCGTGTAGAAGTAATCATAAATCATAGGTTTGAACGCATCATATAATCAAGCTTCTGCTTTCTTTTTTGCTCTCCACCAAAAGAAGGCGATAGTTCCGGCTATGATATAAGGAGTAACAAACATGTATAATACCCCTTTGTTGATTCCGGCAGCCGCAGATGAGCCACCTTGCAAAGAACTTTCGGCACTGGCTTTACACATTGCGCATTGTGCAACCGACCGGGAGGCAGAAAGGTATAAGACAAAAGCCAAACAAAGTATCGCCAACCATCTTTTCATATAACAAATATACATAAGACAAACGACCTGTACGAAGAAATGTTTTAAAAATTCTCAGAATGCAAAAAGAAACCCTGACTTTTGAACTCGAACACAAATTTCAGCTTAAATCATTCGGATTAAAAACTGTGTTTATCAGATCTTTAAATTGAATAGATTGCCCTGTTATTACCGACTTACCTATTTGTGAATGTTCAGCAAGGCCGTGAAGAATTAATTCTTTTAATATATATGATTCCTGTAGCGAGGTTTTTTTCTTGTAATATTTTAATAAAGGTTCAATAGGTTCGACAGCGTCTAGTTTTAAAAAGTAGTCGCGGTTGGTATCATTAAACAAAATATCCAGTGATTTATCCGAGAACCATTCTATAAGTTGGTTATACGGAGATTCTTCTTTTTTCTTTTTCAGCTTAGACGGGTCGGGAAAAAAGCTAACGAAGTAGTTTCGTATGGCTTTACTTATCAGGCTCATGGCAACTTTGGCAGGGCCTTCTGTTTCCCCTTCATAAACCAGTTCAATTTTTCCGTTTATCGCAGGGATGGCTGCATATAAATCGCTGATTCTTACAAAACCGTTGCTTTCTCTATTTAGCAGCATTCTCCTTTCAGCAGCGCTAACAACAGTCTGATATGCTGAAATAGCAAGCCTGGCGCTAACACCGCTTTTCTGATCTACGAACTCACTCGATCGGGCCTCAACTGCAATTTGTTCCACCAGGTCTGCGATGATGGGGCTTACTTCAATTTGCTGTTGTTGCTTATTCAGCTTGGCCTCTTGTTGAGTGATTTGCTTTGATAAGGCAATACTCTGAGGGTAGTGTGTAAGTATTTGAGAGCCGATGCGGTCTTTAAGCGGAGTGATGATGGTGCCGCGGCTGGTGTAATCTTCCGGGTTGGCCGTAAAAACAAAAAGGATGTCTAGAGGCATACGCATTTTGTATCCTCTGATTTGCATATCGCCTTCCTGCAAAAGGTTGAACAGTGCGACCTGAATTCGGGGCTGAAGGTCGGGTAATTCGTTGATTACAAAAATGCACCTGTTGCTTCGCGGTATAATGCCGTAATGTATGGCGCGTTCATCTGCATAACTGATGCGAAGGTTGGCAGCCTTGATGGGATCAATATCACCGATTAAATCCGCAACGGTAACATCTGGTGTGGCCAGCTTTTCTGAATATCGCTCGCTGCGATGTATCCATGCTACGGGAGTATTGTCCTGCATTTCTTCTACCATCTTTTTACCGTAAGAAGAAACCGGATTGAGCGGATCGTCATTTAGTTCGCTGCCTTGTATTACAGGCATCCATTCATCCAGCAGATTTGTGAGTTGGCGTGCCATTTTGGTTTTTGCCTGTCCTCTCAATCCTAAAAAATTAATGTTATGTCCTGAGAGTACTGCCCGTTCTACGTCCGGAATCACAGTGTGCTCATATCCGATAATTCCTTCAAATATTGGCTCACGATTGTGTAGTTTCTTAATAAGGTTTTCTCTTAGTTCTTCCTTAATGCTCCTGCTTCGATATCCTGTTTTTTTTAATTCGCCAAGTGTTTTGATCTCTTTCATACCTCTATCAAACCTAAAACAAGAAACGTCTTGCATTAGTTGTGGTTATTCCTAAGTAAATTTTCATTGTTTAGTTTCATTCCCTTTTGAGTTGCATCCATGCGTCACCTACTAGAAGGCCATTGAAAAGAAAATAAATCATAAAAAAATACAGTACTTCCATTTTACCGGCTACCGGTTGCAAGAAGATGAAGTAGCTCATAAACCCTAATGATGCCAGTATTTTTAACCCCATCATAGCCCCGAAGTATTGAACAAAATGGCTGTGCCCTTTCATTTTCAACCCTTTTTTTAACAGAAGGTAGGCAGTGCCCGTAAGTATATACAAAAAGACAAGGCTAATCAAACAAAAAGGCAAGTAAACCTTGTTATTAAAATTAAGCTGCTTTATCAATATGGTGGTTAATGTGAAAGCAATGATTGCGACAGCAGTCAGCTTCAGAAAAAATCGCATGATCTACTCTTTGAAATGTGCCACTCCGCCACTTAATACAAATTTCATAGCTTCAGCTGCCGTTACACCTTCCAGCGGCTGCACCTGTTCTTTATTGACCAATACTACTATGCCTGCGATACTATAGCTGAAAGGAATATACACAGCCACTTTATCATGTTTATTAATTACACTTAAATCATTTTGTGTAATGAATCCGATGCGATGCACTCCTTTTTCATTCGGCATTTCTATGGTAACAGGATGTTTAAATTTTGCCTTGTTTCCAATAAATGCCTCTATGAAGTCGCGCATTGAGCCATAGATATCCTTTACGATAGGCATGCGCTCCAGCACATCTTCCAGTAAAACAAGAAAAGGTCTTAGCAAAAAAGTCGAGCCTAATAAACCAATGAGTGTTATTAAAAGAAAAATTGCGATTATGCCTACACCATGTATGCGCTTGCCTGTAACAAATTCAGTAAGATTGGTTACATTTTCATCAAGCCAACTGAAAACAAACCATAACGCGTAAAACGTAACAAACAAAGGTGCCGTAAGCACCAAGCCTCTGATAAAAAACGTGAATATTTTCTTTAAAACTTTCATAGCCGCAGCATTATTTTAAAGATTAAGTTGTTTTTTGATTCTTTTTTTCTGTTTTAAGTGATGATTAAAATGAAGGTAACATAATTCATACCATTCCATTGCATTCAGGTAACCAAGCAGAGGATGTTTGGTGGTGTCTTTACTATCGAGCTGAGATACTTTCTCTGCCCACTCTGCGACAAGGCTTCTCACTTCATCCATTCGTTTGTGCAGCAGTTCTTTGCTCTCCGGCGCCATTGGTTCAACCGCAACTTGCTGAGGCATTTTTATTTTTATTCTTGGAAGTCTTTTGAATAGAAAAACCAAATATCCCAAAACATTTTTTCTCCCTCCTTTTACTACCGAAACATCCTTATCTGCAATACGTTGAATATTTTTAAAAAAGAAGCCTTTTGCAGACATCCACAGGTGAATATATACTTGCCCCAAACTCCATTCGTCTGCAGAAGGTTTTCGAAGCAGCTGTTCTATTGTGTAGTTATCAATATCTTGTTGCCAGGCTTCGATAACCTGGTCGGTTTTGTATGCTAATTCTTTGATATCCATATTACACGAAAATATTTTTTATTTCAAACAGCATAAAATTGTATTTCAAGTAGCAAGACAAACGGTTACTTTTTAATTCAAGGCTATACGCTGCAAAACCGTTTCATTCGCATTTCTTTGGATTTTGAATTGAGGAATATAGGTTTAATGTTAAAGTGTATGTTTAGGCCTAAAGAAAAAATTATTTAGTTATTTTTGCCGTATAGATTTTAAAAAGGTGATGCTGCAAAACTTGCAGACTTACGTTTTTTAAAATCTTTTTCCAATTAAAAATTCAAATTATGCAAGCATCACCTGATTCTGTTGTAAAAATCACCTATCAGTTACGCATCAAGCCAGATGGCGAAATCATTGACCAGGCAACCGCTGACGACCCGTTTTCTTTCCTTTTTGGCCACGCCAATGTTTTGCCAAAATTTGAGGAATATCTTTTCGGTAAAAAAGCTGGCGAACAATTTAGCTTTGTATTAACTCCTGAGGAAGGATATGGCGAATTTGATAGTGATGGAATTATACAATTAAGCAAAGAGGCTTTTGTATGGGACGGTAAGTTACAGGAAGACCTACTTGAAATCAATAATATTATTCCTTTGCAGGATGAATATGGCAATACGCTTCAGGGTCGTATTACTGAAATTCATGAAGATAAGGTAACCATAGATTTAAATCATCCTCTTGCAGGGAAGGAACTCTATTTTACAGGTCAAGTTATAGAAGTACGACCGGCCAGTCCTTCTGAGTTGCAACATGGCCATGTGCATGAAGCCGGCCATGAGCTTCACTAACCTCATTTTATTATAGTAATCGCTATTGTCTTATTTGACAATTTATATCGTAAGCTATACAGTTCTTTCATTATTTGCATCAAACTGGCTTTTACATAGGTTTGCATAACATTACCAAATGGTTATGCTTAGGATAGGCCTGTTTCTTTGTTTGATTTTGGAGGCGATTATACCGTTGTCTGCACAACAGTGTATTGTTAAAGGTGTGGTCCGCGATGCATCTACGCGAGAAGTATTAGTTAATGTAGCCGTATATACTTCTTCTGATAATGCCACGCTGACAAATGTAACCGGGAATTATGAGCTTAAAGTGCCTGCAGGCAAAAACACAATATATTTTACATACATGGGTTATGCTGCCGACAGTGTTCTTTTTGAGGCAGAAGCAGGTAAAGTAATATTCATCAATAAAAATCTTGTTCCTACGGATAAAGAGCTCAATACCATAGTGGTAAGCACCAGCCGTTTTGGCAAAAAGATTCAAAAAGAATCTGTAACCATGGAAGTGCTCAAGCCGCGCTTTATGGAGACAAACAACATTACCAATGCCCTTCAGGCTGTAAACCGTACGCCCGGCATAACCGTACTCGATGGAAGTATTTCTATAAGAGGCGGCAGTGGATACGCATATGGCAGCGGAAGCCGTGTCTTGATGGTTGTGGATGAGTTGCCATTGATTACTCCCGATAGAGGAGAAATTCGCTGGGAACTGGTTCCAATGGAAAATATGAGCCAAATGGAAGTCATTAAAGGGTCTTCAACCGTGCAATACGGAGCTGCTGCACTCAACGGAGTGATACACCTGCGGACAGCTATGCCTTCAGATACCCCTGAAACCAACATTCAATTGTACACCGAGCAGGTGGATGTTAGCAATCGTGTGCTTAAAAAAGATTGGCAAAACAAACCTGAATATGCCTGGTGGCGCAACCGAATAGACCTGAATTATTTTCAAAAGCCACACCAGACCGGTGTCACCTTTTTACACAAACGCAGGATAGGCGCTTTTGATATGGTGTTCAGCGGAAATCTTCACGCACAGCAGTCGCATCTGAATGAAGAATACGACAATCGTACGCGATTTACCACAAAATTCAGATACGCGCCAAAAAAATTTTCCGGAAGACTTGCCTTTGGGCTTAATAGCACATTATTGTACCGTAAAAATGGCTTCCAGTTTTATTGGAAAGGCGATGATAAGCCATTTGAATCGGCTTCAGGTGTTTCTATTGATGAACGATATTTCTTTGCATTTATAGACCCTTCGCTTAATTATATTGATCGAAGGCAAAATCAGCATCGTTTTTTGGGGAGATGGTTTTATTTAAACAATGTAAACGGAAAGCGGGGACCCAAAGCGCAGTTTGGAATTTTTGACTATCAATTTAGGCGAGATTTTGGAACGCTGGCCAAGATATTGATTGGTGTAAACAACTTACATTTCTGGAATGAAGATGGAACGTTAAAAAACCATAGAGGCAATTATGGGGGAATTTATTTAAGTGGCGACCTCAATTACAAAGGTTTAAGTTTAAATGCTGGAGTGCGACTGGAGTACTTTAATTTGAATAAGGATTTCGGGCTTGCGCTGCTGCAGTTTCAAAACATCAACAAAAAAGGAGATACAGTGAAAACCACTCTCCCTGTTTTCCGATTTGGCGTAAATTATCAATTTAGAAAATACAATTACTTACGAGCTTGTATTGCAACTGCATACCGTTTCCCAAGTCTTGCAGAGCGCTTTGTAAATTCTGATTTAGGGCAACTGCGCATCAGGGACAATCCCAATATTTTGCCTGAAAATGGTTACACCTTTGAGTTGGGATATAAGCGCAGCTTCAACATAACAGATTGGAGGGGATATGCAGATGCTGTGGTGTTCTGGAATGAATTTTCGCAGATGATTGAATTTCAAAACACAGATCTGGCAATAGAACAGGACGATGAGGGCAAGCCTACCTTAGTAGCTATTTTTCAATCGCAAAACGTAACCCGCGCACGCCTCTTCGGATGGGAACTGGGCTTGGTGGGAGAAGGAAAAATAGGCCGTGTGGCCGACATAACTGCTATGCTGGGTTATACCTATGTTTACCCATTGAATCTTGATGCAGACGGTGCACAGAAAGACATAGGATTTGCCATAGACAGGGCTTTTGCCACGTTTATACGACCCGATTCGGTGAATCGCTTAGTTATGCTTAAATATAGAAACCGCCATGTGTTCAAAGGTGATATAGATGCATTGCTTTGGAAACACTATCGCATAGGCACATCGCTTCAGTATTACAGCTTTATGGACAATATTGATGCTTTCTTTGAAATAGCTATTCCTGATTTAGGAGAAAACAGAAGAAAACAAAACTACAAAGGTGATTTTATATGGGATTTACGGGTGGGTTACGACCTGAATAGAAATCTTTCCTTCAACTTTATTGTTAAAAATGTATTGAATCGTTTTTATCAATTAAGGCCGGCAAGGCCCAACCAGCCACGCGCTTTCAATGTAATGTTGAACTTTAAATTTTAAATAAGTCATTGAGCGTGAAACACCTCAGAGAAAATTTCCCCACATGGGTGTTTGCGCTCGTTGCTCTTCTCCACTTTTCATATTTGAGGCTGGATATACCTGAAGTGGACGCAGCACAGTTGGCAGAGATATCCAGAGAGTTGATGTTATCATCCAACTGGTGGGAATTGAAATTTCTCGGAGAACCTTATCTGGACAAGCCACACCTGTTATTTTGGCTAAGCGCGCTGAGCATGAAAATATTTGGGGTAGGCGACTGGTCTTACAGGTTTCCTTCGTTTTTATTTGGATGGCTTGGAGTTTATTCTGTTTATCGCTTTGCATTATTGTACTACCATAAGCAGGTAGCCCGAACCGCAGCCTTGATTGCTGCAAGCTTTTTTTATGCATATATCGCTACTTATGATGTGCGGGCTGATACGGTGCTTGCCGGTTCAGTAATGTTTGCCTGCTGGAACCTTGCAGCTTTCATTGCCCAAAATAGCGCTTATCGAGCTGTTTTGAGCGGATTGGGCCTTGCGTTGGCCTTTTCTGCTAAAGGGCCGATAGGTTTGGTGGCGCCTATGTTTGTGTTTCTGCCGGCATTTTTTTCACTGAATTTATATCGAAGAAAATTATTGTTCCGAATACCTCTTTTGTTATTGTTTTTTGCATTGGGGTCCTTTCCGGTATTGTATGCACATTACAAACAATTTGGATGGGAAGGACTAAGGTTTTTTTTGTGGAAACAAAGTTTTGGGCGCGTAACGGGCGAGAGCGGATGGAGCAATAATCCTGACCCGTTCTTTGTGATACACACAACAGCATGGGCACTTCTGCCTTATACGGCCTATGTCACCACTGGACTTTTTAAGGGAATCATTTCATTTGTAAAAGGCGCAGGCCGTGAGCAATATTCTCTATGTGGGTTGGTTTTTACTCTTGGCGCATTGTCGCTATCAAAATACCAATTACCACACTATTTCTATGTTGCTTACCCGCTGGCAGCTGTAGTAGCTGCTCCTTCTTTTTTTTATGATTCAGGAAATCAGAGATGGATAAATATTATCAATATTTCGCTAAACGGAGCATTCCTTATTATTTCACTTGTAATGGTAATGTACATTTTCCCACAAACTTTAATGGTTAAATTATTTTGCATTTCCTGTGCTGTCATTAGCATATATCTTTTGTTATCTAAGTTTCCTTTTAAATGGAGCTTAATATTACATTTTATATTACTGCAAGGAATTTTATCATGCTGTTTTTTTCCTGAATTACTTAATTATCAAAGCAATTCTGCAATCGGTAAACATCTAAAAGGTGCCGGGGTTAAACAAAATCAATATACAGTTTATAACAATTGGAGGGTTTATTCATTGAGTTATGTGTCACAGACTATTCCATATATAACAAATGTGGATGAACAGCTCGCGCTTCGATGTTCACAAAAGCCTCATTATGTAATTTGTTTTGAAGAAGACATACAAAAGATAGAAAAAATCTGCGGCCAACCTTCTGAGAAACTTCTTTTTTTACATTATCCGATTACTCAACTATCACTAAGCTTTCTGTTGCCGCACAGTCGTCCTGCTGTTGTTAAAAAGGCAGCTATTGTGAAATATTAGAAGAGAAGAATTTTTGTTAAAAAAAATTGAAATTGAATGTTTTGCCGATTTTTTTCCACAAAAAGTTCAACAAAATTGAAATCCATTATGTTATTTTGAGCATATTCTAAATTTAAAATCGATACACATGAAAAAAATACTGTTTACCCTCTCGATGTGCCTATTGTTTAATTTAATTAAAGTTCAGGCACAATTATCTCAGGATTCAGTTTTCATCCAGGTTATTCACAATTCACCGGATCCGGCAGCAGACACGGTTGACGTCTGGTTTTTTGTTCCATTGGTCAATACTGAATTTCAAGTGCTGAAAAATTTTGCATTCCGTAACGCTACTCCAGTCGTAAAATCAATCCCCGGAGCTCCTGTTGGATATATTCCGGCAAACCTCCCCTTTGAAGTTCGTATTAAACCCAAGGGAAGTACAAACACAACACCTCCTGTATTTTCAAAGAATTTTCCGGCCGGTTTACCAAAAGGTGCATATCACATTTTTGCGACAGGAGTTCTTTCTCAAAACTTAAAAGATAGCATTCCTGGCAATGATGAGGCTTTTGATATTATTGGTTACCCTAATGCTTTGTTTAGTGCACCTGCTGACACAGCAAATATTCGTATTGTACATGGAGCTCCCGATGCTCCGGGTGTAAGGGTATCAGCTGGTGTAACCACTTTCACTTTTGCTCCGGTAGTAGATTCATTGGTATTCAATGAAAGTGCTGACGCGAAAATTAAAGTAAAGCCATTGCGTGTATGGATTTCTCCTCAAGGAGTACCTCATACTGGCGCAATAGCAAAATATAATGGTAATGGAGTAAAAAACACTGGTGGTTTAGGATATGTAGTGTTTGCTTCAGGCTTTTTAAAACCATCAATAGCACCTAATTTGCCTTCTTTTGGCCTGTTTGTAGCATTGCCAAATGGTACTGTGGTGCCTTTGCCGGAAGAAGTACCGGCTGGTCGTGTTCAAATAATTCACAACTCAGGTGACCCTGCGCTGGCCTCTAATGTTGCTGCATTTGTGAGCGGAGATAAACTACCTTTAACGTTAAGCTTCCGTGGCGGTTTTGAATCTACTGCATTTATTTCTGATTTTGATTATTCCATAGGAGTTGCTCCCAATGGCGGAAACACTCCGACCGTTACTTTCCCTACTATTTCATTTAATCCAAATGAGCAACGCATCTTAGTGGTAGGTGGTGTATCTAATCCTTCACAGTTCAAGCCAAATCCTAATGGCTTCGACATCAGCCTTAAAATGTATAGTTTCTCACCAGCTGAGTTTACTGCACCTGCCGGCCAGACCAAATTCTTAGTATTCCATGGCGTTACCGATGCTCCTTTTGTAGATGTTTTTGCACCTCTTATCAGTCAAACTATTGTAGATAATCTTGGTTATGGTCAGTTTATCAATCAATATTTAGGTCCTTTCCCTGCAGCGGCTCTATCTGGCCAAACACTACAAGTTAAAGATTCTGCACAATCTGTTATCGTTTCCTCCCACACTGTTTCGGCTGCTCAAGCTACTGCAATAGACGGAAAAGCAATTTTGGTATTTGCTTCCGGTTTTCTTGATACAGCAAACAACCAGAATGGCAAATCCTTCTCATTATTTGCTGCCATCAGCACCGGCAGTCCTACACCAACCGTAGTTGAATTGCAAAAAGTAGTTCCATCTGATGTTTACGACATGATATTGAGCAAATTCACAGGTGTTTATCCGAATCCTGCTTATAACAATATCAATTTGGTGTTTGAAACAGCTGAACCTACCAATGTTTCTGTAGAAATTACTGATCTAAATGGCAAAGTTGTGAAATACCTTTACAATGCATCAGTAAATGCAGGAATTTCCAGCATTAATATGGATATTACCGACCTAAACAACGGTTTGTATTTTGCCCGTGTAGTAGGTAATCAATCCAGCAAAACGTTTAAATTCAATGTACTTCGATAATTTATGATTATTCAACTAAAAGGGGAGCAATTCGCTCCCCTTTTTTATTTTCACTCTTGTGAAGGAGAATTCATCAGATATAACTTATGGCAACAGGCTCAAAAAATCTCTCGGGCAGCATTTTCTTCACGATGGCCGAATGCAACAAAAGGTAGCCGGCGCAATAGGTGACCTGCATGCTTTTGCAACAATTATTGAAATAGGAGCAGGGTCCGGAGCACTCACCTTCCAATTGTTGCCACAGCAACATCCTTCTTATTGGGTTGTAGAACTCGACCCTTACTGGGCTGAATGGTTAAAGCAAAAAACTTCAAAAGATGGTTACAAAGTCAATATTCTGAATATTGACTTTCTGAAATTAGACCTGCAGCACTTTGCCGAGCCGATTTACGTCATAGGCAATTTCCCTTACAATATTTCAAGCCAAATACTATTTAAGATTATTGAAGCAAAAACTAAAGTTGCGGCACTGACGGGTATGTTTCAAAAAGAGGTGGCACAGCGCATTACATCTTCACCCGGTTCAAAAGATTACGGAATTTTAAGTGTTTTAATTCAAGCGTATTACACTTGTGAGTATTTGTTTGACATTCCTCCGGTTTGCTTCACACCACTACCTAAAGTTATAAGTGCGATGATTAGCCTTAAACGGCACAATAATGAGCTTGCTTGCAATGAAAAATTATTCAGGAAAGTAGTAAAAACATCCTTTAACCAACGCAGGAAAACTTTGCGTAATAGTTTAAAAACGTTGCTTCCTGCCCATTGTACACAGGCCCCTATTTTATCTAAGCGGCCCGAACAGTTGGATTTGCAGGGGTTCATCCAACTTACTCATTTATGTGAAAACGCAACAGAATGAAAAACATAGCAATTTTTGCCTCAGGCAGCGGAACTAATACAGAGAAGATTATTCGATATTTTAATGATAAAGAAAAGGCGCAGGCAAAAGTTGCCTTAGTGGTTTGCAACAACCCTATGGCCGGAGTTTTGGAAAAGTCAAATCGTCTAGGCGTATCTACTGCTATAGTTACCGAAGATCAGTTGAAACAGCAGAATTATATGTTGGAATTATTTCATCAACATAATATAGAGTTTATTGTATTAGCTGGTTTTTTAAAACTCATTCCTGGTTTCATGATTTATCAATACACAGAAAGAATTGTGAACATTCATCCCGCGTTATTACCTAAGTATGGAGGTAAAGGTATGTATGGCATGAGAGTACATCAGGCGGTTTGGGAGAATAAGGAAAGGCAAACCGGCATCACTATTCATTACGCTAATGAAAAATATGATGAAGGAGACATACTGTTTCAGGCTACTACTCAATTAACCGATGAGGATACACCAAATACCATAGCACAAAAAGTTCAGCAACTGGAACATCGTTACTATCCATGGGTGTTAGAAGCTTTATTACAGGATTTGTAAATGTTTTATCTATCATTAAATTCACAACTGTAATAACAAGCCTGTTGTATAATGAAAAATAATAAGGATTTGAGTCCTTCATGCATGTTTTGTCAGCCTAGAAAGAATTCAATTTTCAGCAATTTAAGCGATGAGGAGCTTGAATTGATGAATATGCATAAATCTTGCGCTATTTACCGAAAGGGCCAATACATATTTAACGAGAATGGATTTCCCCAAGCGCTTTATTGTATTAACAACGGAAAAGTAAAGCTAAATACCATAGGCATAGACGGCAAAGAACAAATTCTTAGGTTAGCTAAATCAGGAGATGTAATCGGTTATCGCTCGTTGCTTTCCAATGAGCGCTATCATTGTTCGGCTGTGGCTTTAGAAGACTCCTCTATTTGCGTGATTGATAAAAACTTTTTTCTGCAGAGTGTGAACAATAATCAAAAACTGCTTTTTGAAATTATAAAAAAGTTAAGCTCTGATCTTAAAACTGCTGAAGAACATATTGTTTCGCTTTCACAGAAAAACGTACGCGAGCGCATGGCAGAGGCGCTACTTTTCTTTAAAGCCACCTTTGGTTTTGCCGAAGATGGACAAACGCTCAATGTAGTCCTTTCGCGTGAGGAGATAGCTGATTATGTGGGAACATCTACCGAAAGCGCCATAAGACTTCTTTCAGAGTTTAATCAAGACAAAATCATTCAACTGGAAGGAAAGAAAATTAAAATTATAAACCTTCCTAAACTGATTAAAACAGCCAATCTCAACGATTAAAAACATGATAAAAATCATGTAACCGCGGTTTAATCGTCATATTTTCTTGCTAAAGAGGTACGTACTTTCGTCTAACAAAATATCAAAGTATGTGCCTGCATGCTCAAAGTGCCAACGATCTTATTCAGTTTTTGATGAAGGTTGTTTATCCCTCTGTTCAGTATCATTTTCTGGAGGTAGTATGGAAAGGCAATTTCTTACCGGAGGAGAAAAGCAACGGAGTAGATCATATACTCAGCGACTTAAAGTCTGAATTTAATTCGCTTTACACCTACGAGACAAAGTTGGTTTTCCCGGCCGTTTTGCGCACCTTCGATAAAAATATTCAATATCGAGTAACAAACACTCCGGATATATATGAGTTGGTAGATTTAACCCGCCGAAAAGAAAACAGGATGCGTACGCTCATTGACGAACTTAAGAAACATGTATTACCTGAGAGCGAAAAAAACCAATCAATCGAAAAGTTAATTGATAGCTTTGAAACGGAATTTTTTCCGGCAAAAGAGGATTGGAACGATATGATTAATAATCGTTTATCCACCTGTTCATGTTTTAAAAAAGCTATAAAATCGCAGCCATCTGAATCTAACAATGAATTTAATTCTTAACATTACAAAAAACTGAAAAGTGAAAAACATTCTTTGCCCGGTAGATTTTTCAGAATACACAGAAAAGGTTTTGGGCCTGGCTGTCACGCTTGCTCAAAAAGAAAATGCGCAGATACATATTGTTTATGTTTTGGCTTCCATCAATTATCATGATTTGTTGGTAGCCGATTCTTATTTGGCATACGGAGCAGAACTTATTGCTCAGGAGCGCAAAGAATCCAACGAAAGGATGAGTGCGCTAAAAGAAAAAATAGAAAAAGAATATCCGGGACAAATTTTTACAGCTGAAGTGCTCGAAACAGCCAACACGGAAGATGGCATATTAGAAGCTGCAGAAAAGATCAAGGCAGATTGTATTGTGATAGGTTCGCACGGCCGTAGAGGTTTCAGCCGCATCATTCTAGGCAGCGTGGCAGAAACCATACTTCGCGAAGCGAAGTGTGATGTGGTAATTTACAAAGTGCGCCAGAATAAATAATTTTTTTTAATAAAATCAAATCGTTATGCGAATATCTTTAAGCAAACTCAAAGATATCAGGTCTGAGCATTGTGTAACAATACTCATGAACACCCACCGCACACACCCAGAGAATAAGCAAGATGAAATACGTTTAAAAAATCTGATAAAAGAAGCTGAGGAACGGCTGTTGCAATACGAAAAAAAGCGCGATGTCAGTCCAATTATTAAAAATTTACATCAGTTGGAAAAAGAGATAGATCATCAGTATAATCTCGAAAGTATTGTGTTGTTTGCAAACGAAGAAATAGCTGAATACGTCCGCTTACCCATATCGGTTCAGGAAAGAATTATCATTGATAAAACCTTTGCTACAAGAGATCTGCTGCGCGCGTTACGTCAGGAAACCCACTACTATGTTTTATTGCTCAGCCGTCAGAAGATTCGTTTGATGGAGGCCTTTAATGATAAGGTGATAACAGAAAACGTTAAACCTTTTCCTATTAAAAATACGCAGTTTTATTCTACAAGCGGGGATAAGCTTTCTGATGTGGGCTTACAGTCTAATCTCATCGGAGAATTTTATAACCGTGCAGATAAAGAACTTCAGGAAATCGTAAAACGAAACCCGCTTCCGGTACTTATTTGCTCAGAAACATCCGCATATCACGATTATTTACAAATAACCGACAACAAGAAAATATTTTTTGATATTCATCTGAATAAAAACCGGGTTGATGATCCTGCACATGCAATAGCATCAGAGGCATGGCATTTAGTGCGGGATTATATAGAAGAGAAAAACAACCAGAGAAAATCTGAGCTGCTAACTGCCGTCAACCAAAACAAATTCCTTACAGACTTAAATGAGATATGGCAGGCTGTTCGGGAGGGACGAATACAAACTCTTTTTGTTGAGCAAAATAAATTTCAACCGGCATATATTGAAAATGGCACCATCGTGGCCTTGCCGGATAACCATGAGGATAATAAAGCTGTTGTTGATGACATCATTGATGAAATTATTGAAGAAAACATAAGACATGGAGGAGATGTAGTTTTTCTCCCCGATGGAGAACTATCAAACTTTCAAGGCTTTGCCGCAATCACTCGTTATTGAATTGATAACTCTCTGTATAACTGATATAACAGAAATAGGCGGTCAGGTAATTTTAGTAAGCGTTATTGAGCCGTTTCAGCCGTTTCCGTTTTTAGCACCTCTTCGCCGGCAAGAAACTTCTCTTTGATTTTGTTTTCTATTTCCGACATAAGTTCGGGATTGTCTTCCAGCAATTGTTTTACCGAATCGCGCCCCTGTCCAAGTTTAGTCCCTTCGTAGCTATACCAAGAGCCACTTTTCTGGAGTATGCCCAGGTCGGTGCCTAAATCAACTATTTCTCCACTCTTCGATACCCCTGTGCCATACATGATATCAAATTCAGTGGTGCGGAAAGGGGGAGCAAGCTTGTTTTTTACCACTTTTACTTTGGTGCGATTTCCAACCACTTCATCCTTATCTTTTATTTGACCGACTCTGCGAATATCAATTCTTACGGATGCATAATATTTTAAAGCGTTACCACCGGTGGTAGTTTCCGGATTGCCAAACATCACGCCTATTTTATCGCGTAGCTGATTTATAAAGATACAACAACAGCCTGTTTTAGAAATGGTGCCGGTAAGCTTTCTCAGCGCCTGACTCATGAGCCTTGCCTGCAGCCCCATTTTACTTTCTCCCATCTCGCCTTCCAATTCGCCGCGGGGCACCAACGCAGCTACAGAGTCAATAACGCAAATATCAATAGCGCTGGAGCGAATAAGTGTTTCTGCTATATCTAAAGCTTGTTCGCCATCATCGGGTTGTGATATCAGCAGGTTTACACAATCAATACCGAGTTTTTCAGCATAAGTTTTGTCAAAGGCGTGTTCTGCATCTATAAAGGCAGCTATGCCACCGTTTTTTTGAGCATTAGCGATAGCGTGCAGGGCTAAGGTGGTTTTACCCGAGCTTTCGGGGCCATATATTTCTACGACTCTGCCTCGCGGAAAACCGCCAATGCCAAGAGCTATATCCAGTCCGATGGAGCCGGTAGATATAACTTCTACCGATGCTATTTTGGAGTCGCCCAGCTTCATCACCGTGCCTTTACCGTAGTTTTTGTCAAGTTTTTCTACTGCCAGTTGCAGTGCCTTAAGTTTATCAGAATTGCTCATAGTAATATTTTGCTTAATGAAACAATCTTTTCAGAATAACTGATTACTAAAATAAAAACCTATCCTTATTTAAGTTGAAAAAATATAATCTTTCTCCGGCCATTATTGACATACTTCATTAGCACAAAATTTTGCCAAACAAATCCTGTCAATGTTTCTGAATATCTTTTTATAAGTTAAAAGTAATTGTCCATCCTTCGAGTTCATAGTTATCCAAATTATGTTTACAGGTAGAATTTAAAGTGATTTTCGTATAAAAATTTTTCTTTTTCACGATAATCCGGCATAATGCGCTCTACCAGCCGCCAAAATTCTTTAGAGTGGTCGTGGTGAACTAAATGAGCTAATTCGTGAATCAGCACGTAATCTATCACATCATCAGGAGCAAACATCAATCGCAAGGAGATATTGATATTGCCGCGGGCGCTGCAGCTACCCCAGTTACTTGTATTGTATTTTATTTTAACGGCCCCAATTTGTTTTTTAAAAAAACGTTCGTTGAGTTGATGCAGCCGCTCAGTAATAATAGGTAAAAAAAATCGCGAGAGGCATTTACATACCAGGTAGCTCGCTGTGTTTTGCTCGGCTTCGGGAGTAAGTCCTGATGCTAAAGAAAGCAGGATGTGATTTTGTACAATGCGAGCAAAACTTTTGCGCTGCTTATTATAGGTCAAACGTATATTAAAAATGTATTTGCCTACTTTTAAAACCTCTCCATCCATGTATCTGCGTTGTGGCAAATAGTGCAAAATTTCGGGCCTTTGAATTATTTTATTTTTCGCCCACGAGAGGAAAGTTTGTATTTGCCTTCTTTTTTCTTCGGAAGTAGCATAGCGACTGATGCGTATGATGACACCGCTTTTTACGATGCTTGCTCTTTCGGTATATGTATTTTCAAAAAATATTCTAACAGGTACGGAAATTCCGTTTACCTCGAGAGAAAATTTTTTGACCTTGGGAAAAGAGTCTGTTTCTGAGGTATGAAACAAACTATTTTCTTCAAATAATAAATTCATAGTTACCCATTGTAAATTTTTTGACTTACAGGGTATTACGCGAATAAATTTTTCAACAGTAGTGCATTTCAGTACTTAAGCACTTTTACCTCTGTCCTTCGGTTCAACTGGTGCTGTTCCTCTGTGCAGTTTTCCGGAATGGTATTATCACAGGCACATCGTATTATAGGTTTTTTCTCGCCATAACCTGCTGCTAAGAGTCGCTTTATATCAATTCCTTTCTTTTTGAGATAATTTATGGCAGATTGTGCGCGATAAAGAGAGAGAATATCATTGTATTTATCGGTTCCTCTGCAATCGGTATGTGAGGAAAGTTCAATTTGCAAAGAAGGATTTTCTTTCATCACGCGCGCCAGATTGTCCAGCTGCAAAGCAGCGTCAGGCCTGATATCGGACTTGTTCAGGTCATAGAAGACATGGTTCACAATCCATTTTTGGCCTACGCGAAAGTTGCATGGCCCTTTTATTTCATCTCCGGGGAATAAGCCTTTAGTATTTATGGTGTCCCTGCGTTGGTTGTGTTCAATCACATACTTGTTATTTAATCTTAACTCAAGACGCAGTTCTCCGTTTGCGCCGGGTTTTACATTATTCATCTCCCCGGTGCGCAAATCAATGACTGTTACCGGACCGCTAAAACAATTGGCAGTAAGCGGAACACTTACCGTAAAATCTTTTTTAGACAGGGTGTATTGTCTTTTTACTTTGCCATCAGGAAAATCGCCGGTATTTATTTTATCTGATAATTTTTGATAGTCTGTTGAAAATAATGTGTATGAACCGGATGGAATTTGTGTTTCCAACATGCCTGCATCGTTAGTAACAAATGTTGTTATGTTTCCTTCACGGTCTTTTAAGGATATAGTTACATCCCGCAATGGCAAGCCTGTTTCAAGTTCCTTTACCTCAATAAGCAGAGAAACATTATCCCGTTCAAGTTTTATTTCTATGCTGCCGGCTTGCGCGCGCGAAATGTCCAGCATGGCCGATTTGTAGCCTTCAGCGGTAATTTCAGCAATACATTTCTTTGAACTTTTCACGGTCAGAGTTATTTCTCCGTTCTTATCCGAAGAAAATTTTTCTTCTCTGCCACTGCAATTCAAAAGCGCTACTGCATTGCTGATTTTTTCACCGGAGAGTGCATCTGTTACTCTTATGACTGTTTTGTAGGTACTTTTTAAGTCATCATAGGTGAATACGTAAATGTCATCACTACCTAATCCACCGCTTCGGTTAGAGCTGATAAATCCTTTGCGTTGGGCGCTGTCGGTTAAAAATCCGAAATCGTCTGCAGCAGAGTTAAAAGGAGCGCCAAGGTTCTCAGGCTGTGTCCATTTTCTTCCGTCAAAAGAAGTTTTGTAAATGTCTAATCCACCTAATCCATCTCTGCCATCAGATGCGAAATACAAAATTCCATTCGGGGCAAAGAATGGATAGGTTTCGCTATAAAGAGTATTGATATCTCGCCCAAGGTTTTTAGGCTCTGTCCACTTATTGCCGTTTTTTTGCGTAACATAAATATCACTTCCGCCATAGCCCCCTGGACGGTCGCTTACAAAAAATAAAGTATTGCCCTGAAGAGAAATTGCCGGGTGAGCATTTGAAAAGCTATCGCTATTGAAAGGAAGCTCTTTTATTTGGCTGCGGCTTTTCAAAGGGTAAGGTGCGTAGAAAAGACGGCTGTGAATTGCCTTTCTTTCATCGCGCTTTACATACTTTGAGGCAGCAAAAAATATCTCTTTTGTCGCAGGGCTGTAGCTTGCTGAACTAATTCCTTTAAACCCCTTGGGTTTTAATCTTTTTATTTCTTTGGGATTAACAGAATCTTCTGCAATGTAAATCTTATAGAAACTTCTTTTGTTCCAGTCTGCCGAGGGTTTGTTGTGTTTATTAGATTTTCCAAAAATCAGTTTATCCTGAACGATATTCATCGCTATATCACTAACAGAGGAATTGTGCCGAACCTGTTCCAAATAAAAAAGACTTCTATCGCGCGTGTAGTCTTTAAGATTATCTATCCCGAATATCATATCGTCAATGTATTCATTAGATGGCTCGAGGTTTTTGTATTTCAACAGATAGTTTTTTGCTTCTTCATAATCGCTTGCCTTTCTTAATTCCTGGGCAAGCGCAAGGATGAGCGATTTGTTTTTTGAGCCGTTTTGTATAGCTTTTTTATACCATGTTGCAGCAAGCTGCGGCTTGTTTAAAACCGAATAGCAAGCGGCTACTTTTTCCTGAATAAGTACACTGTCTGATGGGTTTTTCTTCAACTTTCGCAGGTAGGCCTTCAGCGCTTTTTCATGTTTCAGCAGCGCAAATCTTTTGTCGCCTTTAGAACATGAAGTTGTTTGACTAAACCCTGGTACAGAAATCAATATAATTGGTATCAGTAAAATCATTAATTTTCTCATAATAAAAGCATGTGTCATGGCAAGTTTAACAACGTTTTCCTTTAAATTCGTACAATTCAATTCTAAATCAATGCATTGTTGATAAAATTTAATTGACACTTATATATAGCTGTTAGCAAATGATGAAAGTTGGTATAATTTCGGATACACATGGCTATTTAGATAATAATATCTTCAAGTATTTTGAAGAAGTAGATGAGATATGGCATGCCGGAGATGCCGGATCTTTAGAATTGCTTGACGAGCTATCTCGATTTAAACCACTGCGTGCCGTTTATGGTAACATTGATGATTATAAAGTGCGCAGCGAATACCCTGAGGACTACATTTTTTCTGTAGAAGGGCTTAAAGTATATATGACGCACATCGGGGGCCATCCCGGTGCGTATGCGCCGAGAGCAAAAAAATTTTTAAAGGCAGAGCAGCCTGATGTTTTCGTGTGCGGCCACTCACATATTCTTCGAGTAATGCGCGATTCGGCATTTAAAAATATGCTTTACCTCAACCCGGGCGCAGCAGGTATTCATGGTTTTCATAAAGTGCGTACTTTGTTACGCCTGGATTTGCACGAGAAAAAAGCCGTTGGTCTTCAGGCCATAGAATTAGGAAAACGCGGTGCAATAGTGTAATAATTTTTAGTGTAAAAGTTTGGTGTAATCCTAAATCATTTATTATTTGTATTTCTGGTGTGCTATAAATTTTCAGTTTTATATCAAATGTTGTGTTTACATAGGTTAAATTTTGTATAGCTAAAATTGTCGTGAGAACTTTATTTTTAATCTGTGAATGCAAAAGCCTCCGCTGTCCGATTCTTAATCATAATCCTTTGGATAGGGATTCATCGTACCGGTTACCCAAGTGTCATTTTGCAGGGGGACACTTTACAGGTGTGTAGTTTTCAATTTCCAATTCTTCTGCGGGCTTTGCCGGGAGCGCAACAATATCTGTGGAGCACAGGCAGCAATACAGATACTACTTATGTAAGCGCCCCGGGTAAATATTGGTTGCGCAGCGTTGCTGTCAACGGAATGGTGAATAGCGACACAATCATCATTTTAGAGAAACAGTTATCGGTTGAAACTTTCAAGCGAAGAGTCTTCTACAATTGTTATGCCGACACTCCCTGGTTGGCCTTTTCCGGAGTGATATATGATACAAATGGTTTTTGGAATAATGGTCAGAAATATTTTCTTTCGGTATCCGAATCCGGAGTTTATTGGTTTACCTCTTACGATACCACTTTATGCCTTCAGCAGGTAGATTCGTTACAAATAATTGGGCTTGTAGATTCATCTCAGGTATATGCTTCATCTGTCCTTCAGGTATGCTCTTCTTCTTTCCCCATCCAACTGGAAACCCGATACGGTGATAATCCCATTTGGTTCGACAGTATATCTGATTATACAATAACAATAGACTCTCCCGGAATATATTATTACCGTTCTGAAATTGGTGCATGTGCTGATTTTTTTGACACCCTTTATGTAATTGAAAAAACAATTACTCGGCCAAAGCTCTGCTGCGATACGGTAATATGTTTCCCGGATTCAGTAATATTTGAATTGCCGGCAGGGTTTTCAGATTATTTCTGGAGCACCGGAGAGGTGGGTAGAAAGATATCTTTGGCAACAGTAGGAACTTTCGATGTCTATGCCGAGGTGGCGGACTCTTTTAATTGTAGAGCATACACAGATACAATTCGGGTTGAAATAAAAGATAATGTTACTAAACCCGAAATCAACAGGAGTGGGAATTTTCTTATTACACCTACCATTGGGCCAGGATATAAGTATCAATGGTACAGAAATGATTCAATTTTGATAAATGCCAACGAGCAATTTATTTCACTCACTGTAGCAGGAATCTACTGTATTTCAATTAGTAATGGAACTTGTGCCGATTCGTCTTGCTACATTTATAACATAATATCATCACTGCATTCCAAACAAAATGTATTGCGTACCTACCCGAATCCTGCAAAAAATATTCTTTTCGTTGAGCCCATAGAAAATATTACAGGTGACATTTACCTATATTCTCTCTTAGGAGAACGCAAACAAGTTGTTGTACATAAAGAAGCAGATTTTGTAAAAGTTGATGTATCTTATCTGGAGCCAGGAGTATATTTTTTAGTTGTACAAGATTACCACATCAAGATAGCTGTAATCAAGTAATGATATCGAGCCGCCCCCGATTATTGGTAACCGGTGCGACCGGTTTTTTGGGTACTCAGTTAGTCAGCGAAGCCTTGAACAGTTACAACATACATTACATTGCTCATCGTAGGCTTAGTAGTCAGGAGGGCCTTGTTTCTCACGAGGTTTCTCTCAATGATTTTAAGTCGCTTCATAAAACAGTGCGCAACATAAGCCCTGATATTATTATACATCTTGCAGCCGAATCGGATGTAAATGTTTGCGAGTTAAAACCATGGATTAGTTGGAAAATAAATGTTGAGGCAACCTCTCTTCTTGCACGGATTGCTGCTGAGGAAAACGTAAAAATTTGTTTCGCATCTACTGATATGGTTTTTGACGGGAAGAAGGGAAATTACACAGAAGAAGACTTGCCCGAACCGGTGAACAAATACGGATTCCAGAAAGTAGAGGCGGAGCGCATTGTTCTTACGTTATCTCCGCACAATGTTGTATTCAGATTGCCGTTGATGTTTGGTTTGTCTCAGGTTCGTGAAACTTTTTTTTCTAATATGTTGCGTAAGCTTAGCGCCGGAGAGCCCGTAGAGCTTTTTACCGATGAATATCGTAGTATATGCGGAGTGGCCAGTGTGGCCAGAGGTATTATACAATTGTCAGATAAAGCTGAAGGCATCGTGCATCTTGGCGGCCCTCAACGCCTTTCGCGATACGAATTTGGAGTGATAGCAGCAAATGTTTTTGGCTTGCCAAAAAGACTAATAAAAAAAACTACCCATCGAAATATGCCAATGGCAGCGCCAAGGCCAAAAGATGTTTCGCTAAATTCACAAAAGGCAATACATTTGGGTTATGAGCCTCTTACAGTGGAGGAGGAGTTACAGCTTTTGGCATCTGTTTCTTCCACAAATAGCAAGTAATTCCTTGCTTATTATTTTATTTCTATCGTTTTTCTTCCATGAAGGGAAGGCTCAAAAGAGAGGCACTTACCGTGTTGTAACCTATAATCTTGAAAATTTATTTGATACTGTGTTACAGCCGGGAGGCAAAGACAGTAATTTCACTCCATCCGGAAAATTTCAATGGAACAGCTTACGATATCAGACAAAACTTTCCAATCTTTCCAAGGTCATCACTTCAGTTTGCGACACATTTCCTCTTTTATTTCTCGCTATTAATGAAGTAGAAAATAAAAATGTTATCCGCGATTGGCTCAAGCAGCCCGCCATGAAGAAATTCAATTTATCGTACATTCATTTTGATTCGGTTGACCCTCGCGGCATGGATGTGGCTTTGCTATATAATAAAAAAATTTTTCGCCCTAAGCACAAAAGCGTTATTCAGCCTTATTTTGATTTTGATTCTGCATATAAAGCAAGGGGTATTTTATATGTCGCAGGAAAGTTTGGAAAGCAAAAACTGCATGTTTTTGTGAATCATTGGAGCAGCCGCAGTGGAGGTGCAGTAAAAAGCGAGCCGCGCAGGATAGCAACGGCACAGTTATTAAAGAAAAAGTTAGATGAAATCAGAAAGCAAGAGGCAGATCCTAAAATATTATTGCTGGGGGATTTTAACGATCCGCCTCATGCGCCTAGCCTAACGGATTACCTGGGCGTCAAGCGGCATCTTTTAGCACTTAAAAAAAATGATTTGTTTAATCTTATGGCAGATGCCTCTGAAAAAGGAGGTTTTACATTCGACTACCAGGGAGAACAGGATATGCTCGACCAAATTATAGTTTCAGAAAATTTTGTGCGCAGCTCATGTCAACTCTGCATCTACAAAAACTCTGGATATGTCTTTCAGCCCAAGTGGCTTTTTTACAAAAGTTCCAAATATGGCGTAATTCCTTTCCGCACCTTTGAAGGAGAAAAATATGTGGGTGGCTTTAGCGACCACCTTCCTGTATATTGCGATGTTGTGGTAAAGTAGCAGAAAGGCTTATTCAATTGTTTCTTCTCTCATCATCTTTTCCTGATGCCTTATGCTTTCATTATGAACTTGTTGAAAAAATTTGAGGATGAACTCTTCTGTTAATCCGAGGCGCTTGCCGTTTTCCAGAGCGCGTGAAACGATATACGCCCAACGCTCGGCCTGATGTATAGCTAAGCGATGTTCTTTTTTAAAACTTCCTATTTCTTCGCTGATGCCCATACGCTCGCCTAGAAGTTCTACAATGTAATCATCAATCCTGTCTATACGTGCTCTCAGTTCATACAATTTTTGGAAGCGGTCGTTTTGAATTAAGGTTTCTCTGATGACCAGTTGCTTCATGATTTCACCAAGCTGGCCCGGCGTAATTTGCTGTGCCGCATCGCTCCATGCCATATCGGGCCGGATGTGCGTTTCGATCATTAACCCTTCGAAACCCATGTTAAGCGCTTGTTGCGACAGCGGCTGTATCAGTTCGCGCTTACCGCCCATATGAGAGGGGTCAACAATGATGGGAACCTGTGGATAACGCCTGCGCAGTTCGATAGGTATCTCCCACATCGGTTGGTTTCGGTAGATGTTTTTTGCATATGCAGAAAAACCACGGTGTATGGCTGCAATCTTTTTTATCCCTACCCTGTAAAACCGCTCCATAGCGCCAATCCAGAGGTCGAGGTCGGGATTCACAGGATTTTTAACCAAAACAGGTATATCTACTCCGCGAAGGCTCTCTGCAATTTCCTGTACGTTAAAAGGAGATACTGTAGTGCGCGCACCAATCCAAAGAACATCAATACCGCTTTTAAGGCTGAGTTCCACATGAAGCGGATTGGCAACCTCAACGCATACGGGCAAGCCGGTGATTTTTCCTGCATTTTTAATCCACGAAAGGCCAACAGGCCCTACGCCTTCAAATGTGTTGGGGCGGGTGCGCGGCTTCCAAATTCCTGCACGAAGCATACAAACTTCAGGAACATGTTTGCAGATAAGTTCTGCAGTTTGAACTACTTGTTCCTCACTCTCCGCACTGCACGGGCCCGCTATGAGAAAAGGTTTATGTGTGCGCCCACTCCATTTGCTAAGGGCTACAACATCGGCAAACATTTCGCTTTTTATAGCTGCCTGGTTGTTCTGTAAAGTTGCAGTATCTTCCATATGCTCACTTTTTTGCTGTTATTTTATTTAGTTCTTCTTCATCTATACTCACTACAATTTCGTTTCTTCGAAAAAGAATTTGCCAGGGAGCGTTATAACCTAAAAACTTAAAATCGTTGTGATGTTTAATGCCCCAGCGCTGTAGGAGATTATGTAGTTGTTGAATTTTATCTGTAATGATTCTATCTGATGCCCAGCCTCCAAACCGTATCGCAGCCACATAGCAAGCCGCAGTCTTTTGTAATTCTATAGATGGATGAAGAGGTTTTGGCAGGTTGGTCAAATGATATCCTTGAGGCATTACAAAGCTCATAGCTACCGCATTTTCTTTTAACTCAACGTGCACGGGAGCGGTCATGGGTATCTTTTCATTTCTATCGTTTTGGCCAAAAATGTATGATGCTAATACTCTGAAATTTTCATTTGCCGCGCGATTATATCCCGGTATATTATTTTCAAAATGAGCTATAACAGCTTGTGGGTAATATCTGAATTCAATATTTTCTTTTCGGGCAATGAGTTGATACGGTTGTTGTGGAGTGCGTCCCATGATGAAATTAAATGTAATTAATACCAGAGAAACTATGATTGTAAGCAATACGCTTATTTTGATGAATCTCATAATTGTTTAACAGGTAGATGTATAACAATGTTGCTGATTTTTGGAAAGTTAAATATTCATTCAAAATGCAGAACAACATCGAAAGACTTTTTTGAACAATCACTTTGAAAGTTCATAGGAATTCATGACAAGGCCTTCTTCTAGTTTTTATTGCTTAAGGTTTAAAATCTTTTATCGATGAAGGATTTTAATGTATCAAGCTTATAAGTATAACATAACCTCATAATTAAAAAATTACCAAAAAGAATATTAAACTCACAAAAAGTAGTTCATTAAATTACAATGAATTACGCTACACAATAGTTTTACTGGTGGTTAGGTATGATAAATTTTTGATTGCCTGAGTCTATCATGAAAATGATATTACAAGAAATCACCGAGAAATTTGGAAGATGCTCTGAAATTCAGGTTATACACTCTGTACATGGAGGATGTATTGGTAGGAGCTACAAGGTGAAAATCGGAAATAGTGTATATTTTTTAAAAACCTCAGACGACCCCAAAGCAAAAGATATATTTCGTGCAGAAGCAGATGGCTTGTTTGCCCTGCGCGAACGGGGCCTGGAGCGTGTTCCCGAAGTGATTGCCACAGGAAATAATTATTTATTGGTTCCATGGATTGAAGCCGGAGAAAAAACAAAAAAGGGGATGCAAAAAGCAGGGGAGGCCTTGGCGCTTCTCCATGTCAAGGCTTATCCATATTATGGATTTGAGCGTAATAACTATATAGGTTCATTGCCGCAGCCAAACAGCAAGAGCTTCAACTGGCCGCAGTTTTATTTTCAACATCGTTTGTGGTATATGGCGCAGATTGCGCAGCAACGTAAAGGCATAACGGTTCAAACCTTAAACCAAGTCGAGATGTTGCAGTCACGATTAGAAGATTTAATACCCAACGAGCCTCCTTCTCTGTTGCATGGCGATCTTTGGGGGGCAAACCTGATGATTGATACCCAAGGCAATCCCTGGTTTATTGACCCGGCGATATATGCAGGCCATAGAGAGGTGGACCTTGCAATGACCATGCTTTTTGGGGGATTTGATAGCTCTTTTTACGAGGCTTATCAATCCACTTATGCTTTATTGCCCGATTTTAAAGAGCGAATTGCGCTGTATCAGTTATATCCCTTACTGGTACATGCAGCGTTGTTTGGTTCAGGCTATCATAGACAAGTGGTTAACTGTTTACGGGTATATCTGTAGTTGCTGCCTTTCGTTTTGATAGCTTTCTGTATTCACTTGGCGAGATTCTGGCTTTGCCGCCAAGTTTATCGTACACTTCCGGAAAAGCTTTATCGCAAAATGGCAGCGTAGCGCGAAGTTTATCGTAGCTTTTGTGATCAAACATTTTTCTGAAATCCTGTCGCGAAAGCATTGTTTTTGCATACATGGCCTGATAGCCTTGATTGGAAATAACAAACTGCTCCAGGTCTCTTAGTGCCTGCAAGCCTGCGAAATCTTCTTTTTTTGAAGTGCCGTAAGCTCCAATGTCCACGTATAAAGGATCTGTTGTACCATTAAAAGCTCGATAAGCCTTGAGGAAGCCTTCTTCATTTGGATAATCGTAGATGGCCATAGGGCAAAGCCAAAGAGGATACACTTGGAAATGGTTATGAAAATACAGCAAAGAATCCTTGAGCTTGCTTATCGGCATCAGCATATCCTGTACCACATGGAATTGCTCTCTTAGTCTTTTGGTGGTCTCTGTTTCGAAGTATTTTAACAGTGAAATTTGAGGAGGTAATGCCCAGCCTAACAACCACCTGAAAACCGGATGATTTCCAAAGGGAATGATTTCTTCCATCTCCCAAAACAAGCTCCTGGTATGGCGATGATAGTAATGGCGCAAAGGAATATATTCAATATTTTTTTGGTTGTCCTTAAAAATACTGTACACATGTTTGTAAAACCAGGGCTTGTACCAGCGTCCGATGGGATTATATGTGCCGTCTTTATCCGGCCTTTCAGCAAATGTTCCGGTCATCAGTACAGCTTCATCGAGGCCATATAACAGCATTTCTACAAATAGATAGTTGTTGTTACGCGCAGCTTGCTCAAATGTAGAGACAATGTTATCTAACCCAACAACAGGTAGGTATTCTAAACGCACATAGGGCTTGCAGGGAATAATTTTTAACTCAGCGGCAACTAAAAACCCTAAGGTGCCGTGGCTCCATGGAATGTTGTAAAACAATTCTTGATTTTGTTCGGGTGAGCAATGCAGCAATTTGCCTTCTGCCGTTACAATATCTATAGATTGTACAATGTATTGAAATAAGCCGTAGCGATGACTGGAAGACTCTACGCCAAAGCCATTAATAAGCCCTCCTACTGTGAGATCGTCCAGTTCAGGTACAACAGGAAGTGTCCAGCCTCTGGGGTTGAGCGCTGCCGTAATTTGCCCCATGTTTACAAATGGTTCAACAGTTACAGTTTGTTTGTCTGTATTGATAGAGATGATATCTCGCATATTTATGTGAATATGACGATGAGTTTTTTTGTAAGCCGGTACCAGCTCGCTCATCGTAAACCATCCTGAGCGCGATGTGGTAAGCTTTACATTGGCTCCACTTTTTTGCCATTCTAGGACTTGATCTATTACCTTCTGCACGCGCTGGGCATGCAAGTTTGGAGCAGTGTTAAGCCAGAGTGATATTTTTTGACGCCAGCGCAGATAAGCTCCATAAATTACAGACACAGGTAATAGAAATATGGTGGCAAACTCTCCGCGGTAGTAAGTAAGTATGTATTCAAAAATACCTTTAGGTTTATGTTGCATAGTTTTAAATATGATTTAAAACTTTATTACTCCAGTCCGTTTTTCAGGGCAAATTTTACTAATCCAATAGTGCTTCTTGAACCTGTTTTTTCCAATAAATGTGTACGGTGGTTGTCAACGGTTTTTTTGCTTATAAATAATTTTTTGGCAATTTCTTCGCTGGTATATTCTCTTACGATTAACCTCAAAATTTCCAATTCGCGATCCGTTAGTAAAGCCATGTTTTCCTTTTGTTTCTTTTCCTTTTGGATTTCGCTATATATAATTGGAAGAATGGCATCAGAATAATAAGTGCTGTGGTTAAAAATTTTATGCAGTGCTGTTAGCAGTTCTTCTTTACCTGCACTTTTTATCATAAATCCGTCTGCTTCGCAAGCAATAGCCTCGCGAACAATAGGTGGACTGCTGTACATGGAAAGTATGAGCACTTTCAGGTGAGGATAGGATTGTTTCACCATCCTGCATAAATCTGTTCCGCTAAGCAGCGGCATGCTGATGTCTGTAATAATACCCTGAAATTGCATCGGATTTGATTGAACAATATCCATCGCATGTTGTCCATTCAATGCTTCTGCAGCAACTTTAAATGCAGTGTCTTTTAAAATGCTTTTCAATCCATCAATAACAATCTGATGGTCATCGGCAATGATAATCTGATACTCTTCGTTCAATTTACTGGTATTTTAATGGTGAATTGCGATCCTTCATTTTTCTGCGAGCGGATTTTGATTTCTCCGTTCATCAACTTCACTCTTGCAAATATATTTTTCCATCCTAATCCTTGAGATTCTTCTATTGATCCGGGATTGAAGCCTTTTCCGTCTTCTGATATGTCAAGTTTAAGCGTATGTCCTGTAGCGCTGAGTTGTATATGAATATTATTACAATGAGCATGTCTGATAATATTGGAAAGCAATTCCTGAACAACTCTAAATAAAGAGACCTCTGTTTCTTTTGTCAAACTCAAACCCGAAATTTTTTCTTCAGCCGAAAAATGCGCATTAATTTTTTCGGTGCTGTTGATGCGATGCGTCAAAGATTCGAGGCCTTTCACAAGGCCAAAGTTGAGTATTTCGGGTATCAGATTGTGTGATATTGCTCTTACTTCACGCGCTGTTTCATCGAGAAATTGAACAAACTTACTCATTTCTCCCTGTTGTGAAGATGGAGGCAGCAACATGCGCATTACGGCAAGTTTCTGTCCTATGCTGTCGTGCAGGTCGCGGGCAATGCGTATGCGTTCGTTCTGCTCTGCGCGAAAAATATCGCGAATGTTTTTTTCCTGTTGTTCCTGCAATAATTTTTGTGTTCTTTGTTTTTGTCGCATCCATAAGATTACAAATAGTGTCAAAAGTAACAAAGCAGATATCGCAGCTATAAGCAAAGTAAGTATTCTGGCTTGCTTTTCTTTTTCAATAATCTTTTGCTGGAAAATGATTTTAGCTTCTTTCTTTTCAGTTTCGTATCGGGTACTGAGTTCTGTAAGATTCTTGATGTTCTCTATATTCTCTACGCTATCGCAATATTGTTGGTGTGCGATGTAATTGTTTAGCGCATTTTTCCAGTCGTTTTTGTTTTTTTAATAATAGTACAAAGCGTAGTAATAATCATCCAATTTGTGATATTCTCGTACTCGCGGCAGAAATTTTTTTCTTTTTCTAAATAATACTTTCCCTTGTCAAACTGTTTATTAAAAACGTAGGATTCGCCTAAAGTCATGTAAGCTGAAAACCATCTTAGAGGGCTGTCAGACGGGCGCAAATAATCAAGGCTTTTTTCCAGCATGTATATTCCTTTTTGTCTCTGCCCCATTTCATACAGCACGGCACCATAATTTTTAAAGACAACGAAAAGCCCTAGGGAGTCTTTGGCTTTATCGAAGTAATAAAGCGCTTTTTGATTGTAAATAAGCGCAATGGAATCTTGCATGGTTTCGTAATAGGCATTGGCAAGAGTGTTATAAGCTTCACCAAGATAAGATGGATACTCTTTGTTTTGAAGTATAGCAATAGATTTTAATGCGTATTTTATACATTCATCTTGTTTTTTTGTTTCATTGTAGATTCTAGCTATGTTTCTGTAAATCCTTGCCATGAATATACTATCGCCAATCTGCTCAGCAATGCGTAAGCTCTCAAAAAGATGGTTTTGCGCAGCCAGATAATTTCCTTCATTGAAAAGAGAATCTGCTAGCTCAAATTTTGTTTTTATGGAGTTGTGAGCATTTTCGTGTGGTGTTGCATAAGTGCTGCTGCGAAATAAAATCAGAAAAAAAATTAGCACACCTGCAGTATAAAAATGCGACAGTCTATGTGATATTTTATCTCTTGTTATCATATAAATGATTCTCTATCAAAGGTAAATAAAATGTTTGTGTGCCCGATGTCATCTTTCATACCGGTATTATGATTATAATTGTGTAATGAGGACTGTTTGTATTATATGCTATGTGCTTTACCTCGGTGCAGTAAATGCACAAATAACACAAACCTTGCGCGGTAACATAGTTGATAAAGACGACCGACAACCCTTAGAGGGGGTAAGTGTTGCGGTCTTCACCCATGATAACAAATTATTGAAGGGCGTACTTACCGATAAGGATGGAAACTTTATCATTCAGGAGGTGCCTGTAGGAAGAGTGAATGTTGTCGCTTCCTACGTAGGCTATAAAAAAGCCTTTTTGCCTAACACGCTCGTGAGTTCTGCAAAAGAAGTGATTTTGAATATAGAGATGGAAAGCAGCATAGAAACATTAAAGGAAGTAGAGGTGGCTGCAACACGAAAAGGAGAAACTATCAACGAGATGGCTGTGATCTCTGCCCGTGCGTTTAATGTTGAGGAAACAGAGCGATATGCCGGCAGCCGCGGCGACCCTGCCCGCATGGCGAGCAACTTTGCCGGTGTTACCGGTAGCGATGACTCGCGAAATGATATTGTGGTGCGCGGTAACTCTCCCTTTGGAGTTCAATACAGAGTAGAGAATGTACATATTCCAAACCCTAATCACTTCAATATTCCGGGTAGCGCAGGAGGAAGCGTTGCGATTCTGAATAACCGCATGCTAAGCACTTCTGATTTTCTAACAGGCGCTTTTCCGGCTGAATTTGGCAATGCTCTTGCGGGTGTTTTCGATATTCGAATGAAAAAAGGCAATAACAGTCGCAATGAAGTAACTGCAGAAATTGGTTTACTGGGTGCTAACATCTTCAGCGAAGGCCCGTTTAATCGCAAACGCAAGGCGAGTTATATTTTCAATTATCGTTACGCCACTCTTGAACTAATGAATCTCATGGGGCTGGATATTGGCACTGAAGCCATTCCGCGATACACCGATCTGCAATTTAAAATCAATGTACCAACCCGCAATGGCGGCAACCTAAGCGTTTTTGGCATAGGAGGATATAGCGCCATCAACCTCCTCACTTCCAAACAAAAATCTGTTGATTCCGAGCGCGACATTTATGCCAGTGGCGGGCGCGATGAATATTTCCAGTCAGGGATGGGCGTAACAGGCCTAAATTACACCCGTCCGGTTGCCAGGAATGCTTTCGCTACCATTACTTTTGCCGCATCAACAGAATGGAATCTGGTAAGGCACAATCGCGTATTGAGGCACATAGACAGTAGTGGCGCTCAACCCGTTTGGGTGGTTGACAGTATTTTTGGCAAGTTATTTTACCGCTTCATCACTTCAAAGCTTACCGGCGCTTTCATGCGTCAATACAAGCTCAATGCACGTCATACCTTGCGTTTTGGCCTCCTTACCGAGGCCTGGCGTTTTAATCTGGTGGACAGTAACTTTAGTGAATTTACCAACAGATGGTATTGGCGCGTGAATGTGCAGCGATGGGACTTCATGTTCAGGCCTTATGTACAATGGAAATGGAATATCAATCCACAGTTGACCTTTAATGCCGGACTGCATGGGCAAATCTTTACGCTCAATATGCGTAGCTGGAGCCTTGAGCCGCGAGCGGCTTTGCGATATATGTTTACTAAAAATCAAAGCCTGAGTATTGGCACAGGTCTCCACTCACAAATGCTACCTACATACAGCTATTTCATCACCCGTGATGAATTCAGAAATACTGGAAGCTACAATAAAAACCTGGGATTTATCCGCAGCTTCCACGTAATAGGGGGGTACGATGTATTTATCAGCCGCGATGTTCGGATAAAGACCGAAGCCTATTTCCAATTCCTGTTTGATATATCCATAGATACTTTTCCTTCATCATATAATATTCTTAACGAAGGTGCAGGCTTTTCAAGGTTTTTTCCTTTAAAACTTGTCAATAAAGGTATCGGAAGAAACTTTGGTTTCGAATGTACGGTTGAAAAGTTTTTTACCAATAATTGGTTTGCCATGTTCACCGGCAGTGTCTATGATGCCCGTTACCGTGCCAGCGATGGCCGATGGTACAACAGCGATTTCAACGGCATATATAACCTGAATCTTCTGGGCACAAAAGAGTTTGTTTGGGAAGGGAAAAACAGAAAAAAAGAGTTGAAGCGCATCAATACAGTTGGGCTGGGCGGTAAAATTACTTTTGCCGGCGGCAGGCGTTACACGCCTTACGATACGGTGCTGAGCCCTATATCGGAAGAACCGGTAGTGATAGACGAACTAAGGAACCGCTTCAGTTTCAGGCCTTATTTCAGGCTCGATATCAGAATCAACTATCGCTGCAATACTAAAAATGTCACTCACGAAGTAGGCATAGATTTAGTTAATGTTACTTTTCAAAAAAATTTGCTCAGGCTCGATTATGTCCCGGCCACAAGGGGAACTCAGGAAGTGTATCAATTAGGTTTTTTGCCTTTATTTTTCTATCGCATAGATTTTGCCTTCACTCCTAAAAACGAGCAAGATAAAGAGCAGAATTATTGCACATGGACAAGCAGTAATTCATTGGCTAAAGGATTGCTTTCTTTAATAAGAAAACGAAGTAAAGTTTCACCATCCATAAAATTCAAGAAATTAATTTTCCTTTCCTGCAAAACCCCATCTATGAAAATATTATGGTGAACGGCTTTTAGCTGGTTGATGAGTGTATCATTTTTTTTACGCAAGGCCTTTGCTGCTTTTTTTTCAATCCCTGTGAGAGCTTGCAGGGCCTTATGCTTTTCTGCGCGTATGGTATCGCGCAGCGTAATATCTACTTTTGTTATCCTCTCTTCTGCCTCATCAAAAGCTTTTTCAACGGAAGATGCAATATCGTGCAGATCATATTCCCGGCCGAAATTTTCCGCGATAAACTGTTTTATCTTTTGCTCTTCCGAAAGAAATAACGCGGTTTTGTTCAGCCCAAGCCTCGATATCTTTTTAGAAATGTGATGGGGTAAAATGACAACTGGGGTTCGATGCACCAGTATGGGAAATATCTTTTTGAAATGATTAAATAATGCTTTTTGCTGAAGCCAGTAACTGCACTCAGCGCTCCCGCCAACAAAGGCAACATTGGGAAGAACTGTTTCCTGGAACAATGGGCGATATATTACGTTGGGACTGAAATTCTCGGGATGCTCCTTAATATACTTTTCTATTTCTTCTTTGGTAAAACATATATCGCGGTTCATCACTGTGTAACGCCCATCGGAACTTTTCAAAATTCTTTCTCTGCCTTGGTTATCGAGCAGGAAAAAATTGATCGGGCGAACAGAAGCCTGTGTATTGTAGTGGTTGTTCAAAAAATGATTGGTATCAGATAATATTTTTTCTGCTACGCCATGAATGATTTCTTCAGTGATGATGTCTGAGAATATTTCCTTTAGTTTTTTATCGTCCTGGTTGATGACTACTAATCCGTGTTCTCCAAAAATGGCTTGTAAAACAAAAGCCGTAAACTCTCCGAAATTATCAGTGGATTTTACTGCCTCGTGAAAAATTTCTCTCCATCTGAGGCATTGTATGTTATCCGATGCTTTGTTAAGTAAATCATGAAAAGAGGCATCTAAATAAAATCTTCCCACTGCACCTTTCTGAGGGGTATCCCATTGATAGGGCTGTTCGCCTAATGTGGCATTACATAGTTCTTCCTTGTCGTGGTCTTCGCTTCCCAGCCAGAATATTGGCACAAACCTGTATTCCGGATAGTATGCTTCTAATAAAGCTGCAAGCGATAGCGTTGAAGCGATTTTATAGAAATAAAAAGCAGGATATAAAAAAAGCGTGGGTTGGTGTGCGCAGCAAATCGTAAATGTGTTTTTATGTTTCAGCAATTGAATATTTTCAAGTGTTTTTGCAGCAGGCGCTCTTCTGCTATACTGCTGCAAAAGAATTTCAACTAAATCGGAACGATTAACTGGCTGCTGTTTTTTTAATTCAATTTGTTGAGGAACGTTCTGCAGCTTCGGGCTATGAGAAAAGAGGTGCGATATTTTTTCAGGCTGATACAGATAATCATGCACCAAAGGCGGCAGAAGTCCGGTATTTGCAAGTGATATTCGTTCACACTCAAACGACATGTGCACAAACGTAAATACCCAATCCGTAAAATGAAATGTTTTTCTATGTATTTTAAAGACTTTGTGAAGATTGTAAGTTTGGCCCGATAAGATGTATGTTACCTTCGCGGCATGATTAGGCGAATTATACGAGTAGCGGGTAAGTTGTGGGGAATGTGCAACCATTTTTCGCGTTTTGTAGCAGAGGCGTGGAAAAACAGAAATTTTTCAATATATATTTTTGATTTAGATAACACTTTGGGGCATACCTATCCGACCCTCATTAATCGAACAGCTGATGAGATGAAGCGCCTACGTAACATTGTTCCGCACATGCGTATGTGCGCATTGGCTGCAAACATCGCTTCTTCAAAATCAAGAAGGGTCTTTGTACTTACCGCGCGCGCTTACAACACACAGAAGGTTACGGCTTGGTGGATAAAAGAACGCGCTTTAATCAATATTCCTCAGAGGCATATTTTTTTAGTACTCTCGCCCATGCAGAAAATTTGGCTTTTAAAAATTGCCGCTCTGTTTTGCAAAAGAATAACCTACATTGACGATTTGAGCTATAATCACGAACAAGGAGAGGTGAAATTTTACGAGGACTGCATTGCTGCTTTACCTAAAAAAATCAGATATATCGGATATAAAACTATAAAGCAATTTAATGAGCCTGCTTTTTAACATAATGGCGAAAAATATTAGCCAACTGAAATACATGCGGCATGAGGTCGCTCCAGTAAAAATCAGTTTTTGAGTAAAACAATGTTTTCACAATGCTGAAAAATGATGACGGCCTTTCAATGAGGTGAAATAACTCTCCGTTGAGTAACCATTGAAAAGTTACATTTTTATAAGGCAGTTGTTGAGAGACTAGTTCTCCGGAAGCTCTCCTGAGTAGCATGTCTGGAAAATTTACACCTGCCGCCAGCGCAAGCTCCAGCGAACCCCAGAATTTAGGATTTATTTCCATCAGTTTGTATTCGCCATTGCTGTGTTTTTTGAACTCTACCATCGCTACACCTTCCCACCGCAGCATATCCAGCAATCGTTTCCCATATTCCATGAGTTTCTCATCATAGAATGATTCAGCGCAAACGCTTACCCCCCCTGTTGCAGGATATTCTCTTATTCTGTGGTGCATAAAATATGCCTTGCACACGCCACCTTCGTAATAAGCAAAAAAACCGTAACCGTCTCCGGCAATGTACTCTTGTATCAATGGATATTCGTTGCTGCCGAAGTGATATCGGTTTATCATTTCCTGATATTTCTTAATTAACTCATCGCGGCTTTGGGCGTATTCCACGATATTTTTCCCGCTTTCAAAACATGATTTTATAACAGCAGGAAAAGATATGTCTAGTTTTTCCAGTTCATCTGTAGAAGATATTTGATAAGTTTTGGGAAAAGGCACACCGGCTTGTGCTGCCAGTTCGTATGTTTTTCTCTTATCGGAAGCAATAGCGATATTTTCAGGACTGGTAATAATCAGTTTAGTGAATTGTCGAATTTGCGCTGCATGTGTTGCACACAATTGATAGGAGCGGAAACCCATCGGCAGCAGAATATCAAACTTTTCCTGTTTTAAGTTTTCAATGAGTCTTTCGATAAATTCCTGAGAAGAAAAGCGCGGGTCGGGTAAAATGATTTTTTTAGCACAATACTTACTGTATAGCGACAATGCATGAGGCGAATAGGCTGCCACATGCATGCGATGTCCTGCTCGTCCCAGATATCGTACAACAGCAAGGGTGTTCTGGTTCCCGCCATCTAAAATTAAAACTTTCATAATAGCGATTCAGGAAGAGAAAAAAAATCCGGGCGAAAAAAGTCTTTTTTCAGCTTATCCGGGGTGTAA
>JAVQWQ010000003.1:0-38334 GCA_033578915.1 Chitinophagales bacterium | reverse complement strand
GCTCATCGCGTTTGTACTTCAGGTTTAGTATATTTTCAAAAGCTTTTTGTGTTTCTTCCATAACGGTTAGCTCCGATGCCAATTGCAGCTCCTGCGGCAAATAACCTATTACGGTTTCTTTAGGGTACATCACACTTCCGCTATCTATGGCCTGAATTCCTTTAATGATTTTAAGCAAAGTGGATTTCCCTGCACCGTTGCGCCCTACCAGGCCGATTTTGTCTCCGCGGCTAATCAGGAAATTAATCTCATCAAAAATAATTCTCCCACCAAAGGCAAGTGATACATTTGAAACAGCTATCATAAAAGCAAACTTATGGTTTTGCAGTTGAGTTCTGAAAATGCTATAGCTTCATATACTTAGTTTAAGCATAAACCATAAAATAATATAGATTTTATTCCGTTAAGAAAAAAACGTTATGAAATCACATTTCAATCATTTATCCATCGTTATTTCACTTTCATTGTCCATATATACAGCACAAGGCCAGATTGAAAAAAACACTTGGATAACTGGGGGCGGCCTGATGCTGAATTATAATGGCACTAAAGATTTAATGTTACAAAAGTCAAGGCAAATCGATTTAGGATTATCAGTGATGTGCGCCAGGGCAGTTAGAAGAAACTTAACAATCGGTTTTACTCCATCATACGAATTTTCAGATATTCATTATGCTCCTTCACATAGTATAACTTTCCCTCAAATAAGGCAAAGTCATGAATTAGTTCTGGCCGCAAATGTTCGCCCTTATTTCCTCAAGAAGCGTTTCGGTTTCTTTATAGATGCCTCTCTTGGCCCGTTATGGGGTCGTTCATTCATAAAGGAATCTAATCCAAATTTACCATTGTTAGAAAGAAAAGCATATCAAAACCTTTTCGGAGCAGCAATTGGGGCCTCGCCTGGGTTGATATATCTTATTAATCGGAAATGGGCTTTAGAGCTACAGTATCGCCTCTTAGCCTACCAATACAGATTTATTCCCTCGGATAAGAATTGGCAAAAGGGAAATCATGAACATAAATTTTCAATAGGCAGCGGATTGAACCATTTATTTTTATCTGTAAAATATTTCGTTTTACCAGATAAAAAAGAGAATAAAACACTCTAAAGAGCAGCTTTATTAAACACAGATCATTTACCTTCAACTGCGCCTATATCCGGTGTGTTCCTCGGCTTGTCGAAGATATCGCTGCTCAATCCCGTAAACTTTCCCGCATCAATTAAAGGTGAATTAAGACTGTCTGAAGGCGTGAAATCTTCGGCCGCTGCATTTTTAAACTTAGGATCTTTGTTGAATATGCATTGAATAAATTTCGAAGAATACTTATTTGCAGTATCTTGCCTGAGTTTAATCAGGCAGTTTTCAAACCTTATTTTATCCTGCTCATCGGCAAAACGGAATTCATTCTCCAGTGAACCATAAACTACGGAATTAGTTACGTTGGCCTTAAGATTAGCTGCATACAAAATATTATTGGCGAGAATCTTATCGGCAATCAGCAAAGCTTCCTGTTTATGCTGAAGAAACCTGCCTCCTGTGTTGTAGATGGTACAATGATTAAAATGATGCTCTCCGCCCAGCGCCAGTGCCACTACATTGCTTCCGGTGGTGTGGAATATGCAGTTTTCGGCATTTACCTTAGCGTTAAGCGCAAAAAGAGCTGTATTCTGAGCGTGTTTGATAATACACTGTTTTAGGTTTAGCTCTGGGGCGCCATTAATGCTGTACTCGGCAAGGTTAATCGGCAAAACATTTTGCTGAAAAGCAGCATTGAAAATGTATTCATCGGCAATGCCGAAGAAGGTCTCAGTTACCACTACCCGCTTCAGATTCAGGCGGGCAATTTCCAAATCCTTGTTTCTTCCAAAAATTATCCCCCACCATTGTGCCGGCTTATCGCGATAAAATTTCTCCAGCCGCAATCCGCGAAACACGATGGAGTCGCTACACGAGTTTGCTTGGGCATTAAGGGTACCATAAACCCACAAAGCCGCATTGCTACCGACAAAAATTTTTGTTCCGCTTTGTATATTAAGTGTTGCTCCCGAATCAACTCCTACACCCGGAAAACTGCCTTGTAAAATCACATGAGGTTTATCGTTTTTCCAGGTGATATTTTCTCCATAACGGTAAATTTCTCCTTTATGGTAGTAAGCATCCTGGCCCCATACCTCCAGCGTAACCACCTGTCGGTTGCCGTTGGCTATGAATTCTACCGCATCGTATATCACAAAAGGGTTGTTCGGATTCAACGGATTTTTTACAGTGGTTTCCACAAAAACATACAAACTGTCGTTACCCAATATTTCAACATCTCTGAATATTTTACCTGGTATTCCATCTACATTCAGCCTGAATGATGCATCGCTTTGCAACTCAAGAAGCCTGATACTGGAAATTTTTATGGGAAGTCGTTCATTATTATAAACTTTAAAAAAGCGTGTGGTAGAAGGAAGCGTTGTGAATACTGTGTCAAAGGAAAGGGTATCGGTTGAAAAAGAGAGACTGCCCTTGTCGCTGAATTTTTCTTTTCGGCAGCCGATCGTTAATACCGCAGAGAAAGCCAGGGCAATCAGTAAAACTTTTCCTAAAGCGCTCTTTTTCATAGCATGTACAAGGGCGAATAACGAAAAAGATGATGGCTTATTTCAAAAAAGAAGGTTTTTTGCTTTCAATAAAATAAAATTTGGATGAGAAGAAAAAAAACGCCATATTCGCGCTCCATTTTAAAGAAAGCAAAGAAACATGCTTAATCAATACGAAACAACATTTATTCTGACACCGGTGTTGTCTGAAGACGACACTAAAAAAGTAATTCAATCTTACATTGAATTACTTAAATCCAACGGTGCAGAGATAGTAGCTGAAGAACACTGGGGGCTGCGTAACTTAAGATACCCCATAAAAAAGAAAACTACCGGCATTTATCACTGCATTGAGTTTAAAGCACCTCCAACGGTAATTAATACGCTTGAAATTGCATTTCGGCGCGATGAAAACGTGTTGCGCTACCTTACTGTACGCTTAGATAAATATTCAATAAAGTACAATCAGGATAAGCGTGCCGGCCTCATAGGCAGAAAAAATGATAAAGTATTAGCTGACCAAAATCACGAATAAATATGTCAGGTACAGAACAAATTAAATATCTCACTGCCAATAAAATAGGAGCCACCAAAAAAAAATATTGCCGTTTTAAAAAGAGTGGCATCAAGTATATTGACTACAAAGACCCAGAATATTTATTGAAGTTTTTAAACGAACAGGGAAAAATTCTTCCCAGAAGAATAACAGGTAATTCTTTGAAATACCAACGTAAAGTCGCTACTGCTATCAAGCGTGCCCGCCATCTTGCGCTATTGCCTTACGTTGCAGACTTACTTAAGTAAAATTTTTAATTAAATAGCTAAATATGGAAGTTATTTTGCTGAAAGATGTTGAAAAACTTGGCTATGCAGACGAAGTCGTTAATGTAAAAAACGGCTATGCGTTGAATTACCTCATTCCAAAAGGCCTCGCAGTAGTTAAAAATGAAACTAACCTTAAAGAATTAAAAAACAGAATCCGCCTGAAAGAAAAGAAAGAGGCTGAGATGCTTGAAAAAATTCAGGAAATTATTCAACGCGTTCAATCAGCTACTTATAAAATTCCTGCAAAGGTTGGCACCACTGGAAAAATATTTGGCTCAGTTACATCTTATCACATTGCTGAAGCCATACGAAATAACGCGCAGGTAGAGGTGGACAGAAGAAAAATCACCATCCTGGAAGGAGAGGTAAAAACAGTAGGCCAATACACTGCTGAAGTTGTGCTTAGCAAAGACCACAAGGTTACTATAACTTTTGAAGTTTTTGCGGAGTAACTAAACTTCACTTTAACATATCGTTAATTTAAAAGCCGGAGCATCGCTTCGGCTTTTTTGTTTCTGAAGATAATGATTTTTTTTGACAAAATTTATTAATGCGGGTTATCGCCTTTTTGTTATGGTTGTTAGTTTCCTTCTCTCTATCAGCTCAACAACCAAAAGTTATTGTAATAGGCTTCGATGGACTGAGTGGCTGGGCGCTTTCCCGGGTTGAGACACCTGCTTTAGATATGCTTAAGCAAAATGGAGTATTTACTCTAAAGGCAAAGGCTGTGAGACCTACTGATTCCGCTCCTAACTGGGCATCAATGATTATGGGCGCCAGCCCTAAACAACATCAAATTACCTCGAATGGATGGAAAGAACATATTTTAAAGAGAAAAATATTCTGCAACCGCCCTAAGGGTAAATTATTCCCTACAATATTTGATGTGTTGCGCGAACAGCGCAGCCACCTTGATATATATGTTGTGCATCATTGGAAAGAATTCGCAAAGCTTACTGACGAAAAAGTGCTGGATGCCCTGATACATGAAAAAACAGAACAAAACACTTTAGCCAAAGCCATCGAATTAATCAAGAGCAAGCAACCCGACCTGCTTTTTTTGCATTTTGACCACTGCGACCACGCCGGGCACGCTTACGGCCACGACAGCCCACAGTATTTTGAGGCCGTTAAGGCAGCAGATTCCATAGTTGCAGAAATAATTAAAGCTACACAAACCGCAGGAATATTTAAGGACACCTATTTTCTGGTTACCTCAGACCATGGAGGTATCAAAAAAGGACATGGCGGCAACCACCCAAGAGAAATAGAAATTCCTTGGATACTCTCAGGCCCCAAAACAGCAAAAAATGTAGCGCTTCCCGACCATTCCGTTCAACAGTACGATACAGCACCAACAATTGCTCATATATTTGGAATAAAAACACCACCCTGTTGGATTGGCCAACCTCCTGCACAGGCTTTCATTTCTTCATCTTCAGAATAATTGATTATGAAAAAAATTATTTCATACATTTTTCTGTTTTTATGCAACATGGCTTGTCTATTGCTGAACAGTCAAACTGCAAGCATAGAAGGAGTAGTGTTGAATGCAGATAGCAAAGAACCAATAGGAGGAGCAATTATTAAAGTTGAGGGGAAGCGAAATGCCATAACAGACGCTGCTGGAAGATTTCGCGTATCAGTAAACGCCGGCAATGTTATACTATCGGTGCAGTTTATTGGTTTCAAAAATTTTAAAGACACGCTCTCTCTGGCCGAAGGAGAGGTGCGCAAAATTGAGGTTGAACTAAAGTCGCAGATTATTCAGCTCAACGAGGTGGTAACCACAAGTTTTTACAAGAAAAATGCAGCCAAAGAGAGTGTAAGTATGGACGTAGTAAATAAGAATGTAATAAAAAACACCAACGTGAATGATTTGGGAGAAGCGGTATCCAAAACTCCCGGAGTTTTAGTTCAGGACGGGCAAATAACCATACGTGGAGGCAGTTCATATTCTTATGGAACAGGCACACGCACAGCAGTACTGGTGGACAATCTGGGTATGACCAGCGCAGACCTTAGCGAAGGACAAACGAAGTTAGTGCCCATAGAAAATACCAAACAAGTAGAAGTAATTAAAGGAGCCTCCTCGGTAGTGTATGGCTCAAGCGCATTAAACGGTATCGTGAATGTAATTACGGAATGGCCTTCTGACGCCGAGCCCAAAACCGATATTGACCTGAATACAACTTTTTTTGATGCACCTAAAGACCCCAGGCAACGCTGGTGGGACGGTGGCACTCCTTTCACAGTTATCGGCAATGTAAACCATCAACGGAAAATCAAAGACCTGCAACTGGTAGTGGGGGGCAATATCACCGGCTCTATGGGTTATTTGTAATATTCCAATGAGTTTCGTTTTCGCTATTTTGCAAAGACAAGGCATCTAAACCCCAAAGTTGAAGGGCTAAACTATGGTATCAATTTCAGCCAGCTATACGACCGAAGCGACCGTTTTTTCATGGGTAAAGACTTAGACACTAATGCACTGTTTTATCGTTTAGGCTCCAACGACAAATATGTTCGAACAACTATAGACCCTCATGTTTCTTATCAAAGCCCGTTGGGGCATCGCTTTACGCTTAATGCACGTTACCTGAATGTATGGAGACAAGGCAACGGTATTGATATTAACGCATCTTCCAATAGCCTGGAATTTCAACCGCAATATCAGTATAAATACAGAGGGCTTTTGGTTATCACTGCCGGGCTTCCGTTTACATATGGTTTCTCGGTAAGCAATCTTTACAGTGGAAGGAGGCAAAACTTTACTGCTGCAGCTTTTGCTCAGGCTGAAGTGAACTACAAAATCATCAGTTGGACAGGCGGAGTGCGCTATGAAGCTATCGGAGTAGATACATTCAGGGAATTTTCAAGGCCGGTATTTCGCACAGGCATTAATATCCGGGCAGCCAATGCTACCTTTATAAGAGCTTCGTGGGGCCAAGGTTACCGCATTCCTTCTATTGGAGAGCGATTTATAGCCGAGGAGTTTACACAAGGCATATACGTTGTTCCCAACGACACCTTAAAAACTGAAACGGGCTGGAGTTTAGAGTTAGGACTCAAGCAGGGTTTTCAGGTAAAGCAATGGAAGGCTTACCTGGATGGCGCTCTCTTTTGGCAGGAGTACAAAAATTTTGTTCAATATGAAATTGGCTTTTACGAAAACCGATACAGAGATGGAACAAAAATATTCCCAACCGCCCCGGACATGATCATTGGACTTAGGGCTGCTAACCTTGAAAATGCGCGTGTTGTTGGATATGAAATTACTATGGCCAGTCAAGGCAAAATAGGCGAGGTAGGCTTGCAAATCCTTGCCGGTTATACTTATACTTATCCGGTAAACCCCAATGATACGACTTCGATCACTGCCGACAACATAGGCAGGCCCCAAAATTTTCTGCGAAAGTTTTTTGAATTAAATTACAGAAGGCCTACACCGGTTGAAGTCAATCAGTTGCTTATGTTTCGTGTCCGTCATTTATTCAGGGCAGATGTAGAACTAACCTATTGGAAAATGTACTTAGGGGGTACGCTCTTTTATGGCAGTTTTCCAGAGCAAATTCCTCCTCTTTTTAGCGCAGCTGCTTCTATTATCTTCAACGACCCGCTTGCACTTGAGCGATACAGAGAAAAAAGAAAGAATGGTGATTTTGTTGCAGATTTACGAATTGGTATTACTGTAAATAAAAATTTCAAACTCGGTTTTCTTGTGAGAAATATTTCGAACCATTTCTACCAGCTTCGCCCGGGGCGCACCGAGCCACATCGCAACTTTACGGTGCAATTACGGTATAGTTTTTAGAAACAATTTTTTGGGAAGTACCGCGGGCGGGACTTGAACCCGCACAGCCTTTTAGGGCCACAGGATTTTAAGTCCTGCGTGTCTACCAGTTCCACCACCGCGGCATACCTAAACTAAAAAGGCTTGAGATCACTCAAGCCTCTTGGCAATCGGAGAGCGGGAGACGAGGCTCGAACCCGCGACCTCAACCTTGGCAAGGTTGCGCTCTACCAACTGAGCTACTCCCGCGTGTTTTACAAGAACTTAAGGTATTGCAAATATAGCTGGATGAAAATGAATGTCAAGTAAAAATTTGTTGTGCCCTAAGAGGGAATCGAACCCCCACTTCTTTCGAAACACGATTTTGAGTCGTGCGCGTCTACCAGTTCCGCCATTAGGGCTAATGCAACGGTGGCAAAAATAAAATTTTCCGCGTAATCATCTTTAGCGTTGCTGCATCAGTTCTTCTATTTCCTCCGGCTCCAGAGGAATATCTGCAGTTAAATCCACTGGTCCATCTTTGGTTACCAGTATGTTGTTTTCCAGCCTAATGCCAATTTTTTCTTCTCTGATATAAATTCCGGGTTCACAGGTAAGCACAGCACCTTCAGGAATTTTTGCATAGCGACTGCCCACATCATGCGTGTTTAAACCCAAGTAGTGGCCTATGCCATGTGGAAAATATTTTTTGTACAATGGCTTTTCTTTGTCCTGCTTTTTCAGGTCTGATAATGAAATAAGATTTAACTGCACAAGCTCCCTTTCCATCATCTCAGCTACCTGCTGATTCAGCTCATAGATGGAGATACCAGGACGCATGAGTGTAACAGCACCTCGTAATACGTTTAGTACAGAACAATATATTTCTTTTTGCCGCTTGGTAAATCTTCCATTAACAGGGATGGTTCGCGTAAGGTCAGCACAGTAGTTAGCATATTCAGCGCCGGTATCTATCAATAATAGGTCTCCATAGTTGCAGCGTGCATTATTAACGTTATAGTGTAGAAAGCAAGCGTTCTCCCCTGAGGCAATGATTGGCTCATATGCATGTCGTGTAGCGCGATTGCGTAGATATTCATGCGTTATTTCTGCTTCTACTTCATATTCCCATACTCCCGGCGAAACAAATTTCAATATCCTGTGAAAAGCCTTGGCAGTAATGTCGATAGCTTTCTTCATCAGCTCTATTTCTAGAGCAGATTTCTGCACCCGAAGTTCACCCATTACTGGAGCAAGTCTTTCATAATGATGCAGCGGAAATTTCTTTTTGATTTTTTCTGCAACAATATATTCATTAGACAAAACTTCTAACGAAGCACGGTCATGTTCATTTGTATTGAGATAAACATTTTCAGCCAAATGCATCATAGAAAAAAGCACTGCAAAGGCATCGCTGCTCCAGCGTATTTCAGATATTCCCGACATTTCTGAGGCCTGTTGCCTTGTTAGTTTTCGTCCCTCCCAAGTTTCAAGCAGTTCATTAGGTTGACGGATAAAAAGAACCTCGCGCAGTTCAGCTGCGGGACAATCGGGGAACAAAAACAGGAAGGTTTCTTCCTGTTCAATGCCGGTTAAATAAAATAAATCAGGGTGCTGCCGCCAGGGGTGAAAGGCGTCAGCGCTGTCGGGCATGTGCACATTTCCGGCTACAAACACTATGCTGTTGGGTTTAATTTTATTAATTAATTTCTTTCTGTTTTCAATAAAAAGCTGGCTGGAAACAGGTTCATATCGCATGCCGCTAAGGTAACATTATCCTTTGCTTTTGCGTATAAAATTGCATGAGGGTGTTCTCTTTTACATCTGAAAGAATGTTGTTTGCAATTGTATGGATTGTTGTGGCTGCATGGACAATATTAGCTGTGTTGCCACTATTGGTTACATAAATTATTGAGCTGACCTATTCAGCAAAATACTGCCGGGCGAGAGTTTTGGAGGGTTTCTCTCGCTCCGGCTTTTTTTATCAGTAATTATGTATAAGCTCAGGTTTGCTATGTTGGAGTACTGCATCTACACTGAAAGAAACGTATTTTTCAAATGTACTAATCGCTTACACAATTGATAGATTATATTGAACAATAAGACAAATTTTAATGCGCTGAAGCAATTACTATTGGTTTGAGACAACCTAAGTAATCCTGCAACTCATTAAATCATTTAGAGTGTTTATTGATGATTATAATTATTGGTTGTATCAGTAATGATGAATTTCAAAGTTTAACTAATACTATAAACAAACCGGCAATAGAGGTTTCGTAAAGATAAGCTATATGATGTTATATCAATTTATTGTGTTAAGCTTTTTTTCTCAGAAAAATCAAGCGAAACCAAGCCCACTCCAACAAAGATAAGTACAGCTGCAGCGATTTTAGAAGATGAGAAATCTTCCTGCCCCAGCAAGAATGCAAAAAAGCCTGCCAGTAAAGGCTGAAGATAGATGTATGCGCCCACAACTGCTGAGCCAAGCTCGCGCAACGCAATCATATTAAACAGGTAAGCTAAAAATGTAGTTGCAATTACAATGAAAAATAATCCGCTCCAAACAGCAGGTGTAAACGTATGCCATTGGATAGTTATGAGTTGGTTTATTCCAAGGACAAAAACAAATGGAAGCCCAAGCAGGAAGACGTAGGAAACCACAGTGAGTGGATGATACACGCGCATGAGCGGACGCACTAAAACCAAATAAATTGCATATGATGTGGCATTCAGCAGAATGAATATATCTCCCAGAAGCGTCTGAGAAGAAAAAGAAAATCTTTTCCCTCCTAAAATCATCAAAGTTCCAAAGGCTCCCAGCACAATACCGCCTATTTTAAGCAAACTTATATTTTCTCCTCCTGCAATAAAGGAAATAACATATACGAGCATCGGAGTAGTAATCATGATCAAGGAGGCATTGATAGGCGTGGTCCGTTCAAGGCCGAGAAAAAAAAGTTCCTGATTTAATACCACACCAAAGCAAGAACATAAAAAGAGGGTAAACAAATGTTTTCGCTGTATCTCTTCTTTTATTAATTGGCGCTGTAATGTATAAAACATCGTTGCTGCAAAGGCTACCCTGATGAGTATAAATGCGAAAGGTTTCACATACTGCGGCATTACCAGCTTGGCTACTGAGAATCCTGCTCCATAGAAAAAATTTACAGCCAGCAACAGCAAATGAGCGCGCAATTTTCTGTTCATCGCATTCAGCGCGCGAAAATACTTTTGCCAAATAATTCAACAACAACAAATAAATTTTCTCTCACATTTCTATTTTTGAGCCCGGATGTTTAAGCCATCTGGAAATAACAGCCCCGACAACAAGGAATAAGGCATTCATGAACATACTTATCCGTTCTGCAAAAATTATTGACAAAACTTCCTCTCATCACCTCAGTGTCAGGGATATTTTTATAGAAAAGGGAATTATCAGGGAAATCGGAAAAAAGATTGAGCCTAAAGGAAAGTGTACAGAAATTCGTTTTGACGATTTACATGTGAGTAAAGGATGGATAGACCTGAACAGTTTCTTTGCCGACCCGGGGCTTGAACATAAAGAAACCATAGAAAGCGGGTGCAGCGCTGCCGCAGCGGGAGGGTTCACGCATGTCTGTATTTTGCCAAATACTGAGCCGGTGGCAGACAACAAGGCTCAAATTGAATATGTGTTGGCTAAAGCTGCTGATAACATCGTAAAAGTATTGCCCATCGGAGCAGTTACAAAAGGGTGCCGTGGCAATGAGCTTGCTGAATTGTACGATATGCATCTTGCGGGCGCTGTTGCCTTCAGCGATGGGGCGCTGCCATCGCTTTCGGCAGGACTGCTGGAGCGCGCGCTGGAATATGTAAAAGCATTTAATGGAGTGGTTTTTGTGCATCCTGAAGATTCAAGCATATCCGGAAACGGAGTAGTTAACGAAGGAGTGGTGGGTACAATGCTGGGGCTGCCTCAGATACCATCATTTGCGGAGGAACTGGCCATAGCACGCGACCTGATGATTCTTGAATATACCCAATCCAGGCTTCACTTCCTCAATGTTTCGCTCAAAAATTCTGTTGACCACATCGTAAAAGCAAAAAAGAAAGGGCTTAACGTTACCGTTTCCATTAATGCTCATCATTTATTGTTATCTGAAGATTCATTAGAAAATTACAACACATTATATAAAGTGAATCCTCCCCTTCGCAGCCGAACCGAAGTGAAAAACCTGATAAAAGCGGTTTCTTTGGGTTTCATTGATAGTATTACTGCTCAGCATTATCCTCATGAAGAAGATAGCAAAAACACAGAGTTTGACAAGGCAGCATTTGGCATCATCGGACTCGAAACCGCATTTGCAGCCGCCAATACGGCTTTACATACTCACATGGATACAGAAAAAATTATCGAGTTATTTTCTGATAATCCCAGAAAAATTCTTGGGTTACAAAACTCTTCTATCGAAACGGGATATCCAGCAGACCTCACACTCTTTTCTCCAAATTTGAGCTGGACATTTACTGAAAAGCACATTCGCTCAAAGTCCAAGAATACTCCTTTTATTGGAAAAACCTTTGTTGGTAAATCTTTAGGAATAGTTCGCAACGGAAAATTATTTTTAAGCTGAGAAAAAGAATCTGGATAATGAATAAATTTTCCACATCAATCAAATACGGTTTAGTTGCCGGGCTTTGTATGATTGCCTCCTACATGATGCTGTATTTGATAAATGCAGAGTTGCTGGCTTCGTTTTTTACAATCATACTTTACGGGTTCGCTATCTTTTTCATGATATATGCCGGAATTACTTTTAGAAAAGAAAATAATGGCTATAAAAGTTATTTGCAGGCATTTCTGGTTGTATTTATAACAGGAATAATCGCTGCATTTGCTATTGACATATATGGTTATGTTTTTTTCAATTTTATAGACCCATCTATGGTTGAGGTGGTTAAGGAGGCTGCCATAAAAAAAACCGCTGATCTCTATGAAAAACTTAACCTACCAGATGATCAGGTAGAGAGATACATAAACGAAATAAAATATCAAGATTTTAGGCCAACTATAACTTCATTGTCTTTCAGAATGTTGGCTTCAGCAATCATTACTGCAATTTTTTCGGCGCTAATTGCTGTTTTTGTAAGAAGAAACGATACCACCACAACGATTCGCTGATGGAGAATCCTGATATTACAGTTGTTGTTCCTCTGCTCAATGAGGCTGAGTCTCTGCCAGAACTGGCCAGCTGGATAAAAAAAGTAATGGATTCGCATCACTACAGTTATGAAATTTTGTTTGTGGACGATGGAAGTACAGACAACTCATGGGAAGTAATACGTTCGCTCGCAGCAGAAAACAAGTCTATAAAAGCAATTCGCCTTAACAGAAATTACGGCAAGAGCGCAGCCTTACATACCGGCTTCCAATCTGCCAGCGGCAGGGTTGTCATAACCATGGATGCCGACCTGCAGGATTCTCCGGATGAAATTCCTCATCTTTATAAAATGATTGTGGAAGACCGTTACGATATGGTGAGCGGTTGGAAGAAAAAAAGGTATGATCCGCTTTCAAAGACAATTCCTACAAAGTTGTATAATGCAGCCACCAGATTGGTTACCGGCATTAAACTACACGACTTTAATTGCGGGCTAAAGGCGTACAGACAAGAGGTAGTAAAAAGCATAGAGGTGTATGGAGAAATGCATCGTTACATTCCAGTGCTCGCGCGCAGAGCCGGTTTCGGAAAAATAGGAGAAAAAGTTGTGCAGCATCGCCCAAGAAAATATGGAAAGACCAAATTTGGCCTTGAACGTTTTCTGTTTGGTTTTCTTGATTTATTGAGTGTTACCTTCATTACCCGCTTTTCCAAAAGGCCTATGCATCTTTTTGGAGGAATGGGAGTGTTGAGCTTTTTCATTGGTTTTTGCGTGCTTTTATATCTCACAATTGCCAAATATGCTTTCGCAGCCTATCGCATGACAGAGCGGCCGGTGTTTTATTTGGGTATCGTTTCACTTATTATTGGTGTGCAACTTTTTCTTACGGGTTTCCTTGCCGAGCTTGTTTCGCGAAGTGCAGCAAACAGAAACGAATATCTTATATCTCAGCGAATAGGATTTGAATCAAGTAAAATATAGCTTTGATAGATGTATGTTGAAATTATTTGAAGCAGTTGGTGAATATCTGATCTTGATGCGTGCCTCATTTGCACGTCCTGAAAAATCAAAGATGTACTGGCTGGAAACTATGCGCCAATGCTATTCCATCGGCATTGGATCTTTGCCTATCATTGCTATAATTTCCCTATTCATGGGCGCAGTTACCGCGGTGCAATTCTCCTACCAGTTGCGCAGTATAAGCCTTATCCCTATGTGGTGGATGGGCGCCATTGTGCGCAAGAGCATGATTCTTGAACTTGCCCCTACCCTTTCTGCACTACTTCTGGCAGGTAAAGTTGGCTCAAATATTGCATCAGAATTAGGCACTATGCGCATCAGCGAACAAATAGATGCCTACGAAATTATGGGCGTTAATACACGCTCCTATTTGATAGGACCAAAAATAGTTGCCGCAGTATTTATGTTTCCTATGCTTGTAGTTATCAGTGTTTTTCTGGGAATCATCGGTGGATGGCTCGCCGGAGTACTTGGCAATTTTTATTCTAGTAGCGAATATGTTCGCGGAGTACAAGATGGAATGAAAAGTTACGATGTGTTCATTATGTTCATAAAATCTGTGCTTTTTGCGTTCATCATATCTTCAATTTCCTGCTATAAGGGCTATACAGTTAAGGGCGGTGCAGTTGAAATAGGCATTGCAAGCACTCAGGCTGTTGTGCAAAGCAGTGTTGTGGTTATTGTGGTGAATTTTCTCGTAGCATTCCTTCTGTTATGATAGAAATGATTAATGTTAAGAAGAGTTTTGGCGAACATCAGGTTCTGAAAGGCATCAGCGCTGTGTTCGAGGAGGGAAAGTGTAATCTTATCATAGGCAAGTCGGGATCCGGCAAAACAGTAACTTTAAAATGCCTGGTAGGGCTCTTTGAACCTGATGAAGGAAGTATATTATACGACAACAGGGATATTACCAAAATGGATTTTGATGAAAAGAAGAAAATAAGGCAGGAGTTTGGCATGCTTTTTCAAGGCACTGCTTTGTTCGATTCTCTTACAGTAGAAGAAAATATTCGATTCCCGCTCGATATGTTTACAGATATGAGCGATGCGGAAAAAAAAGAGAGAGTGAATTTTTGCCTGCAAAAAGTAAATATGAGCGGAACCAATAAAAAATATCCGGGAGAACTTTCCGGTGGTATGAAAAAAAGAGTAGGTATAGCACGGGCTATTGTAAATAATCCGAAATATCTTTTTTGCGATGAGCCTAATTCAGGGCTTGACCCAAAAACTGCTCTCATTATTGACCGTCTGATTAAAGAACTAACCGAAGAATATAATATGACTACTGTAATCAATACGCATGATATGAATAGCGTGATGAGTATAGGCGACAAGGTCATATTTCTTCACGAAGGAATAAAATACTGGGAAGGAACCAATAAAGAAATATTAGAAATAACTTCCGGAGAACTTTTTGATTTTATATTCGCGTCTGATTTTTTAAAAGAACTGAGGATGCGTGCAAAATTTTAGCAAGCCTCTTTACAACATTTCAAAATCTTTTAAATAAAGAAAATGAGTGTATTAGTAAACAAAAACTCCAGGGTAATAGTACAGGGATTTACAGGGAAGGAAGGCACTTTTCACGCTTCTCAGATGATTGATTACGGAACGAATGTAGTAGGAGGCGTTACTCCTGGTAAAGGAGGAGAAAGGCATCTGGACAGGCCTGTGTTTAATACAGTATGGGAAGCCAGAAACAAGGAAGGGGCAAATGTCAGCATCATATTTGTACCTCCGGCATTTGCCGCAGATGCTATTATGGAAGCAGCCGATGCAGGTATTGAGTTAATTGTTGCCATCACAGAAGGCATTCCTGTGCAAGACATGGTAAAGGTGAAACATTTCCTATCCTCGCGTTCGTCCCGACTCATCGGGCCTAACTGCCCTGGCGTTATCACCGCCGAGGAAGCTAAGGTGGGCATTATGCCCGGCTTTGTATTTAAGAAAGGAACTATTGGAATAGTGTCAAAGTCGGGTACACTTACTTATGAGGCTGCAGACCAGGTAGTTAAAGCAGGTTTAGGCATTACCACTGCCATCGGCATTGGTGGCGACCCTATCATAGGCACCACCACCAAAGAGGCCATCGAGCTTTTTGTAAATGACCCGGAAACTGAAGCCATTGTGATGATCGGCGAAATAGGAGGCGGCCTCGAGGCTGAAGCGGCTCGCTGGTTAAAAAGCATAGGCAACCCCAAGCCTGTTATAGGATTTATAGCCGGACAAACAGCGCCTCCCGGCCGTAGGATGGGTCATGCAGGTGCTATTATAGGCGGAGCAGAAGACACTGCGGCAGCTAAAATGAAAATCATGAAAGAATGCGGGCTACACGTTGTGGCCACTCCAGCAGAAATAGGAGAAACTGTGGCTGCAGTACTTAAGGGGGTTACTGTTGGGTAAATTCCTCTTGCGCTTTAATCGAGCAGGAAAGTAAATTTATGCATGTTTTTGAGGGCGATACCTGTGCCGCGAACCACAGCGCGCAGCGGGTCTTCTGCAACATGAACAGGTAGTTTGGTTTTTTGGCTTATACGTTTATCCAAGCCTCTAAGCAAGGCCCCGCCTCCCGTAAGATAAAGCCCTGTTTTAAAAATATCTGCGGCCAGCTCAGGAGGTGTGGTTTCCAGTGCCTTTAGGATAGCTTCTTCTATTTTAGAAATTGACTTGTCAATGGCATGGGCAATTTCTGAATAAGAAACAATAATCTGTTTGGGAATGCCAGTCATGAGGTCGCGCCCGTTTACAGGAAAGTCGTCCGGAGGATTGTCTATGTCTGTAAGGGCAGAGCCTACATTGATTTTGATGAGCTCGGCAGTTCTCTCGCCAATGAGCATATTATGCTGGCGGCGCATATAATCTACAATATCGAGAGTAAATTCATCGCCGGCTACACGGATACTTTGGTCACATACAATACCGCTTAAAGCAATGACAGCAATCTCTGTAGTGCCGCCACCAATGTCAATAATCATATTGCCGTTGGGCTCCTCTACATCAATTCCAATACCAATAGCTGCTGCCATGGGTTCATGTATCATTTTCACTTCCTGGCCTCCGGCTTGCTCAGCGCTATCCTTTACAGCGCGCTTTTCCACTTCTGTAATCCCAGATGGAATACAAATAACCATTCTGAAGCGCGGTGGGAACAAAAAAGTTTTGTTCTTGAAAATCATTTTAATCATCTCACGTATCATGCTCTCTGCCGCCTGAAAGTCGGCTATTACGCCGTCTTTCAACGGACGAATGGTCTTGATATTCTCATGCGTTTTTTCATGCATCTGCATGGCGCGCGAGCCAACAGCAATAACTTTTTCAGTTCTTCTGTCAATAGCCACAATAGACGGCTCATCTACAACTACTTTATCGTTGTGAATAATCAACGTATTGGCTGTGCCAAGGTCAATTGCTATTTCCTGGGTGAAAAAATTCCACATTGGTATCCTTCTCCTTTTATTTTTTCCTCATTTCGGGTGCAAATGTATTTTTTTCAATGGTGTAAAACTATTTTATGCACATTTTAAGTGTTGGTTAGGCTATCGGGCTCGATATCCAATATAGTTAATTTTAGAAATATTTTGAACAGGATTTATTTTATTCTTATAGGACAATTAACAATTCTACAGGCGTTTTCGCAGCCGCAAAAGGAAATTTTTATCCCTATCCAACAACGATCTGAATTAAAGCTTGAACCTGATTTAGATACTCTGGAAGAAGGCACTGAATATATTTTTAGATACGAAATTGCGGAAGGATTTAAGATATCCCAGTCTTTTTTCGACAAAGGACTGGCTACGCTGTATGACTCCTTCATAGTAATTCAACCCAAGCCCACTTTTCCAAAAGGAACGGAAAAATCTTCTTTGCGGTTTATTATCATCAACCAGCAAAAAACACGTATTCTTCTTATGAAAGAATACATTTTAAAAAGTACTGGTAAATTTTATCCGGTTCTTCCTAAATCAAAGACTAATATCATAAAATTATATCCGGATTTTCGCCTGGAGCGGAACAACGTTTACAATAAAAGAGATTTACTGGAGAGGCCCAGAGTGCTTCTTTTTGATAATGAATACTCAGATACTGCAAGAAGAATTAAAGCGGTCCGGCTTACGATTATCAAAGGAAATATGGAGAAGCATTTCCGCAGCCCAAATGATAGTCTGAGCCTTGAAATGTTAAGAGAAATTCGAAGAATAAAAGGAAAACATACCGCTTTTCTTTGCCTAGAAGTTCCGCATCTAAGAAATAAAATCCGCAATGTGTGGATGCGTTTTTTTATTACAGATTGAGCAGAGTTGTGTTTGAGCTTACTAAGGTAAATACATGATTTTGCAGGAAACGATAGTAGATCTTCAGACCGCTTATGTTTGTGTCCTTTAAATTTATTGATGCAATTAAGTAACCCTCTTTTTTCAGCGAAGTGGGTTCAATGTGTAATTGACGGGAAAAGCTGATACCGCTCTGCCCAATAAGTTTATATAAGCTTTCTTTGGCGCTCCAAAAAAGCGTGAATGTTTCAGGCGATTGATTTTGTAGATATTCTAATTCATTTTCAGAAAGAAATCGGGAAGCAATGCGTGCTGCTCGGTTGTCCAATTTTTCTATATCAACACCTACGTAGAATGGTTTGCTCACGGCAGCAGCAGCGAGGACATTAGTGTGCGATAAAGAAACATTCCATTTTCTGGTAATATCGAAAGGTTTTCCGCTCTGGTCCTTCACAATCTCCAGCGATTTCTCCTGTCTCAATATTTGCTGCTATCGCTGCAAACATAGACTGCCGCAAACGATTCGGAACATCCCCATAATCTATCTCAACCACTGCCGTGTGTACTTCTGGCAAAAGATTAAATTGTTGCCAAATAATATTTACCATTAACCTTCGAGATTAAGGGTGATGGTCAATGCTCTGGAGAATAATCTGTCTAAAACGCGCGAATAAATGAGGCCTTCTGTAGGCGCATGAATATTTAATATTCCATGAGTGAATTTAAATTCCGGACTCATACTACTAAGTAAGGAAAATAAAACATAAAACCGATACCTGCTTCAACACACACATCATGGCGCATCAGCTTAATGATGTCGGTTGCACGCCTTGCTTTTTGATTGGAAGCAAGATCGAAGTCGTAACGCATCCCTGCCAATACATATATCCGAAAATCTTTAATCGGTTCGCTTTTATAACGCAGCAACAGCGGAAAGTCCAGGTAGATGGATTGTATTGTCTTATTAATTACTGGAGGCTTACCTTTTTGGCCGTATTCTAAAATTTTATCAGAAAATGATAATGTAGGAATAAAACGTAAATCAAAATAGCGATGAAACTGATAATTGCAAATAATTCCGAGATTGAAGCCAGGCCCCAATCGTGGCCTTACATAATATATGGTGTCGTTTTCGGGCAACTTAGGTTTGCGCAACACAGTAAAATTAGAGGCATTTAAGCCTACAGCAATCCCAAAATATACCTGTTTCCTTCCCAACTCATGAATATTGAACTGAGCATGTACTGCAGAGTTTGCTGCATAAATTATAACTAAAATACAAAAACAAAAAAGCCTCATCTTTTAGATAATACAGTTATGTTTTGGGTTTTTCAGCAGTGTACAACGCACAAGTGCCAAATGTAAGTGGTTCCCACTTCACATGTACAAACCCGGCAGCTTGTAAAATCTGGACAAAAGCAACTCCCTGCGGAAATGCCTTGACACTTTCGGGTAAGTAAGTATATGCCCGTACATCGCGCGAAAATATTCTACCAATTAAAGGCAAAACATAAGAAAAATATAGGTTGTAAAACATTCTAATCAAAGGGTTCCGCGGCAGGCTCACCTCCAAAATGGCCAAACGGCCTCCCGGCCTCAGCACGCGAAATATTTCAGCAAGCCCACGCTCCAGATATTCAAAGTTGCGCACGCCAAAACCAACGGTTACTGCATCAAAATTATTGTCCGGAAATGGCATATTCTCACTGTCACCCTTAATAAACCGAATGACGTTTGATAATCCTGCGCGGGATACTTTTTGCCTTCCGTAGGCAAGCATATTTTCACTTAAATCATATCCAATGATGGTGGAAGCACCGGTTCTCACTACTTCGAGGGCAAAATCTCCTGTGCCTGTTGCTACATCTAAAACAGTAGCAGGTTTTATTTCATTAATGTAATCAACTGCCTTTTTTCTCCATTTTTTATCTATGCCTAAACTTAGCAGATGATTTAAAAAATCGTAACGCGGAGCAATGTTATCAAACATTTGCTCCACTTGCTCCTTTTTAGATTTGTCTTTAAGTCCGTAAGGAGTAACTTGATGTTTCATCTACAATCTTAAAAAACAAAAGTATCAGAAAAAATAAGTGACTTTACCTCAGATGTATAAATCTGTTTTACATATTATAAAGATTAAGGCTTGTTAAATGTTTTAGTTTATAACTATATTTGCTGCGCTGTAAGCCCGGGTGGTGAAATTGGTAGACACACCATCTTGAGGGGGTGGCGCCCGAAAGGGTGTACGAGTTCGAATCTCGTCCCGGGCACCAGACGTTAAACAATTATCAAATCTGTTCCTTCTTCATGAATATCCAGTTGATATGTAGCACCTAATACCAAAGGCCGATTATCCTCAATATGCCCTGCCGGTGCGCCAAAACAAACAGGATATGGATATTTTGAAGAATATTCAACAATAATCTTCTTGCTGTTTTACCAAAGGGTGTTGTATTGTCCTTCATATCAGTGAATCCGCCTGCAACCAAAGCTGATAAATGCTTAAGCTTCCCTGCTTTTTCAAGACTCCACATCATACGGTCAATGTGATATAGATACTCGTCAATATCTTCAAGAAACAGACGCTTCCTGCGCTGTTGATTACCAATTGAGTTCCGGTAGATGCATATAAAATAGAAAGATTGCCTCCGCAAAGCATTGCTGTTGCTTTTCCTATCTTATTAAAAGGATGAGGGTTGAAGTGGTATGAAACTTTTTCTCCAAAAAGTATTGATCTCAGCGCTTCTTTAGCAGCCTGCGAAGTTTTTTTAGTCAGAGCAGCCATAAAGGAATGAATAGTCCGAACACCAAGCATAAAATTTAAGTGAAGGTGCAAAAATGTAACATCGCTGAACCCTATAACCCATTTTGGATGTTTCATAAAACCAGAGAAGCTAATGCGATCGAGAATCCTGTTTGTGCCGTACCCTCCCCTTGCGCAAAAAATTGCTTTGGTTTCTGAACAATCAAGCGCTTGCTGTAAGTCATGTGCTCTCTCTTCATCCGTGCCGGCAAATTGGTTACAAACTCTTCCGATAGTACTTCCCAGTTTTACACGAAGACCCCATGACTCAAGCAGTTCAACAGCATCTGCTACATCTTCAATAGTGGCAACTCGTGCAGTACTCAATATCTGTACTAAATCTCCATGTTTAAGAATGGGAGGTGAGAATAGCATAAAACAGTTTTGCTAAAGACCCAATGATAAGATGATATGACTGAAAATAAAAAAACCTGTCTTACAGGACAGGTTTCTTATCAATTGCTTCATACCAGAGCAACTCGGAGGATTTTATTTGTTTATACGAGGAGCCATTGAAAAGGTTTCATTATTGCTTTTTATATTAACGATAGACTGAGATACGAGCATTTTTTTCCCTTTATTAGACGCGTACATTTTTACCCAATATGGGTTATCTGCGATATGGCCTACAGAGGCTTCTATGCAGGTTCTGTAAGGGCCTTCGAATATTTTAGAAAATGTCTTACCGTCACTGCTAAGTTCTATTGATACCTCGTCAAATAAAGCTTGTGATTTTTCCGACATCCGAATTCTTAATTTATCATTTGACAACTGTAAAAATTCAACTTGTGTTTCACAAAATATTTTGTCGTCAATATCTGATTCTATAACAATAACAGATGGCTGAAAAATCGAGATATTATTTCCAAATTTAGACTCAGGTGATGGTAAAAATATGTGGTTGGTAAAATAGGTGCCTTTGCATCCACCTAAAAGGCCACTGTTATTAATGAGTGTACTGCCAGCTATGGTGGATGAATTATTGACAAATTCACCAAAATTTTCTATTTGATAAATTGCATCTAAAGACATGTAATTTCTGATATTGCCATGATTGTATAGGTTATTAACTACGGTGTTTCCATGATTGATGAATATTCCCTCAGTATTTACTATCAATGCTTTATTCCCTTGAAGCAAAGCCTTAGGTTGCACCATCAAAAAACCCTCAACAGAAAGGTGAACATCTAATGTTACATTACCATTTATTAATACTGAATCCGTAGTGCGAATAGTGTTACCCGGATAATCCGGCTTCCAAATATTTCTGTCTGAATACTTACCGCTGGCAACGGTGTAATAAGTTGCTGCTTGTGATGTTCTTAAAATTAGGTTTGAAAAAATCAATGCGGAAATTACACACAGATAATTGTATAACTGTTTCATGAAATATCTTCATAGGTTCAATATTTATTACGCAAATGAAAGTCTATTTGTTACAGATAGATATATGAAAAAATGAATATGATAAGTAAGAGCAAAGAGTATATCATAATAGTTTTTAATGGTGTATAACTTGCTAAGGTTACACCAGTTTTAATTTTTACAGCAACAGAGAGAAAAATTTTATCTGCACAATAGGCAATTACCGTGCCTAAAATAATTCCCTCTACCCCCATTATTTTCAGTAAAATCAGGCTAAGCAAAATATTAAGTGCAAGCTCTACTAATGCAGAGTAAAAAATAAATTTACCCATCCTGAGCGCTGTGGCTACTGTTTGTGGAAAAACCAATCTCGGAATTATAAGCAAAAGTGTTATTCTGAATATGTTAGCTGCCAACTCATATTCAGCGCTATATAGCATCTTCATTAAAATCGATGAACACAGCATAAGTATAATGGTAAGTGGAAAAAGCAACTGTGCAAGTGTTTCAGCACGCTTCTTCAGCTCATACAAGCCACTCTGAAAATCTTCCGTAATCTTCACTACCATAGATGCACTAAGTGCATTGGCTAAAATGAGAGATATTGGAAGCTCTCTAGAACCATAGCGATATAGCGCAAACCATTCTTCACTGAAAAATTTTTTTACAAAAAAACCATCTATGTAGTCTGCAGAACCGCTTACAAATATAGCAGCAGAGATAGGAATTGACAGAGAGGCTACTTCCTTGAATATGGAAAACGAAAACTTTACAGTACAGAACTTTTTAATAAGTAAAACGACAACGGAAAATTTGATAAACGAAAACGCTACTAATCCATAAATACAATAATGTATTAAACCTGATAATGCAAAGGGCATAACAACCACTAATAATTGTAGCGTAAAACACAGGGCAGAATAATAAATAAGCGCAGGATAATATTTTTTGACGTATAAAATATAATCGGTGATAAAGCCAACTGCATTAAAAATGATAAAGCAAACATAAAGTAGCTTAAAAACGAATCTCCCCTGATATAAGATTCCAGCGACAGAGCCCGCAATGATGGCTTGTACTAAGAGCCACACAAAGGCATGTAAAAAAGTTGTAGCGGCCTCTGAAGGCTTAGCCATAGATAGTGCCGCATTGATTGTTCCTCCAATCCAGAAAAAGCTTAAGGCTGATGACAACCACAAAAAACTTTCGTAAAATGCAACTTCATTTTTCTGGGCACCCAATTTCACTATGAGAATACCTGATAAAAAAGTAGCTGCAAAACGGGAGAGTTGCGCAATTTGTAGCGCATTAGCTTTAATTTTAACCCATATATTGCCAGCGGCCGTCAACCTTGTTGTTTTTAAATTAATCGGTCATTAAATTATGATTCAGTACCGGATATTTTCAGTGTTGGCACCGAAAAATTTATGTATATATTTATAGGTTATATCTGGTTTTTCAAGCATAGGTAAATGTCCACAACTTTCAATGAGCGCTGTCTGAGCCCCTTTTAAATCTCGTTGAAACATGTATAGGTGTGTATAAGGCAGAACTTTATCGTCTTTACCCCACAAAATAATAGTTGGGCAGGCTATTTTTTTTATCATACCCGAATCGGGCAACTCGCCCGAAGATAACATGTGCAAAACAGCTTCAAGGTTTCCTTCCATATTCCAAAACCAGTTATTGTATTGCACCTCTGCATCATTTATATAAATAGGGTTGAAATAAAGCCTTTTTGCAGCCAGCTTACTTACAGTAAGAGGCAATCCTTTTTTCTTTAAAATGAACAGAAAAGGTTTCTTAGCATATTTCAGGTTATATAAAATCTTTTGAGATTCATATCCTGCACTTGAAATTAAAACAAGGCGTTTCACTTTATCAGGGGCGGCTACCGATAAACATGCAGAAATGTAACCACCTAGGGAACTGCCGATTACATAACAGCTATCTATACATAGCGAATCGAGCCACGCCGTGAGTAATTTTATGTAAATTTCATGATATCGTTGTCCATTTGCCTCAAGTGGTTCAGACAATCCAAAGCCGGGAAGATCTATTCGCAAACAGCGATAATCTTTCTTCAAAAGTTCATTGATTTTTCGAAAATTCCTGTGACTGCCTCCAAAGCCATGTATCATTATTATCGCAGTGCCATGCCCCTCGTCGGTGTAGTGAATTTTTCTTTTTTGCCAATAAAAAAAATTTGAATATGGAAAAATAGCTTTACTTTCAACAAAATCCCTCTTTACACGCTTTGAAGGCATTAATAAAAGTATTATAAAAACCATTAATGTAAACAAACTACCATATATCAAAAACTTTCTCATACAAAAACTGAGTTAATAGTATATGAAAGAGTTACGTAACTTGTGTGTTACTTGAAAGAGACTAGATAAAACTTATTTGAACAAAGCTATTTTCTTAAATCATCCGGTGCAGACGCCCAAAGTCCCTTTTTTTGAATAATTGCTTCTTTTTGCAACTGACTAAACACATCAGCATATTTCACATTTGGCGGAACTGTTAGAGTTCTTGCATATCCATTTTTCAGAAGCTCAGCATTTACAAATGTTCCATCATTCAAAAAAACGTAAGCTAATGTCCGTCCGTGCCTGTCTTTGGTATCAATATCATATTCCATTTTAATTTCCTTTTTTAAAATCAGGGATTCCAAAAAATTTCTTGCAATCACGCCTGCTTCGTTCAAAACATCATTATATCCAGTTCTCATTTCAGGAGCATCTATTCCTATCAATCTCACTTTTACTTTTTGAGTTTTGTTTTTTGCCCAAAAAGTATCTCCATCTATCACATGAGTTACTACATATGTTGTACTAGTAATTTTACTTTTTTCCTCTGCGGGGCTGGTGCAAGAATGGTGTAGAAGCAGTAACGAAATCTGTAAAAGCGTTTTAAATGCGTAACCTATCTGTTTGTTTGATATCATTTAGAATAAGATATTTTGTGAGATAAAACAATTATGATAAAATTTATTTACAAAAAACAAATCGAATTCACCAAATAAATTTATTCAAAACAAGGTTGCCTGTTGATATGATAAAAAACTTTTCCTGTGATATGGGCTGAATCCATGTTTTGCAATTGCTTTTTTATGCTCCAAAGTAGGATAGCCTTTATTTTTATCCCATCTGTATTGAGGATATTCAACATGAATTTTTTTCCATATATTCATCGCGTGCTGTTTTCGCAAGAATTGAAGCAGCTGCAATACTTACAAATTGATTGTCTCCTTTTACAATAGTTTGAAAAGGAATATTTAAATAAGGCTTAAAACGATTTCCATCAACAATAACGAATGCAGGCCTCATTGCCAAAGCATCTAGTGCGCGATGCATTGCCAAAATTGAAGCGTTTAAAATATTTATTTCATCTATGGTTTTTTCATCTACAAACGAAACTGCATAAGCTATAGCCTCGCGCTCAATAATTTCTTTGAGTCTAATGCGTTGTTCATGCGAAAGCTTTTTAGAGTCTTTGAGTTCTTCGTGTCTGAAATCTGACGGAAATATCACTGCAGCAGCAACAACCGGACCGGCTAAAGGGCCTCTGCCTGCTTCATCGCAACCCGCTTCAGGGTACAATTGCTGAAAACTACTACGCAGCACAGCTAAAAATAAAAAGGTTGCCAATTAGGCAACCTTATCAGACAATTAAAAAGTATAACTATTTTTTGTAGCCTTTTGTAAACCCAGGCCCTGTTTTAACTTGAGGAACAACTTCCCCTCCTACCTCAATTTCAGGTGCATCTTTAACATTATCCGTTATTAATTTAAACTCTACACGTCTGTTTCTTGCTCTTCCTTCCGGGTCGTCTGTACCATCGGGTAGTTCATTGGGAACTGCAGGTTGTTTTTCACCAAAGGCTTTAACAATAATACGTTCTTTGGCAAGGCCTTTGGTGATAAGATATTTCTTCACCTCCTCAGCCCTGCGCTTCGATAATTTTTCATTATATTCATCAGTTCCTTTAGAGTCGGTATGGCCCTGCACTTCAACGAGCCATCCGGGATTTTGATTCAACAAAGCAAGCACAGAATCAATTTTAGCTGCATAAAAGGTTATCACATTACTTTTATCAAATTGGAAGTAAACATTCTCAATTTTAATTTTCTTCTTAATTATTGGATCAATGTAGAACACCTTAGTAATGGTGTCTCTGTCTTCGTCTTCGTTGACAGAGAAATTATCTACCGATGGCCAGTAACCTTCTTTGTTTCCATTTATCTTATATGAAACACCACGCTGTAAAGGCATTACAAAAGGCTGCCCGCTTGTGATGGTATTAGTCAGAAATTCAAAATTTTTCCCATCTACTTTATAGAGCGATGCATCAATGCCTGCTATAGGTGTTTGACTAGGATCATCTCTTTTCACATAGATAGCCTTCAGGAAAACGTCACCACGAATAACAATTCCCCATATATCATCGCAGCATGTTAGGCCACGTTGAGAGTTAGTCCCTTCGCGGTTGGAGACTAAAAATCCTTTAGCGCCTTTTTCATCGAGCGCAAAATACAAGTCATCAGCTCCGCTGTTAACAGGTGTTCCCATATTTTTAACCTCACCGAAGTTTCCGGGTGTTCCGACTGTCTTGAAAACATCCAGTCCGCCGAAGCCAGGATGACCTGTAGATGAGAAGTAAAATGTCTTTGAATTTTCATGGTAAAAAGGTGTTAGATCATCACCGGCGGTGTTGATCTCATTTCCGAGGCGCTCAGGATTATCAAATGAACCATCATTATTCATTTTAGCAAAGTAAATGTCGAAATCTCCACCTTTACCTCTGTTGCTGGCAAAATATAGAATAGTATTTCCTGATTTATCTTTACCCCATGCCGGCTGCGTAGTACTAAAGCCTTGTTTGTTCAGGTTCTTTATTTCTTCAGGACTGCTCCATCCGTTTCCTTCTTTGGTACTCTTATAGAGATTGCAAAGCATTACCGTTAAAGGAGTTTGATCGCATTTAGTGAATATAATTGTTTTCTCATCAGGCGAAAGTATTGCATTGCAAACATGTGTTTTCGGATCGTTTGGCGGAGAGGGGAATTCCGCTTCATTAACCCAGATGTTACCTTGTTTTTCCGCAGTGAAAATGCTGGTATAATAGTTGTAATCTGCCAGATCTATATTAATAGCAGTATCCGACTTTAGCGAAGAGTACAATATTCTGTTGTTCTTAAGAGGCTTGGGAGCAAAATCCTGTATTGGTTTATTGATAACTCCTTGCTCGCGATTTACTTTTACTTTTGTTGGGTTAGCCAATAGCGCTAAGGCAGTATCGCAGCCCGCAATATCTGTTTTAGCCATGCTGCGCAACTGAGGAAAATCCTTTGCATCCTTCATCTTTAGAAATTCCTGGAACTTTGTCTTAGCCTCTTGATATTTTCCATTTTGTTTAAGCATTAAAGCGTAATAATAATTTGCTTCGGGATATTTCTCAGGATCCTTGTCAAGAACCATTTTATAGTATTGCTCGGCGCGAACGTAATCGCGGAGATGCCGGTTCAGTTCTGCCAGCTGGAAAGCTCTAGAAATTTTGCCCGGCTTGGCTTTAACAACATCCTCCAGATAATCAGCAGCAATGTAATAACTGCCTTCTTTGATTTTCTTTTTAGCAATTCTGTACTTTCTGGCAGTTCCGGCTTTAGGGTACTTCTGAACTTTGGGGGAATAGTTTTCATTTTGTGCGAACAGAAGAACGGGAAAAATAGCCAGTAATAGTAATCTCATGTCAGATTTGGTTTTTCTTTTTTGGTTAGTAAAATTTGGTAATTAAAATCTTGGGTTAAATAACCAATTATATTCTTTTGGAATAATTGGTTTAAATATGTAAGCGAGAGAAAGCTCGAAGGCATTGGGAGCTCTGCCAACGCCTGACTCACGCACATCTCTGCGGATAGGGCCAATTCCTACATCGTAGGCAAAACCTAAGCGTAGCCTTTTAAATTCAATACCTGCCTTGGGTATGATAGCAGAAGTGAGCACATTTTGTGTACCGGTGTTGAGCCTGCTCCATAAGCCTAAAAACAGAGTAGCTTTGTCTTCCGGCTTATTGATGAAATGAATACCAGCTGTTAGCCCAAAGGTGCCTTCATGTGCTTTGGCCTGTGTTTGGAAGAGATAACCTGGCAAAAGCACCAAACGCTTGATATCAAATTGAAAACCACCATGCAACTGAAAGCGCATGGGTAATCTAACATCTTCGCTGTTATTTAGATACTGCTCAGCGGGTCTTGTTAGATTCATGGCTGAAAAACCCATTGCGTAGCTCATATTTTTAATAAGCCTGAGGCCAACATTCAAACCTGCATTGAGGTTAAAACGGGTGAGATTGTTTGCGCTAATGTTTTCATTTTCTATACTTTTATCATAGGTCAGATCAGGTAAAAAGCCTGAACCAAACTGAAAGTTGCCTGAATTTAAGTTTTTGAGATAAATTCCTCCTTGCAAGCCTATACCAATGTTAATTTTATTTTTTGCAAGTGCTTGTTGCCATGCTAAGCTGGCCATGAACTGATTGGTATTAAATGTATTTTCATTTTGTTGGTCGTTGGTAAAATGCAGGCCAACACCTAGCTTACTACCCTCTATTTTTGTGCCCTCAAACTTCTCGCCGAGCAAAGAAAAATCTACCGCTACATGAGGGGTTGAAAAGAAAGGCCGGACATTAGCCACTCCCAACCATTGATTACGATAAATGCCGGTGACGCGAAACAGACCATCAAAATCACCGGTTGTAGCCGGATTAAGCGTTAATGGTGCTGCGTAAAACTGAGAGAAATGTATATCCTGCGAAAAGCTTTTTAAAGAGCATAAAAACAGAAGGAAGAAAAATAACTTTCTACTCATTTGTTCGATGTTTAATAAAATTTTGAAGCCGCTATAATAGGGATAATTTTTTATTCTTCAATTATTTATTTAATTAAGGTGAGCGGGTTTGAGATAATTTTCGAATCTGTAAGGTTGGGGTTATTGATATTTGGGTACCTCACCTCAGCAACAAAATGATATACGCCTGCAGGCTGCTCCTGGCCATCATAAGTGCCATCCCAACCGGTGCCAGGCTGAGTAAAATCACAATCTAGGCATTCATAGACTAATTGTCCCCATCGGTTATACACACGCACAAATGGAAATTTTGCTGATGAACCTATGGGTAAATATGGAGCAAAGCGGTCATTAATCCCATCGCGATTTGGAGAGAACGCGGAGGGAAAAGTGTATGTGCCGGCAAGCACCACCTTTATTTTTACTGTGTCGGATGTTTCGCAGCCATTAACGATATCTTTAATTTTCAAGAGATAGACAATCGTGGAATCTGGGGTCGTAGAAGTGGAGGAAGCGGCAGGATCGTTTAAGAAGCTTGCAGGAATCCATGTATATTCAAATTGGCCTGAATAACTTATACTATCAGCAAATACATTTGTAGATTGCCCCTTGATTAGTTCATGTTTGTCAGCTCTTGCCACGCCCTTGAGGCAGCGGATATTTACTTCTACACTGTCGGTGGCTTTGCATCCAAACTGAGAAGTTACAGTAACGAAATTGTTTCCTGAAGATGATACATTAATTATAGAAGTTTGGGCATTATTGCTCCATAAATAAGTGTCGTCGGGATCGCTACTGCCACTATTGAGTACAATCGAAGTATCGCAGGCACATATATTTATATCGTCACCAATATTTGCAATTGGATTATTGGCGCCAAGCACTTCTATTGAGTCTGTAGATTTACATCCATTATCGCTGGCTGTAACTCTATATCTGCCGGGAACAACAGCGGTGATTGTATTACCGGTATATGTATTATTATCGTTTGGTTTATTCCATTCGTAAGCTATTCCAGGCAAACTGCCGGCATTCAGTGTAGCTTCTTTATCTGGGCATATTCTTTGGGGAGTGGCTGTTAGTGTAATTGTTGGAGGAATGGTTATTTTAACCTCTGCTGTATCTGAAAACTGACGGCAACCGTCTGCATCATTAGCTGAATAGTAATACAAACCAGCGTTACTAACAGTAATAGTGTTTGTTTGCGCACCTGTATTCCATATGTAGTTGGAATATCCATTTTCAGCCCTAATAATTGCCGATTGTCCTGAACACAGCGTAGTATCACTAAAGGCCTTAAGAAGAACAGGCAATATTACATCAACATTAATAGTATTTGAATTAAATGAACATAAGCCATCATTCAGAGTAACATAGTACTCGCCTGGTTTATTGACTGTAATAGAAGGGGTTGTCTGTCCGCCCGGCTGCCATAGATAACTAACATAACCTGACCCGCTTGGGGTGAGTCGCAGTGAATCATAGTAACAAATGTTAGTGTCTTTACCGATAGACACCGCACCGCTCAATTTTACAAACACTTTAATTGAATCACTTATGGTACATCCGTCTGCATTGGTTGCATTTACATAATAAGTAGTAGGGGCAGGCGGGGTTGCCGTAGTAACGGTGCTCGTTGGAGAAGAGAGCGTAGCTGCGGGCTGCCAAGATATAGTTGTTGCAGCACCGTTAAAAGTTAATGTAGAACTCTGCCCGGGACAAATGGTATCCTTTACTACGCTAAGAGTATATGGAAAATCCTTTACATCAATTTCAACTGAATCGCGGGTGACACAGCCATTGGAGAAAAGTGCAGAAACATAATACTTTGTTTTATTAGAAGGAGAGGCAAAGACGGTATCGCCAAATTCAGCGCTCACAGCAGAAGATGGACTCCATTGGAACGTTACAAAACCTGCTCCGGCTATGTTTGGATTAAATCTCCACGCCTCTGCATTACTTAAAGTAAAATTAGAACCATTTCTGCCTGCTGGCGCTATGCCTGCCGTACCCCCTGAGTTTTCTACACCGATAGTTTTGTTTCCTCCTATGTTGCTAAATGGAGAGAGGTGGACTTCAATTACATTTGTTGTCTCAAACAGTATTATTTGGAAACTAACATTATTGCCTTGTCCTTGTGCAAGTACATTGTTCCATTCAATCACCAGTTTTCTGTATGGGAAACTTCCATCAACAAAATAGGATATAGTACCGTTACCGCCTCCGTTTGGATTTGCGTTAAGGTCTAACCAAAGCCCTGCTACCGTATTGTTTGGATTACCGGTGTTGGGTAGTGCAGTTGGAGTTGCTCCGCTGCCATTAAAGTTAGTATTAAAAGTAATAAAGCCATTTTCATTTACTACAATGCTGTTATAGTCTGTACAATGAAATTTAAAAGAAAATGGCAGGTTAATCGTTGCGTTTCGGTTATTATTATTGGTAGCTGTTGAAAAAGGCACCGGTGTTTTATTGGAAGAAGTTAATGGAGCAAAAGGAATCGGAGCGACAGTATAACTCGGAGAGCAGGTAGGCTGAACTTTGTTCAACACTTTAGCCGTAAGAACGGCCTGGTTATTTCTACAAACAGTGTAATCATCAATGGCTTGTATTGCTACAGCAGTATCAACAAACATCTGAATTGTAGTGTCTCCATAGCAATTTCCGTCAAAAACTGTAAGGGTGTAGGCAATATTTCCATTGATGGTAGCAAAAGGGTTGGCTGCCGTATCGCTGCTTAGCCATAGCGGAGGTGTCCATTGAAGCGAAAGGTTAGAAGTAGGCAACTCACCATAAACAAACCTGATGTTAGGCCTCAAATTAGAAGATGCCTCCCATGCAAGCGTACAGCCAACTGCATTGTCTCGATCGGCATAATGAGTGGCACGGGTAAAGGCTGTACTGTATTGTACATAGTCCCAGTTGGTGAAAGAAGAATTATCATAGCAAACTTCAATGATAAGATTGGATTGCCCATCCCAGTTAAATGGGACATCTAGTGTTATCGTATTCCAGGAGTTTGCGGTTGTTGTGTAGTTGCTTGTATGTACCACAAACATATTCTGTGTTACAAAAGTATTTGCAGGTTGTTGAGTGAGATTTGTCCCGCCCATTTTAACTGTGAGTCCGTTGAAGGGATTGTTGCCGCTCCCTTTCGTAGTAACAAAAAATTGAATATCTGTGATTACGCCCGGACGCATTCCTGCACTCAACAATTCACTAGCTAAATAGAGATATTGAACACGGCCATCATGCCAGAATGAACGAAAGGGAGTGGGAACAGATGAAGTGGAAGTAGTGGACGTTCCAACCTGTGGATAAGGAAATGGGAATGTACAATTTGGACATGCGTTGGCTGGATCTTGACTTGGCCCCGTTTGAATCGGGATAATTTCAGAATTTAACTGAACTGTTTTTCCAGGGCAAACATAGTTGTCGCTGGGCGTAACTCTTACCTTTGGCCCAAATCCCTGTACATTAATCGTAATGCTATCGCTAAGTTTACATCCATCTTTAGAAATTACCGTTGCCTTGTATGTTGTTGTAGTAGTGGGCCTTGCAATAGTAGTACCCGTGCTTGGATTAGAAACGGTAGCGACAGGTGTCCATGAAAAAGTGTAAGGGCCTTCAGACGGTGGAGTTGCCAACGCAGTTAATGTTGAACTTTCATTTAAGCAGATTGAAGTTTTAGAAGCTGTTATACTAAGGTTAAAACTGTTAGCAACAGTAACCTTGATAGTGTCTGAAGATTTGCATTGTGCAGAGGGAATATTACTATTTACAATATATTCAGTTGTTTGAGTCGGAGCAACAACAATGGTAGAACTGTCTGGCGAAGCGCTGATAATTCCTGTTGTAGGCCTCCAACTGAATTGTGTTCCTCCTACAGCCGTAATAGTTATCGGACCGGCACTTGCACAATAAGTTACATCTCCTGGTAGCCGTGTTTCGCGATTGGGAATAGTTACAGTTGCAGTAGATGTACAGTTGTTGTTGTCTCTAACTAACACAGAATATGTTCCTCCTGCAAGACCTGTAAAGGTATTACTAGACTGAAACGGACTCCCATTAATTGAATATGAATATGGGGGCGTGGCATTAGAGGCGTTTATGGTAAGCTTTCCGTCTGCCAAACCGCAAGAAGCAGAGTCAATTACAAAAGATAGCGGGAAGGTGCTACCTGTTTGGCCTCCGCTACCCGGAGCAGGAGTGATATTAGAAAATGAATAGTTGCCTGTTGCTCCGGCATAGCCGTCAATCATTATATAATAAATCTGCCCGGGAACAAACTGGTTTGAAGTAAGTGTGATGGGCGTAGTAAAACCGGAACTGTTACATGCTAAGATAGTTGGATTAATGCAATCTGCAGTGCTGAAAATCCACGCTTGTAATCCACCGGTAACCGTTCCGGGGTTGATAGTAAACGACATTGTCGTTGCCGTAGCCTGAAAAGCGAAAAACTGGTTGTTCTCGATAGAGGCTACACAATTTGGTGCGTTAGATAGCGCATCTACTAATGGAGTTACAGTTGGTGCATTAACGACAGTTGAATAGTTGTATGGTAGCGGAGTACAGCCGTTAAAAATAATAGTATTAAAACCACCAAAATTTGGACAATTTATTTGACCAAAAGATGAAACATAAATGATAGATAACAATAAAGTGTAGATTCTTCTCATATCAATACAAAATTCAAGGTTATTTAATGTTTAATATCTGTTTTTGCCTGTTGCGTTCAAGTGCCTTCTGCTCTACCTCGTATGCTTCCATAATAATTTTTTCGCTTTGGAGGGCAGAAAAATTCACTTTATTTTTTTTCAGGTTTGCTTCTATGTTTTCTCTACTGACCTGTGGTCGGGAAATAATTTTGATTTGATTATTTTTTTCGTTTATTTCTACATGGAAAATATTTATGTCGGGATAAAATATTTTGTAAAGCTCACCGGAAGAAATTTTAGTTGATTTTGGAAGTGAAATTTTGTGAACATTAACTTCCATAGCAGTATTGACTTGCGCAATCACATTTGCAAAACATGCAAACACTACAATTGTTATAAAAAGTCGTTTTAGCATATAATATATTAATTATCTATGACAACCTGCAAAAGTAACCATTTAAATATAATCTGTTAGCAAATTATTTAATAAATAATAATTTTAGTATAATATGTTTCACAATCAATTTTTTATGAAGTAACTAACAATACACATCGATAATCAATTTCAATATTTACAGATTTTGTTCTTTGCATGAAAAATTTTCTCGAGAATTTGTAGTTATGTATAAATGGCTAATTGATTATCGCAACACAATTGGGCACAGAAATCAATAAAACCATTGAGTTTCAAATTTGTGTTAACTAAATAAGTTTTTGTGATAGCATTGAGTGATTCTTGCAAAACATTTTGAGTTGACTAATCAACATGTGTATAATGTTATCGGAACAAATAGTAGAAATGAGCGGATTTGGCGTATTTTCGCACACGAAAAAAATTTGTAATGCATAGTGATGTTATTTCGGTGTTGTCTCAACGAATTTTGAATCTGCAGGAATCAGCAACTATTCGTATGGCTCAATTGAGCCGCGAGCTTAAATCAAAAGGCATAGACATTATTGATTTGAGTTTAGGAGAGCCTGATTTCGATACCCCTTCTCACATCAAAGAAGCTGCAAAAAAAGCTATTGACGACAACTTTTCTCATTATACTCCTGTGGCAGGTTACGCCGAACTCCGCAAAGCTATAGCTGACAAACTGCTGCGCGACAACGGGTTACATTACTCCCCTGAACAAATTGTTGTATCCACAGGCGCTAAACAATCTATCGCTAATGCAGTATTATGTATTGTTAACCCGGGCGATGAAGTGTTGCTGCCGGCTCCTTACTGGGTAACCTACGCAGCTATCACACAGCTTGCCGAGGGTATTCCTGTCGAATTGCCTACTACAATTGACACACATTTTAAAATTTCACCGGAGCAATTAGAGCAAGCGATTACGCCTCGCACTCGTCTAATAATATATTCTTCACCGTGTAATCCCACAGGCACTGTTTACTCACAAGATGAGTTGGCTGCGTTGGCAGAGGTGTTGGAACGTCATCCTCAGGTATATATATTATCTGACGAGATATATGAATACATCAATTACACCGGCAAACCACATGCGAGCATTGCTTCCATTACATCGCTTAGAGAAAGAGTAGTGTTGGTAAACGGATTTAGTAAAGGCTACGCTATGACCGGATGGCGCCTTGGATATATCGCAGCGCCAAAAACAATTGCTAAGGCCTGCGATAAAATTCAAGGCCAATTTACATCGGCCACCTGTTCCATAGCGCAAAAAGCTGCTGAGGCTGCCGCTTCAGGGCCTCTTGAACCTTCTCTTGAAATGGTTAAAGCCTTTAGAAAAAGAAGGGACTTAGTTTATGATTATCTGAAAAACATATCAGGCCTGAAGCTGAATCTGCCTGATGGAGCTTTTTACTTCTTCCCCGATGTAAGTGGTTTATTTGGGAGTGAATACAACGGACATACTATTCAAACTCCCGAAGACGTATCTATGTTTTTGTTGCAGGAAGCAAGGGTGGCAACCGTGAGTGGAGAAGCTTTTGGAGACAAAAACTGCATTCGGCTGTCCTATGCTGCAAGCGAGGAAAAACTTACAGAAGCATGCAGGCGCATCGTAGAAGCTATTTTCAAACTCAATTAAACATCAGATTAATTATTTGTTTAACTATAAGACTGATATGAAATCTTAAAAGAGATTGTAGATATAAAATAAAAGTGCAGTGTTTATGAAGAACATTAGAAACTTTTGCATCATTGCGCACATAGATCATGGCAAAAGCACCTTGGCCGACCGGCTGATTGAAACAACCAAAGCGATCAGCGAACGCGAAATGATGGATACTGTGCTCGACAATATGGATTTGGAAAGAGAGCGCGGTATTACTATTAAAAGCCATGCTATACAAATGAATTACACCCGTAACGGTGAACAATATATTTTAAACCTGATTGACACGCCCGGACATGTGGATTTCAGTTACGAAGTTTCGAGAGCACTGGCAGCCTGCGAGGGAGCCCTGCTGCTGGTAGATGCATCTCAGGGCATACAGGCACAAACGATTTCCAATCTTTATCTTGCAGTAGAACAAGGTCTTACCATTATTCCTGTTGTTAATAAAATAGATATGCCCGGAGCTATGCCCGAAGAAGTAGAGGATCAAATGATTGGCCTTATCGGATGCAAGCGCGAAGAAATCATACGTGCCAGTGGCAGAACCGGACAAGGCGTAGACCAAATATTTGATGCAATCATTGATCGAATACCACCACCTAAGGGCAGAGAAGACCAGCCGCTTAGGGCTTTGATTTTCGACAGTGTGTTCAACTCATTCAGGGGAGTTATTGCCTATTACCGCATAGTTGACGGCAAACTGAAAAAAAACGACAAGATAAAATTCATGAACACCGGCAAGGTGTATCAGGCGGATGAAGTTGGCATCCTGCGAATGAACCTCGAACCACGGGATGAAATAACCACGGGAGATGTAGGCTATGTAATTACAGGAATAAAAAATGCCAAAGAGGTAAAAGTAGGCGACACGATCACGCTTGCCGACAATCCTGCCGTGGAACCGATACATGGATTTGAGGATGTAAAACCCATGGTTTTTGCAGGTATTTATCCCATGGACAACGATGACTTTGAAGACCTGCGCGACTCACTGGAGAAATTACAACTCAACGATGCCTCACTGGTCTTTGAACCCGAAACATCCGTAGCCCTTGGATTTGGCTTCAGGTGCGGATTTTTAGGCCTCCTGCACTTAGAAATAGTTCAGGAGCGCCTCGAGCGCGAATTCGACATGACTATCATTACAACCGTACCGCAGGTAAGTTACATTGCTTACTTAACAAACGGAGATCAGGTAGTGATTAATAATCCTGCCGATATGCCTGAAGTTCAGCGAATAGAGCGCATAGAAGAACCATACATAAGAGCTCAGATTATTACAAAACCCGAATATATCGGAGCTATCATGAAACTTTGCATGGACAAGCGCGGCATACTCATCAATCAAAACTATCTCACACCAGAGCGTGTAGAACTAACCTTTGAAATGCCATTGGCAGAAATAGTATTTGACTTTTACGACCGGCTCAAATCTATATCGCGCGGATATGCATCTTTTGATTATCATCCAATCGGATACCGCCCCGGAGACCTTGTCAAGTTAGATATATTGCTGAATGGTGAGCAGGTAGATGCCTTCAGCGCGATGATTCATCGCTCAAAAGCCGAGGACTTTGGCAGGCGCATGTGCGAGAAGCTCAAAGAAATAATACCTAGACAACAATTTATGATACCTATACAGGCAGCCATAGGCTCCAAGATAATAGCGCGCGAAAATATTTCTGCATTGAGGAAAGATGTTACCGCAAAATGCTACGGCGGAGACATCACGCGCAAAAGAAAACTACTAGAGAAACAGAAAAAAGGCAAGAAGCGCATGCGGCAATTTGGCAAGGTTGAGGTACCGCAGGAGGCCTTTATTGCTGTACTTAAACTTAATGATTAACCGCTATGCCAGACAAACCTTTGATCTTAGCTACAAATGATGATGGTATTACAGCCCCGGGCCTCAAAGCACTGGTAGAGGCCATGTTGCCTTTAGGTGAAGTAGTTGTGGTGGCGCCCGATTCTCCCCAATCGGGTATGGGACACGCTATCACCATCAATAAACCTCTTCGGCTTGTTGAAACGAAAGACTTTGGAGATGTGAAATCATATGCCTGCTCCGGCACACCGGTGGACTGCGTAAAACTGGCCAACGATAAAGTGCTGCCCCGCAAGCCCGATTTATGCGTGAGCGGTATTAACCACGGCTCTAACTCATCCATTAATATTATCTATAGCGGCACTATGAGCGCAGCCGTTGAAGCCAGCTTAGAAAATATTCCATCTATTGGTTTTTCTCTGCTTGACCCTTCGATAGAAGCGGATTTTACTGCTGCCAAACACTTTGCTTATTTGATTGCCAAGCAGGTGCTAGAAAACGGCTTACCAAAATCGTCTTTGCTAAATGTGAATATTCCTAAGTTGCCGCTCGAGCTTATCAAAGGGATGAGAGTATGCCGGCAGGCGGTAGCAAAGTGGGAGGAAGAATATATTGAGCGCAAAGACCCGTTTGGCAGAAGTTATTACTGGCTCACCGGAAAATTTGTAAATCACGACAAGGGACAAGATACAGATGAGTGGGCGCTGGCCAACGGCTACGTGAGCATTGTGCCAGTGCAACACGACCTCACCGCGCACTACGCCATCCCTTACATCAATGAAAACTGGAAGCTGGATTGCTGAAAAGATTGCAGCAGATTTTGGTTTGCAGAGCGTGTTAAAAAAAAGTTTGATTTGTTTTAAGAGTCGCTTTTTCGAATGTTTCAATCGTCAAATATCATTTTAATCATTTGACAAACCTAATTATTTAAAGGAAGCGCCACATATAAAGTAAAGTTGTAAAATAGGGCTTTTCGGGTAGCAATACAGAATTAAAAAAAACATCAACATAGCTGATATTGAATGTAAGCAGTTTAAGACTAGTTTCGGGTGAGGGATGCGGAGGGCGCTAGCGGAGCGAAGCGGCCGCGACCCCGCGGCGCCTCGACAAGCTAAACGACCCGGCCGCGCGGG
>JAVQWQ010000002.1:0-39052 GCA_033578915.1 Chitinophagales bacterium | reverse complement strand
TCAGCAGGCAAGACTCCAGGGCCGGGATAACCTCCCGCTCTCCTTGTAAAATAGCGTCTATTGGTAAGATTTGTAATTCCGCCTTTTACCAAAAGCCTGTCATTCATGAATCTATATGAAAAATTTAAATCCATGACGTTGTAAGCCGGAATAAAACCTATAGTAGCACTGCTATTCGGTTCTTTTGTGTTGGTAGCATCGGCATAAGTTCCGCTTACATAATTAAATAAAAAATTCAGCTCAAACGACTTGTAATTAAGAATAACACCTGCTCTTGCAATGAATTCCGGAGCGTTTTCCACTCTTTTATTTTTGAGATTGTCAACCACAATGTTGCCTGATTCAATTTTGGTTATCGGAAAATCTACATAGATGGCATTTATGTAGGCAATAGAAGTCCATAGCTTAATGCTTCCCAGTTTTGAAGCCTGGCCGCTTAGCCTGATAGGATCGAAGCCGATATAAGCTTCTATTCCTCTGTGATGTGCCACGCCAAGATTTTTCCTCAATTGATAGATGCTGCCGCTCTCATTTTTTTCTGCAATAGTTCCAATTCTGTCTTTATAAATGATATAAAAGCCTGATATGTCAAAATCAAACCAGTTTGAAATATTTCCTCTGTATCCAAGGTCAAAATTGAAACCGTTGGCATCTTTTAAATCCTTTGAAATACTGTCTGTGGTTGCTGAAGGAGTTAAATCACTAAAAAGCACCGGGCGATATGCCTGTGAAGCATTTGCGTAAATTTCGGTTGAACGGGCTATTGTGTATTCTAACCCAAGTGCGGCAAGCGGGAAAACCCTCCATCTCCTTTGAGGATTGATATAATTCAATTCGCCGGTCGTAGTGTTTCTTGACAGGTATCCCTCAGATGTGTTTTGGAGTACTTCAAGCCTAATTCCGGGAATTATAGAAAGGTTTTTAAACCTGAAGACATGCTCCCCAAACAGAGCAATATTTTGTGAGACAAACTTTAAATCTCTCCCAAAAAGAGAGTCTTGCAAGTTTAGGTTGAAATCGCTTTGCGTATCACCTTTTCCGTTTTGAGCGCGCCTGGTTGTACCGTAAAAGTAGCGCGCGCCTATTGCAATATTTTGCTGAAAACCTGAAATATTGTAATTAAATAGATATCGCCCTTCTGAGCCAATATTTTTGTAGTAATCACGGTCAATTTGCCGATGGTTATACGCTCCGGTTTGATTATTTATCGTATCAGGTACATTGATAGCTCTTACATATCCTATACTGTTTCTTTCGCCAACTAATCCAAATATTTTAAGGTCAAACTGATGCCTGCCTTTAGAATAATTCAAATTAAAATTAGGTACAAACCAGTTGATATTGAACCAATTCCTGCTTCTGTTGCTTTGTTTAATATTACTTGAAAATTGATTGTCTGTCAACCCACCGGCTTGTTGAAGGATGTATTTTAAAGCTGAGGCCTCTACATTAATCTTAAGATTTTTATTTAAAGTGTAACCTAACCTTAAATAACCATTATGAATGTTATAACCGCTGTTTGACCTGAATCCATCAGCGTTTTTGTAATTATAATATCCAATATAAGAAAATTTGTCTATGGTGCCCCCGATTTGATTGTATGAATTTATCATATTGAAACTTCCAAGAGTTTGGCGAGTATTAAAATCAAATGTTTTATCAGTTGGAGGTTCATGTACAATATAATTTACCAACCCGCCAAACTGAGACCCAAACTGTACCGCAGCCGCACCGCGAAGAATCTGAATCTTTGAAACAGCCTCCATCGGAGGATTAAAATACGCTTCAGGGTATCCGTAAGGGTCTGATGAGATATCATATCCGTTTTGTCGGATATTAAATTCCCAGCTTCTGTTGGGGCTTAATCCCCTGGAAGCAATATTTACCTGCACTCCGGAGCCATCGTTCTCCCAAACGGAAATTCCTGGAACTTTTGAAAAAATCTGTCGAGCGCTGTTATCAACTGTATTTAACGTATTGTTTTTTAAAAGAATAAGTTCATTTTTCTTTCCAGCAAAAATTATTTGGTTTTCTATCTGATTATTTTTTTTACGATGGCCCGTGTATAACTCGACAATTTCAACATCTCCCAATTTTTTTGGGGGAAGAGAGTCTGAAAACCCAAATGAGAGATATATGCAAATGAAATTTAGAGCTATTATGAAGAATAATTTATTCATATCTAAAATTTTAAGGCACAAACCTATATTTATTTAGATTAAATCCAAATAAGCGCAAAAAAATTTTCACATGTTCATGTAGTGGGTATTAACAAAAAGGAAATTTAATGGGAAAAAGCTAGATTAATTAGTCAACGACAGTTACCTTAACCATATTAGTGCGGCCTCTTGCAGCCAAAGGCATACTTCCGGTATTTACGATTATGTCTCCTGTTTTTATTAATTCTTTTTCTTTAAGTATGCGTATCACATCTCTGATGGTTGTATCTGTGCCGATAAAATTATTGTAATAAAAGGCCCTTACGCCCCAGCAAAGGCTTAGAGCATTTAACAAGTCTCTGTTTTCAGTGAAAATAAAAATCAATGACCTTGGGCGGTAGCTGCTGAGCATAAAGCCTGTATAGCCGCTGAAAGTCATTCCGATTATAGCTTTAGCATTCAGCTCGCTGCTCATCCGCGCTGCATTATAACAAATCACATCGCTGACAAAGGTTGGGGAGTTTTTATCGGCTTTTATTTCCTTATCGTAAATGATGGGACTGCTTTCAATGTTGCGCAGTATTTTTTCCATCACCTGGATTACGCGCACCGGATATTTTCCTGTGCTGGTTTCTCCGCTCAACATCACAGCGTCTGCTCCATCAATCACCGCATTGGCTACGTCAGTAATTTCTGCACGGGTAGGGTTGGGATTTTCTATCATGCTCTCCATCATCTGAGTGGCCACAACTACCGGTTTGGCCATTTTAATGCATCTTTTGATAATATCTTTTTGAATGAGCGGCATTCTCTCCTGTGGAACTTCAACGGCCAAATCGCCTCTTGCAATCATAATTCCATCGGCAGCCTTAATGATTTCATCAAGTTCACGGAGCGCTTCCGGTTTTTCTATTTTAGCCATAACCTTCAGATAACTGTTGCGCTCTCCTATAATTTCTTTCAGCATACGCACATCGCGCGGAGAGCGCACAAAAGACAGCGCTATCCAGTTAGCTCCATTCTGAATGGCAAATTCAAGATCGCGTTTGTCTTTTTCAGTAAGCGCCGGTATGGACGTTTTGGTCTCCGGAAGATTAACACCTTTGTTACTACTGATTTTTCCGCCAACAATCACTTTTGCTTTTATGGTATCCACACTGTTGGTCTCCAACACCTTTAGCTGAATCTTTCCGTCATCTATAAGGAATATTTCACCCGGATTTGCTTCCTGAGGCAGCGCTTCATAATTAATGTATATTTTCTTAAAGGTGCTGATACATTCTTTGTTTGTTATTTCAACTATTTGGCCGGTTTCTAGCACTTCGTAATTATCGCGCACTTTTCCTATACGGATTTTAGGCCCCTGGAGATCGGCAAGTATGCCAATGTTCAGGTCTAACTCGGTGGCTAATTGTTTTACTTTTTTAAATCCCTCCAGGTGAGACTCGTGCGTGCCGTGCGAAAAATTGAATCGGAACACATCTACGCCTGCTTTAACCATCTCCAGCATAATATTTTTGTCTGCACACGCAGGGCCGTATGTGGCGATAATTTTGGTTTTGTTTATATTAATTTTCATGCAGCGTCAATTAAATTTTTATTGTAATACGCACAATTTATGTATCTCTTTTATGGTTTCAACATTTACATGATTTACCAATATCACTTCTTTTAGTTGCTTTATTTTACTGCATATTTTTTTGATTTCATCTGACGAAAAATCGAAAGGGAGCTTGCAAAGAATATCGTAGCTTTTTAATTGCTTGACGAGTACATCTGATGAAGTTTTATTTATAATTACTTCAAAGCGATGTTGACCGGGCATTTTGGTATAGCTTAGTCTTAGAAAAGAAACATTGGATTTTTTCCCTGGAATAGAAATATTAATAGGTTCATCCATGGATAGGTCAATATCTAAAAAATGATTTAGATGATAACATAATTTGTAGAAACGAACTGTTCCTGAGATACCTATTAAATGAAATTTTTCTTCTGGAATGAATTCATCATCGTCAATAATATAGTACTTTCTTTTCGCTTGCATCCCCGAAGTTTGTAAGCTCTTATGCAAATTAGAAAGGAAATTTCAACGTTTCTGATTTAAATAGAAATTTAATAATTTATAAACAGGCTGCTTATCGATAGTCCCCACCCGGGCTTCAAATTCAGAAGCTATTTCTCTAAGAATGTCAGCGAAATGATACGCCAGTGAGCCAACAAAATGAACAGGTACTGTACGATAATTTTCAAAACAAACGACATGATATTTGAAAAACTCCCTAAATCCACTCATGATTAATTCTCTTACGAAATTGGTATCAGGGCTTTCGGAAAGTACTTTAGCAAATCCCGCCAGATAAACATTGGCATGAGGTGCACCATATACGTTTTTGAAAATTATTTCTTTGGTAAGGTGGTATTTAGATTCGAGCAGAAATTTTGTTTTTTCAGGAAGAAGATCATATAAAAACATTTTCAGCAATTCTTTTCCAATCCAACTCCCACTGCCTTCATCGCCAAGAATATAGCCTAAAGCGGGATTTTTTTCAGTAATTGTTTTACCATCAAAAAAACAGGAATTAGAGCCGGTACCGAGTATGCAGCTAATACAATCTGCTCCATCGTAGGTTGCAAGCGCTGCTGCCATCAGATCGTGCTCTACATAAATTGTTGCTTTAGGAAAAATATGCTCTAAAGCTGATGCTATGATAGAATTTCTTTCAGGGCTGCTGCAGCCTGCCCCAAAGAAATAAACCTGACTCACTCTTTTGCTGATTTCTGCAAAGCGATTGTCGGCCTGCAGCACTGCTATAACAGAAGCGGTATCGAAAAACTGAGGATTAAAGCCAATCGTTTCTATCAATTGGCCTTCGGAGGTTAACCATTGGGTCTTTGTAGAGCCGCTATCGGCACAGATTATCATAATTTTTTTCTAACAATAGTAAATATTTGCGATGGGGTTGAATAAAACAATTATCAACAGTTACTTTAGCCTGTATATGAAGCGTAAGCCGGAGAAAACAGTATCTGAAAAGAAAAAAGTTCCCATAAAAAATACGGCATCCTCAAAGGGATCATCTGATGCTTCAGCCCAAGATCATAATAAGTTATCAGATGATTCGAAAAAAAAATTGGAGCGTACAAGGCAAAGTAGAACTCACGGTAAATCATTACATCAAAATCAAAAATCATCATATCACACAGAGATGCGATTAAATAAGTTTCTTGCCCATGCAGGAGTAGCATCTCGGAGAAAGGCAGATGAAATTATCCGCTCAGGTAAAATCACAGTTAACGGGCAGGTAGTAACCGAAATGGGGTATAAGGTAATGCCAGGAGACCAGGTACGATATCAAGGCAAGCTGCTGAGCATTGAACCTAAAATATATGTGCTATTGAATAAACCGAAAGATTACATTACTACTGTTAAGGACGAAAAAGGACGAAAAACGGTGATGGATTTAATTAAAGGAATCCATGAAAAAATTGGTTATAAAAAAGCATTAAGGCTTTATCCGGTTGGCAGGTTAGACCGCAACACCACCGGGGTTTTACTGATTACCAACGATGGAGAAATGTCTCAGCAGCTTACTCATCCCTCAATGGAGATAAAAAAAATATATCATGTATTTCTGAATAAGAAACTATCGCTTGCAGACTTTCAGAAAATTGCAGACGGGCAGGTTATCTTGGAAGATGGGCCTGCTGTAGTGGATGAAATAGCCTTTCCGAATGTAAAAGACAAATCAGAAGTTGGATTAGAAATTCACACCGGCAAAAATCGTTTTGTCCGCCGGTTATTTGAGGCATTAGGTTATGAAGTAGTAAAATTGGATAGGGTATATTTTGCAGGTCTAACCAAAAAAGATCTTCCCAGAGGGAAATGGCGTTTTCTTACTGAGTTTGAAGTCAGGATGTTGAAAGCATTATGTAACAAACAAAAAAGAAAGCTTGCGGGCAAATATATTATAATAAACTATGCAGTTCCACTTAGTTCTGCATAAGTTTTTTCAATCCAGAAAACAGATATTTTGCTTCTTACCTGAATAGATTGTTTAACGGAAATGAAAAAATCAACCAATTTCCTAAACTCAGTTGGTTTCTGAAAGTATCCATCAGCCCTGAGATTATAACAATCAATCATGTCACGTTTATAGTCTGAATTTGTTATAACGAATACCGGTATGTTTTCAAAAGAAGGATGTCCTTTTACGAAATGCAATACATCTTTACCTCCCATCCGAGGCATGTTTAAATCAAGAAAAATAACATCGGGCTTTTTGTTATTTACAAAGAAATTTGTAATGAGCCTACAGGCTTCTTCTCCGTCAGTGGCGTAACTGATATCCACCATTTTATCAAGCCCCGCATCTTTAATCGCTTCTTGCATGAGGCGTATTTCAGCAGGATTATCGTCAACAATCAGAATATTGTATCTAGGAGTTTTCGGCATAAAAATGTTTGGTATAAAAATAAGCCAAACGCTCTCTGAATATATTTAATTATCCACACATAATGTGGAGTTATGTATAATAAATTGATACGCTTTAAAGCTAATCTTTAGGTTCAGCTGTTTTTTGATCTTCGTCCTCCATAAATGGCTTCTTGGGTTTGTGGTTAGGATCTTCAAGATAAAGAATGAAATCTTCAACCTGTTCAGCCCCAACACGTTTGGCTTTTATTATTTTATTTTTATCCAGAATATATATTTGAGGCGTGCTTTGCACATCCCATTCATAGCGGAAATTACTTTGTCGGTATGGGTCAGCTACATTGATCCATGTGAGTCCTTTTTCTCTGATAAATTTTGTCCATTCGTCCATCTTTTCTTTTCCCATGATGGCTGCCGCGAACACCTCAACATCTATTCCTTTCTTTTTTAAATTGGTGTATGCTTCGAATAAAATAGGAACCTCTTTTTTGCAGTGTCCGCAATCCGGATCCCAAAAACATACGATAGTATATTTGTTGGGCAAGCTGTTTAGACTGTAAAACTTCCTGAGTGTTGTATCGGCTAAAACAATATTTTGAGCTTTCTTGCCTATCAATAAAGGTTCAAGAATGGTTCCTCGCTCAACTATTTTGGCCAACTGTGCTGAGTCCACCCATGTGGCATAACCTTTTGCATAATAATTTTTTACCAGATGCACATACACTGCATCCATGCCCATAATTTTAGAATTGGCCATACTGTTCAAAAAATAAACCAACATGTATTTAAATATGTCACTCTGAGGTTTAACTCTTTTCAGTAATCCATCTGCGGCTGCACTTAGCGAATCAGGAATTTGATAAACCGTTTTGGTGAAATATTGCTTCAGCCGGTTATGAAAAACGGGAGTTCTAAGCATACGGTCATCGTTCAGGTCAAAATTGTCCCAGTAGTGCGTTTTGTACCAATACCATTGAAAGGTAGAATCCGTTATTTTACCGGTTGCATCGCGGGGTGTCTCAGGAACTTCCGGCTCTTTCATGGATTTGAGCACTTTAGCATAAAAGGTCTGAGGGTAGTTTGTAATGATAGATTCCCTTTTGTTTCTGGCTTCTTTTTCTATCTTTTTGATTTCTTCTTTTATGGCTTCACCTTTTGGAGTGTTTTCGTACTTTTTTAACTCAGTATTCAGGGAATCAATTAATTTTCTTACCTGGTTTAAATATAGAATATCATCGTAAAAAAGTTTATTTTCTAAAGAATTATAAACTTTCATGTGCGCTGCGAGTTCATGGGTATCTGTTTCCATATGAAAGCTGTTTTCACTCATGATGATTTCGAAATAACGGTTTCCGAGTTTTGGGAAAACTGCTAAATAAATTCCGCCGGGCAGTGGAGTATCAGCTTTGATGTAAGTAACTCCTTTAGAGTCGAATTGGAGCGTATCTTTTACATATTGTTTATCTCCACTGTAAAATGCAAGGATCATGTTGCTGTTCTCAAGCCCCTTGACGGTGATTTTGATGTTTGTACTGATTTTGGATTTAGAAATGTTGTTTTTTTCATTACCGCCTAAGACAGCTTTAAATATTATTAGGAAACAAACAGAAGTTGCAAGCAAAAATTTTTTCATATTACAAATTAAAACCCGGCAAATTTATCATTAGTTGAGATTTTGTATGTGAGATATAGTTTATCCGTTTCCAGTTAATTTTTGTTACCGTACATGCAATAAAGTGATCAGTCCAAGCTGACTTCAATTATACCATGAAATTTTTTCATTTTAGCCAGTTGTTTAAAACTTACTCGGTGCGTTTGTTGCGAATTTTTTTGATTACAACTACTTTATTTATTTATCACCACAAAATCTTTTCTCAAGCCTCTTCCCCTTATTCTCGTTTAGGGTTGGGAGATATAAGAGGAACAGGGTTTTCCTCTCCACGTGGTTTTGCCGAACTTGGAGGAGGTTATGCCAGCGGAGTAAATATTAATTTTATTAACCCGGCATCGTACTCTAAAATTACGCATACCATTTTGGAATTTGGCGCAAACTTAGATGTATTGCAAATCAGGGCAGGGAATTCAAATTATCGTTCGCACAACGGTTCTTTTAGTCATCTTGCCTTAGGAGTTCCCCTGAAAAAAGGAAGTTGGGGGCTAAGCGCAGGGTTGTTGCCTTATTCAAATGTCAACTACACTTTTCGCACCAAGGTAAACGACACATTAGCAGGCTCATCTCAGAAAATTTACAGAGGATTAGGCGCATTATATCAGGCTTATATCGGAACTGGTTTTAAATACAAAGGATTCTCGGCAGGGGTAAATGCCGGTTTGCTATTTGGCAAGATAGACCGCTCGCGTTTGTTGATTTTTCCCGATACGCTCAATGCCTTTAATACGCGATACAGTTCCATTAGCAGGATTAGAGGTTTTTTATACAATGCAGGGATTCAATATACCGCAGTGTTGAAAAAGAAAAGCAATGAAAACAATCTTAGAAGCGATATTATTCTTGTTGCCGGAATATATGGAAATGGCATCCAGCCTGCACAAGCTTCTGTAACAGGCCTATGGGAGCGTTTTGTTTATGACAATACTGGTGCTCCTCGCCCGGTAGATACAATACTCCGACTTAAGGATGAAAAATTTTCTCTTTTTATTCCATACTGTGTAGGGGGAGGGATTACTCTAGGCAATGAGTCTTATTGGCTTGTTGGAGCCGATTTTAGATATACCAACTGGAGTAATTATGAAAATGATTACAATGATTCGCCTTTAAATGACAGTTGGAGAGGTAGTGTGGGCTTTCAATTTGTGCCCAACAGCGATAGCCGATCTATGTGGGGAAAGCTGATGCTGCGTGCCGGTGCTTATTTCGGACAGAGTATTGCTTTTTCGCAAAGCAATAGCATCAACGAGGCCGGAGGAACACTTGGAATTGGCATACCTTTAACTCGTAAAACCCTTGCAAGAATAAACCTTGCAGCAGATATAGGCCAACGCGGAATAGGCCAATCCGATAATATTTCTGAAACATACTCCAGGCTTTACCTCAGCTTTGTTTTGAATGATATTTGGTTTATCAAGCGCAAGTTTGATTAAAACTTTCACTCTGGTCGGTTGTTAAGGATGTGTGGCTACCGAAACAACTGCAGATTTTTTCCCGCTTGAATATTCAAAAGTTTTGGAACGACTGGAAAACCTGGATGTAAAACGATATGCATTTTCCAGAAACTATTTAAATGGAACTGTAAGCCGCTTATCTCCTTACATATCGCGCGGATTAATTTCATTGCCTTTTGTTCTAAAGAAAATTCTGAGTCGTTACACTGTTGCTGAAGCTTATAAATTTATTTTTGAACTTGCCTGGCGGGAATATTTTTACAGAGTGTGGGAGCAACACGGAGATAAAATATTTAGCGATTTAAAGCACCCGCAACAAAATGTTCGCCATTACAAAATTCCCAAAAATGTCCTCGAGGCAAGAACTGGCATCCATGTCATTGACCAAGCGATAAGCAATCTTTATAGTTCAGGTTATATGCATAATCACGCTCGCATGTATGTAGCGAGCATTACTTGTAACATTGCCGGCGCTCATTGGTTTGTTCCATCGAAATGGATGTATTATCATTTGTTGGATGGCGATCTTGCCAGCAACACGCTTAGCTGGCAATGGGTGGCCGGCTCATTCTCATCAAAAAAATATTATTGCAATCAGGAAAATATCAACAAGTACTCTGGTCTAACTCAGACAGGCACTTTTCTTGATACTACTTACGAAAACCTTATGAGCCGGTCAACTCCTCCAGAACAATTAAAAGAAACATGTGATTTTAACCCTCCTTTGGAATTGCCTTTAAGTGATAGTGTTTACATAGTTTTCGGAAAACCGATTTTATTATATAATCATTACACATTAGATCCGAACTGGCGCAACTATATGGATGCGAATAGAATTCTTCTCTTAGATACTGAACATTTTTCAAGGTTCCCCGTTTCACAAAAAGTAATTGATTTTATTGTTAATCTTGCTAAAACTAATATTAAAGATATACAGGTGTTTAAGGGCACATTTGCTGATTTGAAATCTAAGGCAGGTGAGGAGAAAATTTTTTTTAGAAAACATCCTGCATTTCTCCATTGGAAAGGAGAAAGCGATGAACCTGAATACATGTTTCCGGATGTGAAAACAGCCCGTGGTTCATTTATGAATTATTGGAAAGAATGTTTAAGACATCTTTAATTTATAAAACATGATTAGAAAAAAATTACTCCGGCAGTTACTTTTTTCTTTACCCTTCATTGTTTTTTTTATTTCATTTTTCAATTCTGAGAAGGTAACCTCAAACTCGTTCAGGCCTCCGACAGGCAGAACACAAGACCCTGTAAATAATAGCACTTGTGCGGCTTCCGGTTGCCATGACTCCTGGGCGCCATTTAATTTAGAAAGAGCTATTATCACCATTGGCCCTAATATTTCGAATCAATCACCGTTAAATGGCTTCCAGTACAGTCCCGGTACTCAATATGTAATGGTAGTAACCGTGCTTGGCACTGCAAACAGGTACGGATTTCAAATGTCAGCTTTGGGTACATCCAATCAAAATGCCGGAACTTTTTCGAATATCAACAGCAATACGTCAGTTCAATCTCAAAACGGAATTTCTTATATAGGCCATCAGAGCGCGAGCGGCTCTGTGAGCAGTTGGAGTTTCAACTGGACCGCTCCGCCACAAGGTTTTGGAAATGTTACTTTTTATACAGCCATTAACAAAGCTTATGCACCTTCAGGCGATGCCAATGATTCTATCTTTCACCGCACCTACACTGTAACTCCCGCTCCCGCAATTCCTCCCACAGTTAGAACAAACAATGATACTACTATTTGTGCAGGCAAATCAATACAATTATCCACTGCGGTTTCAAACGCACAAGGCAGCGTCACTTATTCATGGCAACCTGGTTCTGGCCTGAGTTGTGTAAACTGCCCTAATCCCGTTGCTACACCTTCGCAAACAACAACCTATATTGTTACTGTAAACGCTTCCAACGGTACAGCAAGAGATACCGTAATTATAAATGTTACATCTAATCCAAATGCTATAATTACTGGGCCCGATTTTATATGCAGGGGCAAAAGCGCTGTTTTGGTGGCCTCCGGAGGTACTAATTATAACTGGAATCAAGGCCTTGGGCAAGGAAATACAAAAAATGTAACACCTTTATCTACCACTACATACGAGGTAACAGTCACTAATTCTTCTGGATGTACTGCCACAGCCTCTAAAACAGTTGAAGTTCGAAACAATAGTGCTGCAACCATCAATCGCTCTATATGCCAGGGAGGCTCATTCTTTTTTAATGGTCAGCAACTAACGACTGCAGGAACTTATTTCGATACTATTCCTAATTCTGCAGGGTGCGACAGTATCATTACCTTAAATTTATCGGTAAATGCCATCGTTCAAGTTACTTTAAATCAAAATATCTGCGAAGGAGATTCATTTTTCTTTAGCGGTTTATGGAGAAAACAAACTGGAACTTTTAATGACACTGCAACTGCTGCTGGGGGTTGCGATAGTATCACAACACTTATTTTAACTGTCAATCAAAATCCTATTGCCGATGCCGGAACCAATAAGTTAATTTCTGCCAATTGTGTTACAACAAGCCATTTTTTAGGTGGAACTCCTACTGCCAAAGGTGGTACTCCTCCTTACACAATCATCTGGGAGCCGTCAATTGGTTTAAATAATATTAATTTATCTAATCCTATAATTCAGAATGTTCCGGATACAACCGAATATACAGTGACGGTGAGAGATAAAAATGGTTGCACAGCAACTGATCAGGTTACTGTGTTTACCATTGATTTAAAAGCGCCAATTATTCAAAACGGAAATATTTTGGCAGCGCCACAGCGTTACAGCAATTACACCTGGCTTAAAAACAATTTGCCTATTCCAGGAGCAAATGATTCTGTATATATTGTAACTGAAAGCGGCAGCTATGCTTTGGTCGCCGGAGGGCCCGACGGCTGTAAAGATACTTCTAATACAGTTTTTGTTTCGGTGAGTTTTGTCAGCCAGCCCTCAATATTATCTGCAAAGATTTATCCAAACCCCGCGCATCAAAAACTTTACGTGGAAATTAATGAAGATAAGTCCTTCGACCTATATATCACTGACTTGGAAGGTAGAATTTTGGAGCATCGTGCAAATGTGAGATACATCTCGGATATTGACATCTCGTACTATGCCAAAGGAATATATGTCGCCAAAATTGTATTCAGTACAAATGAAATTTTTACTTCACGTTTTTGTATTGTTAGATAATGTTGCGTCTTTAAAAGACTAGGCTTCATCTTATTTTTCTCCACCTGTTCCTTTAAACTGGTCCTCAGTGTACCTGAACAAAAGATTAAATGTTGTCAATGAGCCGTATATACGAGTAATGTATTGTTGAAGCTCTACCTTTTCTTCATCGCTAAGTTTTTTGTGCGCATTGATTTGTTGTTCCATTACTCTTAACCTGTCCCGAATCATTACGATTTTATGGAAGAATGTTTCAATGGGTATTTCTTTTGACTGCAATTCATCGCTGCCAGGCTTTAGAATTATTTTTCCACCTGTCCATCTGCCGGCCATAGCAACCTTTTCTTCTGCTCCGTATTTTTCTTCCAATACTTCTGAAACAGCCAGTTTGATATCGTCTAAAGTAATTGGAAGAGCATCGGCTTCTATTCTCTCAAGGGTGATGAGGCCGTCAAAGTCTCTGGCTATTCCTCGGGTGCTTCCTTCATCGAGAAAATATATTGTATAATATTCTGCATCCAGATTGACTACTACCCCCTTGCCATATTTAGGGTGCTGAACTTTCGAACCGATTCCTAAATTACTATCCATATCAAAATTTACAATGGCTATATTAAGAAATAGTATTCACTTTTTTATTGCATTCATGATACAATTGGCTACTTTAAAATATACCATTTTATAAAGAATAGAATATTTAATGAAGCACTGTCAGCGGATTTAAGATGCTTAATTGTTTTTCTTTAAGAGAAATTTTTTTAGCTTGCAATAAAGCGACTAATCTTGAAACAAATCATCAGCTTATGTTTTTTACTTTTCCCCTCGCTAATACTACCACAGCACATTAAATATCCTATCCGATACTATCGCGCTTTGGGTATCGTCAATTTTTATGAGAAGAATTTTTTAGCTGCAGCTAATGCACTTCATCAGGCGCTAGAAATTGATCCAAAAGATTGGGAATCTAGAGATTTGTTGCGGATGGTTTATGATTCGTTGGGTAAGCGAAACCTTATTCAGCGGCATAAGATTAGGAATCAATCCATTTCTACATCTTTTGACCGAGAGCGTAAAGAAAGTATTGATTTATCTTATAAAAATGATATGAAGTTAATTGCTAATGAGTTTTATAATCGCAAAAGATATGACTCGGCCGCTATTGCTTATCGGATGTATCTAAAAAATGTGGCATGGGATACGTCAGCTATTTTTTATCTTGCAAATTCATTGTTTTTTCAAAAGAACTTTTCAGATGCTGCTTATGAGTATGAACGTTTGCTTGAAATTGATAAAAAAAGAGCCGATGTCTATAATCTGGCCGGCGTGTGCTACAGAAATATCAATAACCTTACAAAAGCAAAAGATTATTTCAAGCTTGCTATTATCAGTGATTCTACCATGGGTATTGCATATTACAATTTAGGAAGTATTCAATACGCGCTGGAAGATTATGTGCATGCTGCGCAAAACCTTGAAAAAGCATCAATATTGCTTCCTAATGAACAAGAAATTTTATCACTTCTCGGAAAAGTATATTTGGAGACAGGTCAAAAGGAGAAAGCTTTAAATACTTTTGAAGGGTTATATGCACTCAACAATCAGAGCGAGCGCACCAATGTTATGTTAGCTCAATTGTATTTTGAAGCCAAAGACTATAATAAAGCAGTGTTTCACTTTAACAAAGCTTTCTCAACGGTAAACAATAATCCTGAATTAATAGCTATGTTAGGGATGGCGTATTTTTTCAAAAAAGACTATGCCATGTCTTATCAATTGCTTTCTAAGGCTTCCCAAACACTAACCGAAAGAAAGGATGTGCTGACAATGACTGCTGCTGCTGCTAACATGCTAAAAAAATATGATGAAGCTGCGGATTATGCAAGCCGCGCATTAGCCCTAGACAAAAACTACAGTCCAGCAATTGAAGAGCTTGCTAAATCTTTAAAGGGCAGGAAAAAGAAGTCGGCCGCCAAAAAGTTACTCAAGCAATCTAACCAGCTAAAGCTTTAAAACCCCAGTATGCAAATTCCGCTGTGGTGCCAAGCTCTTCTTCAATTCTCAGAAGTTGGTTATATTTTGCTACCCGGTCTGTGCGGGAAGTAGAGCCTGTTTTGATTTGTCCACATCTGAGTGCCACGGCAAGGTCTGCGATTGTAGTATCTTCCGTTTCGCCGCTACGATGACTCATAATAGTCCGGTAGCCGTTGTTAACAGCTAATGATACTGTATCAAGCGTTTCGCTTAGAGTTCCAATTTGATTTACTTTAATCAGAATAGAGTTGGCCGCACCTTTTTTAATACCTTCTTCCAGGCGTTTCACGTTGGTAACAAATAAATCATCGCCAACCAATTGAACCTTTTTTCCAAGTTTTTGCGTCAGCAATTTCCAGCCTTTCCAGTCGTCTTCTGCCATGCCATCCTCTATAGAAACGATGGGATATTTTTTGCACCAACTATCCCAGTATTCTACCATTTCTTCACTACTCAAATATTTTCCGTTACTTTTTTTAAAGTGATATACTTTGTTTTTTTCGTCATATAATTCTGTAGAGGCCGCATCAAGCGCTATAAAAATATCCTCTCCTGGAAGATAACCTGCTGCTTCAATAGCTTGAAGTACTGTTTCTATTGCAGCTTCGTTGCTGGCAAGTTCAGGAGCAAAACCACCTTCGTCTCCTACGTTGGTGCTGTAACCCAGTTTTTTCAGCACATTCTTGAGGTGGTGAAAAACCTCTGCGCCCATCCGCAGCGATTCGCTGAAACTATCGGCTCCGGCGGGTACAATCATAAACTCCTGAAAATCTATCTTGTTGTCTGCGTGAGCTCCTCCATTTAAAATGTTCATCAAAGGCACCGGCAGAATGTTGGTGTGCAAGCCTCCTACATAGCGGTAAAATGGCAAACCGGCTTCATTAGCAGCCGCACGGGCAGTTGCCAGACTTACTGCAAGCATCGCATTTGCCCCGAGATTGCTTTTATTGGGCGTATTGTCTATTGCTATCAGCGCATTATCAATAGCTCTTTGATCAAAAACATCGAAACCCTCTAATTCTTTAGCGATAATGTTATTGATATTTTGGACTGCTTTTGTTACTCCTTTGCCTAAGTAGTAATCTAACTCACCATCCCGTAGTTCTACAGCTTCATGCTTGCCGGTAGATGCTCCGCTAGGAACGGCTGCACGCCCAAATCCTCCATCGGCAGTAAATACATCTGCCTCTACAGTAGGGTTTCCCCTGGAGTCTAAAATCTGTCGTGCTACTATCTCAATGATGCTACTCATAATCAAATAATTTATCTGCAATTATTCAGATTAAAATTCGTAATTTCAAAAACGTTCATAATTCAAGTCCTGCAATTAAAAATTTTATTATTACCGTTAAACATTATTTCACAAAACGGGCATATTGAGCCAAATTTGTTTACCTTATTTAACAATAAAGTTAAACAAAGGACTTGTAAAAGATCGATCTCAAACTTATTTTTGTTTAAGAAACAAGTTGAATAGTTAAACAAAAGTTGTTTTTTATAGCTTTAGCTGTTCAGCTTGTTGAATTAACAAACCCAAAAATTTAAAATTATGAGCACAGCCAACATCGATTTCGCCAATGAGATTGTAAAATTTGATAGAATTCTGCGTCCTTACGCTACCAACCTTACAAAAAATAAAGAAGAGACAGAGGATTTGCTACAGGATACTTACTATCGGGCTATAGCTAATAAGGAAAAATTTGTGGAAGGCACCAATATTAAAGCCTGGTTATTTACTATTATGAAAAATATCTTTATCAATAACTACAGGCGTAATCAAAAAAGAGGGGTAGTGCTGGATAACAGCGAAAACGGTACATTTCTTGAAAATGTATGTAAAGATGTCGTAAAAAATGAAGGGGACCGCGCTTTTATGCGTGAACATATCAAAAAGGCCATAGAGGGTGTTAGCAAAGATTTTACTGAACCTTTTTTGATGTATTTTGAAGGTTTTAAATATCAGGAAATTGCCGAACAATTAGATCTACCACTTGGCACGGTAAAAAGCCGCATATTTTTTGCGCGCAAAGAAATTCAAAGTCGTTTGAAAAAAATGGGTATCGAAAATTCGTCCGCCAATTAATTTACGGTTTAAGATACCATTTTTAAACATCAGAATGGCTAATTCAAAAAAAATTGTTGTAATCGGTTCGGGTTTTTCCGGGCTCAGCGCGGCAGCTTTGCTTGCAAAAGAAGGTCATCAAGTAACCTTACTGGAAAAAAATGAATCACCTGGCGGTAGGGCACGAGTATGGATAAAAGATGGCTTCGTGTTTGACATGGGTCCCAGTTGGTATTGGATGCCCGAAGTGTTTGAGCAGTTCTATAACCAATTTGGAAAAAAAGCATCGGACTTTTATCATTTGAAAAGATTAAACCCATCATATCGAATTTTTTTTCAAGACGGTGAAGTGATGGATGTTCCGGCTTCCCTCAAAGATCTTGAAGCGCTATTTGAACAAAAAGAGCCGGGAAGCTCAGCTCGTTTGCGTGAATTTCTCTCAGACGCCGAGTATAAATATCGCACAGCTATGGAAGATTATGTCCATCGCATATGCGATAGCGTTTTTGAATTTATTGATTTAAGGCTCATCATCAAAAGCCTTCAAATTCAACTTTTTACATCATTGAGACGTGAAGTAAGAAAAAGATTCAGGCATCCACATCTTATACAATTGTTGGAATTTCCGGTTTTATTTCTGGGAAGCACGCCCGACAAAACTCCGGCACTCTACAGTATGATGAACTATGCAGATCTTGCTCTGGGCACATGGTATCCTATGGGCGGGATGCATAAAATTGTTGAAGCATTTGTGCAGATATGTAAAGAGCAAGGAGTTCAGATACTATGCGGAGAGGAGGTAAAACATATCAGAGTATATGAGAAAAAGGCCGGTAAAGTAATCACTCAAAATAGCGCCTACGATGCTGATATTGTTGTAGCCGGCAGCGATTATCATCACACCGAACAAATGTTGCTATCTAGCGAATACCGTCAATACTCTCAGGAATATTGGGAAAACAGAGTGATGAGCCCTAGCGCTTTACTTTTTTACGTTGGTGTAAACAAAACTATTCCCAACCTTTTGCATCATAATCTTTTTTTTGATGCAGATTTTGAGGTTCATGCGAGAGAAATATATGATTCACCTCGATGGCCTACAAACCCTCTTTTCTATGTGTGCTGTCCTTCAAAAACAGATGGTAGTGTTGCTCCTCTGGGCTGCGAAAATATTTTCATACTAATGCCTCTGGCTCCGGGAATAGAAGACAATGAAAGCACTCGCGAAAAATATTTTAATCTTTTTGTTGAAAGAATTGAGCAAAAAACAGGAGAACCTTTTAAACAAAACATTGTTGTAAAAAGAAGTTACGCCATAAATGATTTTAAAGCTGATTATAATTCGTACAGGGGGAATGCTTATGGCTTAGCTAACACATTACTTCAAACCGCTTTTTTAAAACCAAAAATGAGAAGCAGGCGCGTAAAAAATCTTTTTTTCACCGGCCAGCTTACCGTACCCGGGCCAGGGGTACCCCCCAGCATAATCAGCGGACAAATTGCGGCTAGAGAAATTATTCATCGAATACAAAAAAGTATTTTATAAAAAGAAAAATATGTTTTCATTATTTGAAAATATTGCGGCTCAGACAAGTAAAAAAGTTACTCAGGCTTACAGTACATCTTTTTCGTTGGGGATTAAAACACTCGACCCCAGATTTCATGAACCTATTTATGGTATCTATGCATTCGTGCGCTTTGCAGATGAAATCGTAGATACATTTCATCAATATAATAAAAAGGAACTGCTGGAAAGATTTAAAAGAGATACATATCTGGCAATTGAAGAGAAAATTTCTCTTAACCCGGTACTTCACTCTTTTCAAAAAGTAGTAAATCAGTATCAAATACCTCTTGACCTGGTGGAGGCATTTTTTAAAAGTATGGAAATGGACCTTACCAAAACAGCTTATGGACGCGAAGGATATAACGAATATATTTATGGAAGCGCTGAAGTGGTAGGGCTGATGTGCCTAAAGGTATTTGCCGAGGGTGATGATGCGCTCTATGATAAACTCAAAATGCCTGCACGTGCGCTTGGAGCCGCTTTCCAGAAAGTAAATTTTCTGCGCGACATGAAAAGCGACTATGATGAAAGAGGCCGTGTGTACTTTCCCGGAATTGACTTCGAAAATTTTCAGGAAGAAGCAAAAGCTCAGATTGAAAGGGAAATTGCGGAAGACTTTCGCATAGCTTATAATGGTATTATGCAACTTCCAAAAGGGGCAAAAAGTGGAGTGCTTTTAGCTTATAAGTATTATATGGCTTTGTTTAGAAAAATTCAGTCATCACCCGCCAAAAAACTAAAAGATACACGTATCAGAGTGCCTGATACACATAAATTTGCCGTGTTGCTTGCAACCATTGCTCGCACTAGAGCAGAAGCTTTGTTGACCAACTAGTTTTATATCATTTCCAGGAATTTTCATCAGTATTTCTTAAAATAGAATGAGAAAATGAATATTGAACAATTTACATATCTTGCTATCAACCTCATATCTGTAAGTGTACCGCTGGCCTGTTCTTTTGAGGAAAAACTTCATTTCTGGAAAAAATGGAAATACTACCTGCCTTCGTTATGCTTTACTGCTGCTTTCTTTTTGATATGGGATTACTTCAAAACCAAATATGGTGTGTGGAGTTTTAACCCGAAATATGTGGTGGGCATATATTTATGGGGCATGCCTCTAGAAGAATATCTTTTCTTCTTAACCATACCCTACGCTTGCACCTTCATATATGAAACCGTAGCTTATTTCATAAAGAAGAATTTTATTCCCGCATTTTCCTCCACACTTCTTTTGCTTTTAGCTATCGTTTTGATGATATGTTCCTTTATGTTTTTACACAAAACATATACCTGGACGGTTCTATTTGGTTCAGCAATCATCATGCCATTTGTTCCTTTGATTCTTAAGGGGAATAAGCTACAATCTTTCCTGCTGGCTTATGCTATATCCATAATACCTATGCTTTTGGTGAACGGTATTTTGACCGCGCTCCCTGTTGTGATGTACAACGACAGTGAAAACTTAGGTTTGCGTTTAGGCAGCATACCTGTAGAAGACTTTTTATACAACTTCATTTTACTTGGAATGAATATTTTGCTTTACGAGCTCTTTCGCGCCAAAAGTGCAGTTGGTTCAATTCAAAAAGAATTGCCTGTTGTCCAGCTTTTTTAGTTCTTTTTTCTGCGCGGAATTTTTTGAATGTCAATCCCCATTGTGAGATGACTTGAATTTCTGCCCAACGCATATGGGCTAAAAGCATATTGAATATCCATAAATTTAATCCGAATCCCCATACCAAATGAAAATCCTGCTATACTGCGAACATTAAGCTGTCTGTGTTCCTGCCTTCGCAAATGGTTGTAAGCAAGCTGAAGCCTCACTATCTTTTTAATATTTGCTTCCGCACCTAAAATAAAATGCCGGAAAATTTCATCGCCTATGTCTTTTGAAGGCTTTGCATCACTTGAAGAGAATAAATTTCCGGTATTGTTTTCGCGCGGGTTGCTATATCTGATGTTCCAGCGATGAAGATTATGCATGGTGGTGTGAAACCGTATAGGAAAACCTTTAAATCCAAAGGAGAAACCCATCCGCAAATCGAAAGGAATTATTTCTGTATTTCCATTGCGATATGGCTTGAATTGAGCGCCAACGTTTGTTGCCGTCAAAGAAAAACTCAGCAGCTTGGCGGTGTCGTTGATAGAAAAGCCAATATCTGCTGCCATACCCACGCTGCTAAACTCTGCCAACTGGGAGTAAAAGAGCTTGATGTTTCCGCCAACGGCAAAAAGTTTGGCGAAATGGTAAGCGGTCCCGCTGTACCATATATATTCAGATGCTTGAATCTTTCCGATAATGTTGCTGCTCTCATCTGTACGAGGAATGTTTCCGTAAGCGATGTAATTAAAGCCAAACCCAAAAGCTGATATCTTTGGGAAATGATGCACGTAAGCGATGTTCCCTGCATTAACGCCTCCGGGAATAAACGATGTGCCAAACGCAATTTGCTGATGCATGTTTTTGTTCCATAAAAAAGGGTTAGTATAACCCAGTGTTGCATCGTTATCAAATAATGTCTGGTTTATGTGTCCTAATGCGTAAAGCCTAGCGCTGAAAGGATTATTTATAAAAGCCAAGGAAGCGCTGCCTCCCAAGGGATTTTGAGAAAAGGTGTATATGGCTACAACGCAAAATATTAAAACGCAGAAAGTTTTTTTCATTGGATATATATCTACAATAATATCGGTAATCGTTATAAAGTATTGTGAAAAATTTTCATGAAAGCGCTTGAGATAAATCTTCTATAAGGTCATCAGGATTTTCCAAGCCTACGCTCATGCGCAATAGTCCCTCAGTAATTTGATATTGTTCGCGCTGTTGTGGAGGCACAAACGAATGGCTCATGCTGGCCGGATGTTGTATCAGCGTATCGCAGGTGCCTAATGATGCAGTGAGTCGGCAAAGCCTTAGCCTGCGTAACACGCGAAAAGCCTCCTTTCTTCCTCCCTTTATTTCAAAAGCCAACATGCCTCCGAAATATTTCATTTGCTTTTTGGCTATATTATGGTCGGAGTCCTGAGGCAAACCCGGATAATACACTTTTTTTACTTTAGGATGAGTTGATACAAATTCAGCTAACCTTAAAGCGTTTTTGCTGTGAGCCTCCATGCGCAGCGGTAATGTTTTGATTCCATTATTGAGAATCCATGCGTCAAAAGGAGAAATGATGCTGCCATGCAGCTTGCGAATTTTATAAAATGTGTTTTGCATAAACTCAGCATCACCTGAAACAATAACACCTGCAAGACTGTTTCCATGGCCATTGATAAACTTCGTGGCCGAATACACAACAAAATCAATTCCAAACGCAAGAGGCTGTTGAATGATTGCCGTGCAGAAGGTATTATCAATACAGGTTTTGCACTTATATTTTTTCGCTACTTTTTGTAGTTTGAAGAGGTCTAAGCAGCGAATTGTGGGATTGGAAGGCGACTCGCCATATATCAACTTAATTGATTTATTTCTTTTAAGTATAAGATCAACCTCTTCGATCTTGCTTAGGTCTGCGTAAATGACCTGTATCCCAAATTTTTTACTGAAAAAATTCAGGTAATCTATAGTAGTGCCATAAATATTTCCCTGAGCCAATACTGCATCTCCTGTGTTTAGTAGTCCTTGAAACAGAGCCGAAATGGCTGCCATGCCCGAACCAAATGCTAACGCAGTTGCATTATTTTTCATACCATAGCTTTCCAAAGCAGCAATCTTTTGCTCTATCAGCTTGGCGTTGGGATGACTCCACCGCCCGTAAATAAAGGGTTGCTCGTTTTTTCCCAAAAACGATTTTGCCGCTTTTTCAGGGCTTTCATATAAATAGGTAGAAGTGGCATACACCGGCATGAGATGAGGCCTAATATCATCTTCGATAACAGCATCTGCTGCACATATGGTTTCGCGGCCGACTTTTATTTTTTTCATTTTGAATTTTTTGATGATAAAATATATGTAGGGATGTACATTCGCTTATAAAAGTTTTACTATGTATTCTATACAAAAACATCTTGCATACAATGCCTGGGCAAATCGCCGAATAGCAAATATGTTGAAAAATATACCTGAAAAAGATTTATTTATGGAATATCCATCAAGTTTCAAGAATATATACAGAACTGTTTTGCACATTTGGGATGCAGAGGTTATTTGGTTCACACGTATCCAGGGTGGGCAAATCACTAATTGGCCAAGCGAGCACTTTACAGGCAGCCCGGCCGAAGCTTTGGATAAATATCCCTTAGCTTCTGAGGAATTACTTTCTTTTATAAAAGATAAAGACTCTTCATTTCTTGAGAGTATTGTACGGTATAAAAACCTCAAGGGAATGGAATACGCCCAACCGGTTGAAGATATACTTTTTCACGTGGTAAACCACGGAAGCTATCACCGCGGGCAAATCATTACGCTTTTGCGTTTGGCCGGGCATTCTAGTATTGAAAACACTGACTTGATTGCTTTTTTGCGTCAGCAATAAAATATTGTAAGTGGATTTGCAATACCATAATATTTAATTATATGCCATGATAAAACAGCAATTTTTTCTGTTACATGTTGCAATAATTAGTTTTTATGTAAGCTTTGGCCAATCTCTTCCTATTCCACCTCCAAGCCCGCTGCAAACAGTCCGCCAGCAATTTGCCACATCATTTATCGAATTAAATTATTCTCGGCCGGGCGTAAAAGGAAGGGTGATATTTGGTGACCTGGTTCCTTATGGAAAAATCTGGCGTACAGGCGCTAATGCCGCAACAACCATCGAGTTTGGGGAAGAAGTTACGATCGAACAAACAAAAGTTGAAAAGGGGAAATACGGATTACTAACCATACCCGGAGAAAACGAATGGCAAATCATTATTACAAAAGACCTCAACGTTACTTCTGCTAATGATTATAAAATTGAAAACGATGTTGTCCGCATACCGGTTAAACCAATACGGCTATGCGAGCCCGTAGAAACTTTTACTATTGATATCCAGAATATCAAGCCCACTCAGGCAGAAATTCAGCTTAAATGGGATCGCACAATGGTGTCTTTTATTGTATATGCACAGATTGATGAAAAGATAATGAAGGCTATTGATAAGGAATTGGCTACGGATAAAAGGCCTTTTTATCAGGCTGCAAACTATTATTATGAAAATAATAAAGATCTTTCCAAAGCGCTGGAGTGGTGTACAAAAGCTGCAGAAATAAATCCTTCGGCATATTGGATTACGCATCTACGCGCCAAAATATTGTATAAGATGAAAGACTATGCCAATGCGCTTCAGTCGGCAGAAGTCTCTTTACAAAAAGCAAGAGATGCCAAAAATGAAGAATATGTAAGAATGAATCAAAAGCTTATTGCAGAAATCAAGGCCATACCAGAGGCCAATCCAAGCCCGCAAAAAGGAAAAAAAAGATAAGTTTTGGTATTGAGCTAACTTAGTACCTAAGAATAAATTATTATTATAATGCGATAAAAGCATAATTTTATCTTATGCTGGCTTAATGGCCATCGTAGCAACTTTCTGAGATATTTTATCAATCAGTTCTTTTACCTGACTTTCATTTTCAGCAACAGCCTGTACAAATTCAGGAGGCCCTCCACCGCGCAGATGTGGAGCTAACTCTTTTAATAACTGATTTGCATTTAATCCTAAAGAAGGAGCAACGCGAAGATGAATCGAAATTTTCTCTTGTATGATTGCACTTAAAATTAGCAAATAATCTGTTTTAAGCGCGTTGATTAGTTGGATACCCAACTTTCTTAATGCATCAATGGAAGGAACGTCAATTCTTGTTCCGGTATAAAAAAACAAACCCTCTTTTGATGTAATATTTGGAAGAATTTGCTTGGCTAATTCAGAAACTATATGGTCCTCCATTGATACAACTTGTTTTTTGAGTTGTTCATTTTCGCTTTTTATGGTTTGAATATTTTTCACGACATCTTTTGGATTATTCAGCAATTCGCGAACTTTTTGCAGCTGCTGCAATTCGCTGTTTATCCATGATAATGCTCCCTTTCCTGTTACTGCTTCAATTCTTCTAATACCGGATGCAACTGCACTTTCTGAGATTATTTTAAATATTCCTATTTCTGCAGTTGATGAAACATGTGTGCCTCCACAAAGTTCCCTGCTGAATTCTTCATCAAAAGTTATCACGCGCACATTTTCACCGTATTTTTCTCCGAATAACATAGTTGCGCCCATTCGCTCCGCTTCAGCAATGGGTACATTTCTTTTTTCGTCTAGTAATATATTTTGCTGAATTTTTTCGTTTACCAGTTCCTCTGTTTGTCTGATTTCATCTTCAGTCATCTTGGCAAAATGTGAAAAGTCAAATCGGAGATATTCGCTGCACACCAGCGAGCCTCTTTGTTGAACATGAGGGCCTAACACTTTTCTAAGAGCGGCTTGTAGCAGGTGAGTTGCAGAATGATTTTTTCTTATATCGTTCCGCCTGTCTTTGTCCACCCTTGCTACAACTACTTTGCTGAATTTCTTAGGCAATTCTTTAGTCCAATGTACAATCAGTTCATTTTCTTTTCGCGTATCTTCCACGCGTATGCTTTCTCCGTCAAAATCCAGGTAGCCGGTATCGCCAACCTGCCCGCCAGATTCAGCATAGAAAGGAGTTTTGTCGAGCACAATTTGATACCAAACTTTATCTTTTACTCTTAAACTTCTGTATCGCAGTGGAGTTGCAACCGCTTCGGTACATTCATAACCAACAAATTCTGTGGGTTTGTCATCGTTTATCCATGTCCAATCGCTGGTTTCTGCTACTGCAGCACTACGCGCTCTTTCGCGCTGGGCTTGCATTTCGCGTTCAAATTCTTTTTCATCTACCTCCCAGCCTTTTTCTGCTGCAATAAGTTTGGTGAGGTCAAAAGGAAAGCCGTAGGTGTCAAACAGCTCAAAAGCTGTTTTTCCATCTATTTTATTTAACGAATCTATACGGCGCAGGCCATTGGCAAGTGTGCGCAGAAAAGATAGCTCTTCTTCTTTAATTACATTAGCAACAAAATCCTTTTGCGCGTTTAATTCCGGGAAGACATCTTTATATTGTTCTGCAAGCACATCAACAAGTTTGAATATAAATGGTTGCTCCATGTTCAAATAGGAAAAACCATAACGGACTGCTCTGCGAAGTATTCTTCGAATAACATATCCTGCACCGTTGTTTGAGGGCAACTGACCATCGGCAATAGTAAATGCCAAAGTTCTTATATGGTCTGCAACTACACGGATTGCAATATCTCTTTTTTGAGTAGTAGAGAGATGTGCAATAGTTCTTCCCAGCCCATCTTGTTCAGGAAGAGAGTATTGGTAATCTATGCCTGTAATGTTTGAAATAGCGCGAATGATGGGTTGAAAAACATCAGTGTCATAACTGCTGTTTTTTTGCTGAACAGCCATGCATAAGCGTTCAAAGCCCATGCCGGTGTCCACATGCTTTTTAGGTAGTGCCGCCAACGAACCATCTGCTTTTCTTTCATATTCCATAAAAACATTATTCCATATTTCAATTACCAGCGGATGACCTTTATTGACTAATTGTTTTCCGTCAGTTTTAGTTCTTTCTTCCTCAGGGCGCAGGTCAATATGAATTTCAGTGCAAGGGCCACAGGGGCCGGTTTCGCCCATTTCCCAGAAATTGTCTTTTTTGTTTCCTTTTAAAATTCGGTCTTTATCAATCCATTTACTCCATTCTTCATACGCTTCTGTATCAAAACGTAAATTTTCTTTTTCATCTCCTTCAAAAACCGTTACATAAAGCCTGTCTTTGTCCAGCTTGTATATTTGTGTAAGCAGTTCCCAACTCCAGGCTATCGCTTCAGCCTTAAAATAATCTCCAAAGCTCCAGTTACCTAACATTTCAAAAAAAGTATGATGATAGGTGTCAACTCCAACTTCTTCGAGGTCGTTGTGTTTACCGCTTACTCTAAGGCATTTTTGTGTATTGGCTACTCGAGGGTACTTAATTGGCTCATTACCTAAAAAAATATTTTTAAAAGGAGCCATACCGCTGTTGATAAACATCAGTGTCGGGTCATTTTTTACCACTAATGGCGCAGACGGCACAATCTTATGTTCTTTGATTTCAAAAAACTTTAAGAAAGCATTTCTAATCTGATGCGATGTCATCATAGTGAAACAATATTAAAATATCAATTCATTCAAATTGAAGTCGTTTTAATTATCTCAACTGCTTTTACAATCTTATTTAAGATATTCTGCAAATATATTTCTCTTTGCATCTTCTGTTTTTTCCATTTTTATAATCACGGCATTCCGGTCAATGTATTCTGAAAGAATTTGATACCATTCTATAAAAGTCCAGTTTGTTCGATCTAAAATATCTATGACTCCTGCTTCAACAGCCTCTTCTTTGTTTTTTAAACGATATAAATCTATATGATAAATTTTTTCTCCGGTGCGTGTATGGTATTCGTTAATGATGGTGTATGTGGGGCTGCAAACTTCGTCTGTTACACCAAGTATAGAACAGAAATTTCTTACCAGCGTTGTTTTTCCTGCTCCGGGTTCGCCGGATAAAAGAAAAACTTTGCAACCGTAAAATTCATGTAAAATCCTGTTACAGATTTCTGGCAATAATGATTCATCTGCATTTAAGAAATTTATTTCATTCATTTATGATAGTTATGTTTAAGCTGAGTTATAAAATTATTGAGCCTTTATTTATCAGGTTTACACCTATGGTGTGTTTAGAGTAAAAAAGAATAAAGCATTAATAATACTTCTTGCTCCTATAAAATTACATCTATCTAATGGAAAAATTTTACCCAAACAATAGGTATGGCATAGAGTATAGAAGCAAAGATTACAGCGCGTGCAGCTATGTAATAATTTCTTGATATAAACAAAAAGAAGATGAAAAGATTCAACACCACACCGAGGCTCATGATTGGAGAAAAAATCTGAGGCTTGAAAATCATAATAAAATAATCCCGAAGGCTCATATCCGAAAACTTTGCGAGGTAAAATAAAAGAACCCCAATCCATGGGGCAATCATTGCAGGTACGAAACCTACAAGAAATTTGTCGTAACGGTAAATAGTTACATGGGGTTGAAAAAATTTTTTAAGCATGATAAATGGTGAGTAAAAAACAACTATGATGTCTCTTTTTCCTTAAATGTTATTTCGTCATTCACATATTTAGAGGGGCATTTCATTAAAATTTCGCTTGCACGAAAATATCCATTTTCCATCTTACCTTTAACAACCAATTGTTCACTTCTTTCAAAATCCTGCGGTTTTGCGCCTTTATAAATCACTTCCTGCACATTTCCCTCTCTGTCGTACATAGTAAATCGGAAATAATTCGGATCTTTTAAAGGGTCGTAAATCAAAGGTTTATCTTTAGCCAGGTAACCGGCAACATTTACTGCCCTTTTGGTTTCTTTGGCTTGACTGAATGTAGCATATGTAGTATAGTCGCCGGTTGTAGCAACAATTATGCCGATTGCGGCTGCAAGCACAACTAATAAAATGATATGCGATTTTTTCATATAACTAATAACAAAATTATTTGTATTGGTTTTTACATACGGTGTTTTAATGAAATTTTAAATGAAATTTAGGGAAGTTGTTATGAAGAGCATTTGTGACCACTCATTATTGATAAACTCAAAAAAAATATACACTTCAAAAAAAAATTATTCATTCGCGCATTATTTAGCTGTCGAAAACCTGAACATATAACATGTCTAAAAGCCTTATCATAGTAGAATCGCCGAGCAAAGCAAAAACAATCAATAAATATCTTGGTAAAGATTTTATTGTGGCTTCCAGCTATGGCCACATACGAGATTTGCCCGACAAGGGTTTGGCAGTTGATATACAAAATGGCTACACTCCTGAGTATGAAGTCAGCGAAGACAAAAAAAAGATTGTGAATGAGTTGAAAAAACTGGCTAAGGAATCAACAGATATCTATCTGGCTACTGATGAAGATCGTGAAGGAGAGGCAATATCATGGCATTTGTGCCATGTGCTGGGATTAGATCCGCAAACTGCAAAGCGTATTACCTACACTGAGGTTACAGAGAAAGCCATCAAAAATGCAATTAAAAATCCAAGACGGCTGAATTTAAATCTGGTAAATGCCCAGCAAGCACGGCGCGTGCTTGATAGGTTAGTGGGCTATGAGCTTTCTCCTGTTTTGTGGAAGAAAGTCAAGCCGGCACTATCAGCAGGCCGTGTACAATCGGTGGCTGTTCGCCTGATTGTAGAGCGTGAACGGGAAATCAATAATTTTGTTCCTGTTTCCAGTTTTAAGATAAACGGGTGGTTTTATGTTGCTGATGAAGGCGGAAAAAAAGTTTTAGTTAAAGCCGAAAGCGCAACCAGATTCAGTAAGGAACAAGATGCCTTAGCTTATTTAAATCAATTAATAGGCGCGGTTTTTACTGTACAGAGTATTGAGAAAAAACCTTCGCGGCGCTCGCCGGCTGCTCCTTTTACAACATCTACGCTTCAGCAAGAGGCTTCGCGCAAGCTTGGTTTTTCGGTATCGCGCACAATGCGTTTGGCGCAAAATCTATACGAAGCCGGATACATTACATATATGCGTACCGATTCCACAACGCTTTCTGAGGTGGCGCTTCAGGAATTAGGTAGTGAAATCCAAAAAAGATATGGCGCAAAATATCACCGCCAGCGGCAATATGTTACTAAAAATGAAAATGCGCAGGAGGCCCACGAAGCCATAAGGCCTACAAACCCTTCTCTTACAGAAATTGAGGCTGAGCGCGATGAGCAGCGATTGTATGAACTAATATGGAAAAGAGCCATTGCCTCTCAAATGAGCGATGCAGAATTAGAGCGCACATTAATAAATATCAGTAATGATAAAAATGAAGATATATTAACGGCTACCGGAGAGGTGGTATTATTTGATGGATTTCTGAAGGTTTACGCAGAAGATAATGACGATGAACCTGAAAACGAACAAGAAGAAACCAGGCTTCTACCGCCTGTAAAAACAGGTCAGATTCTGGAGCTTAAAGAGCTTATAGCAACCGAAAAGTTTACAAGGCCACAGCCCCGATACACTGAAGCCAGTCTCGTAAAAAAACTTGAAGAGTTGGGTATCGGAAGGCCTTCTACTTATGCACCAATTATTTCAACGATTCAACAAAGAAATTACGTCGTAAAAGAAAGTCGTGAGGGTACAGAGCGCGCCTACAGGGTGCTAACCTTAAAAGACAATCAGGTTAGCGTTGCTACTAAAACAGAAATTGTCGGCGCTGAAAAAAACAAGCTTTTCCCTACCGACATTGGTATATTGGTCAATGATTTTTTAGTTGAAAATTTTAGTAATATTCTAGATTATGGATTCACCGCCAAGGTAGAAGAACAGTTTGATGAAATAGCCTTAGGTAAGCTGGAATGGCAGAAGATGATTGATGCTTTTTATAAGCCTTTTCATGCCAACGTAGAACAAACTGAAAAAGAAGCCAAAAAAGTTACGGGAGAAAGATATCTGGGAGATGACCCCAAAACCGGTGAGCCTGTTTTTGCGCGAATGGGTCGCTATGGGGCTATGATTCAAATCGGGAAAACTGATGATGAGCAAAAAAAGCCTCGCTTTGCAAGTTTGCGTCCGGGGCAGTCTATTGAAAATATTACTCTTGAGCAGGCACTTGCTTTGTTTCAATTGCCTCGAACGCTTGGCATATTTGAAGGGAAGGAGGTTAAAGTAAATGTGGGAAGGTTTGGCCCGTACATACTTCACGACAATAAGTTTTACTCACTTGAGAAAGCCTATGATCCATACACCGTAAGTTTGGATGAAGCTATTGCATTGATACAAGCCAAACGTGATGCCGAGGCCAGCTCCTTGATTCAGGAATTCTCAGAACATGGCATACAAGTTTTAAGAGGCCGTTTCGGCCCTTATATCAAAAAGGGAAAAGATAATTTTAAAATTCCTAAAGGAGTTCAAGCCGAAACCCTTACACTTGATGAGATTCTGAAAATAATAGAAACAACCCCTCAAAAAAGTAAGAAGCCATCGCGAAAAGTATCCGGAAAAAAATGAGTATGATAAATCGCAGGGAGCTTAATGCCATGGTACAACTGCTGGACGATAATGATCCTGAGGTTTATAATCATATCTTTCAAAAACTGGTGAGCTTTGGCAAGAATGCTATTCCTGCCCTGGAGGAAATTTGGTCGCAATCGCAAGACGCATACATTCAACAAAAACTTGAAGAGGTTATTCATTCCATATACTACGAAGATTTGTTGCTTGATTTTTCCAAGTGGGCAGAATCTGAAAATCCGGATCTTCTTGAAGGATACTTCTTGGTGTCCAGGTATTATTATCCTGATCTTGACTTTGATAATATCAAGAAACAAATTTTTAAAATCAAACAAAGAATTTGGGTTGAACTAAATTACAATCAATCGGCTTTAGAGCAGATTCACGTATTTAACCAGGTATTTTATGGCGTATTTCGATTTGAAGCTTCAGCCGGGAAACATCTCGAATACAGCGAATATTGTCTGAATAATTTACTCGAAACGCGTAAGGGTAATGCGCTGTCGTTGGGAATACTGTATCAGATTATAGCAAATGATTTAAACCTTCCTGTGTATGGAGTGACGTTGCTAAAACATTACATCTTATGTATGTGTAAGTCTTCGATTGAAAATTTTTCTTCCAACAATAAGCCACAGAAAGAAATTCTTTTTTATATCAATCCTTTTAATAGAGGGTCTGTTTTTTCTCGAAATGAGATAAAAGACTATCTGCAAAGGTTAGATGCTCCTGAAGAACCAGCCTTCTTTAATCCTGCCTCTAATAAGTCCGTTATTTCTGAGTTGATTTATAACTTAATGGATTTGCACAGACATTTAGGTTATCTCGATAAGGCCGAAGACCTTTCCCGGCTCAGAAAAATACTTGATTGATAAAAACGGCCTTTTGCTAGTCGCCTAATAGCTTATTCCACAATTCAGAAAAATATATGTAAGCATCTTTAATCCGCGGACCGTACCAACTGAACATTTCTCCGTCAACTATTGAAATTTTTGCCTGAGGAAATATACTGCGAAACTCTTCGATATGTTTGGTTCTGAATTGATATGGTTCAGAAGATAGAAATACAATATCAGGTTTATACTGCCTCAAATCTTCCGGTTCAAATTCAGGATAGCGCTTGAAGTTTTTAAATATGTTTTCAAATCCGGCTTCCTCTATCATGGAATTTATAAAAGTTTCTGAAGCTGCAACCATATATGGCCTTTTCCAAATGAAATAAGCTATTTTGGGCTTCAACAATCTTTTTGTTTCGTGAAATTTTTTTCTTTCCAATGAAATATCGTTTAATAACTTAAAGGTTTCTTTTGTCGTTCCACACATAAGGCCAACATCCTCAATCATTCTAAAGGCTGAGGGCAAATCATTTACATCACTGAGCCATACCGGATATTTTCTTCTTAGTAATTCAATTCCCTCTTTGTAATTTTCCTCTTTATTTCCAATAATTAAGTCCGGTTTGAGTGCGTCAATTATTTCAAATTTAAAATTCTTTGTTCCACCAATAATGGTTTTCTCTTGCCTCCATTCCTTAGGATGAATGCAAAATCTTGTTATGCCAACTACTTTATGGCCTAATCCGAGATAATGCAATAATTCAGTTTGAGAAGGAACTAAGGAAATAATCCTTGCAGGCTCATTTGCAATATAAAAGCGATATCCTGTCTGGTCAGTATAATCGGGCATTATTCATAATTTGCACTAAATATTTTTATGTGAATTAGCACCATATCCGTCACAAGTATTTCTTAAGTATAAATGAAATAAAACCTAAACTCAATTCTTAGATCTTAACCAACTTTAGGCCTTCACCCCAAAACCTCATTTTAAATACTTTTTTTGAATTTGTTCAAAGTCTGGCAAATGCCTGTAATGCCACATATCTAAAACGGTTCCATCTTTCATTAACACTAGTCCCGGATTAGAACGAATAATAGTTTTTAATGGAGTTTCGTCTGCAGTGTAAAATGGGAAAGTTATTTGATGTTGTTTTTTAAATTCTTCGATATTTATATCTCCACTCGTAAGCCCGTAAACTTTGAAATTATTTTCTCTTGCTTTTTGGGCTAATTCATTAAGTTTTTTAAAAGCTTCGGTATTGGTCTTGCCGAGTTTATAAGCTACAATGATTAATGCGTAAGAAGTGTCTTCCAGCAACTGATCTGTAATATCATTTTTGTTTTCGTCGCTTATAAAAAGATTAGTTATCACTGCAGGAATTCCCGGATCTATAACCTTGTCTTTTCTGTCAACAAACTCCCATTCTTCGTACTTCATTTGAGAGAGTTCATTCATCTTGAATTCTTTCAGTTCTCCGCTGGATTTATTCTTGTAAATGAAGATCATCTCTGTTTTAGGAGGAATTTTTTCTTTGCGCAATTCCCTGATATTGTTACCTGGCTTGTATGGCCTGAAGTCCACAATCGGAATATTCCAAACCGAGTTGTATAAACAAAATAACCATGAAGCTACCGCTGTTATAAACACTATACTGCTTCTCGTTATTCCGGAAAACAGCGCTTCAATTTTATTAGAGGCTGTTATAAGAATAATTAGTAAAATATCAAGAAAAATGTCTTTATAAAATGATACCCACGGCTTAAGTTTCACAAAATCTCCAAAACATCCGCAATCTGTCACCTTCATCTTCTTTTCATCGAAAACAAGTTTTCCCTTGCTAAAGAGGAGCTTCCAATCATATCCATTCAAGTATGTAAAACCGGTGAGAAAGGTAAAGAACAGTAACATGGCAAAACTTAACCATAGCGTGAGGTTGATTTTCCATCCTATTAATAGCGCTACACCTAATGTTATTTCAAACACAATCATAAACACGGCCAAAGGCTCACTCCATAAACTCATATTTTCCCAAAAATTTTTCAAACCCAACTGGCCAAAGGCAGCGAAATAGTCGTGCATTATATACGCTGTTCCAAGCGGGTCTATAGCCTTTACAAATTACTAAAATTAATATGCCGACAAAAATTGCAAATATGTAATAATGAGATGTTGAGGTTTTTTGAAAGCAAAACGTACCGCATAAACTGCTAGTGCAATGGCCGCGATGAGAGAAAAAAGCGAGTAGATGTTCATAGCAAAGAGATTTTAATCTTCGGTTTCAGCAAGCTTTATCAAGGCAAAAACTGCATAGTTAATTATATCTGCATATCCGGCTTCAATTCCCTCGCTGATTAAGGTCTTACCATTATTGTCCTCTATTTGTTTGATGCGCAAAATTTTCATTAGTATTAAATCGGTAAATGAACTTATACGCATACTTCGCCATGCTTCGCCATAATCGTGATTTTTTGCCATCATCAAGGATTTTACCTCTGCTACTTTCTTGTCGTATAGGGCAAGAGCTTCTTGTTCAGAGAGATCGCTGCGCTTTTCCTGAGCCATTTCCAACAGTATTAAACCTATCAGGGCATAGTTTATTATTCCTACAAACTCAACATCAACGTCTTCATCAATTAATTTTTTTCCGGAGTTTTCAATGTTCTGGATGCGCTGAGCTTTTATATATAATTGATCAGTGATGCTTTTAGGGCGCATCACTCTCCATGAGGTGCCATAATCTTTTGTTTTATTTTCAAATATTTCGCGACAGCGTGAAATAACTTTTTCGTACTGTAACAGAGTATTTTGCATGATTCAAAACCAAAATTAAAACCCGCCCTTTTTTATGATGCACTCTTTGGTGTTTTTAATATAAAATAACCAAGAATTGCCAGAATCCTTGTAATAAATTTCACAACACCCCCTCAAAATAAATTTTATATAAATTGGTTATTGTAAATTAATCAATTATCTTCGCATGCTTTTATTTAATCACTAAACCCGCTTTGCCGTGCGGGAATACAAATTACGGTCGCATATTTTTATGACTGATTCTTTGGAAACAACCGATTACACCCCAAGCGATTCTGCAACAGGTGGACACGAAACTGTAGCAGCCGAAACTATTACCGAAACAACCGAAAGTAACGAAGCCTCACAGGCGGCAACCTCTGCACACGATGATTTCGACTGGAGCATTGACAAGCGTAATGTTGTTCGGTACGATGAAAAACAGCGTGCTTACTACGATGAGTTGTACAGTAAAACTTTAAAAACTATTGAAGATAATGAGATAGTTAAGGGTACTGTAGTAGCAATTACTCCACACGAAGTAATACTTAATATCGGTGGATATAAAAGCGATGGCATGGTGCCGCGCAGCGAGTTCAGGGATGTGGAAGATTTGAAGATAGGAGACACCTTTGAGGTTTATGTGGTAAGCAAAGAAGACAGCAAGGGGCATTTGATTTTAAGCCGCAAAAATGCCAAGATGCTCAAGGCTTGGGATTATATTGTGGAAGCACACCGCACCGGCGCTATTGTTACCGGAAAAATAACTTCTAAAACTAAAGGTGGCCTCATCGTAAACATCAACGGTATGGAAACCTTCCTTCCCGGTTCGCAAATAGACGTTAAGCCTATTACAGATTACGATGTGTATGTAGGCAAAACGATGGAGCTTAAAGTTGTGAAAATCAATGAGGCTATTAAAAATGCTGTAGTTAGCCATAAGGCTCTTATTGAGAGCGATCTCGAGCAACAGCGCGAGGAAATTATCAGCAAGCTCGAAAAGGGCCAGGTACTTGAAGGAGTTGTAAAAGCAATAACCGACTTTGGCGCTTTTATAGACTTAGGAGGCTTAGACGGATTGCTATATATAACAGATATTTCATGGGGGAGAATTGCCCACCCCAGTGAGGTTCTCCAGGTGCAGCAAAAGCTCAATGTGGTAGTTCTTGATTTCGATGACAATAAGAAACGTATTTCTCTTGGCCTGAAACAACTTCTGCCGCACCCTTGGGATACGTTGGATAAAGATATTGAAATAGGAGCCAGGGTTAAAGGTAAAGTGGTAAATATTGAAGACTATGGTGCATTTTTAGAAATTGTGCCCGGAGTAGAAGGCTTAGTACATGTCAGCGAAATTAGCTGGAGCGCTACACCAATTAACAGTCGTGACTTTTTCAAGCTCGGAGATGTACACGAGGCCATTGTTATGACCCTAGACCGCGAAGAGCGCAAAATGAGCCTCTCTATCAAACGGCTTACAGATGATCCATGGCAAAAAGTTGAAGAGAAATATCCTGTTGGTAGCAGGCATACCGGTATAGTGCGTAACCTAACGCCATACAATGTATTTGTTGAATTAGATGAATATGTTGGCGGCTATGTGCATATCAGCGACCTAAGCTGGTTAAAGCGTTTCAATCACCCTAGCGAGTACACTAAGGTGGGCAACCAATTAGAAGTTGTTGTGCTCGAAATAGACAAAGAAAATCGAAAACTTATCCTTGGCCACCGCCAGATAGAGGAAGATCCATGGAATACATTCGAAGAGGTATTCCCCGTTGGGTCTGTACACGAGGCTACCGTAATGCAAATTGACGATAAAGGAGCTGTGGTACTACTACCTTACGGACTTGAGGGATATGCTCCGAAAAAACACCTTGCTAAAGAACAAGGCGGACTTCTGGGTCCAGACGAAAAAGCTGAATTTAAGGTGTTGGAATTCAATCGCAATGAAAAGAAGATCTTAGTATCTCATGCACGCGTATGGGAAGACAAATTAAAAGAGCAAAAAGAAGCTGAGAAGAACGAGCGCAAAGCAGAGGCTAAGCGAACCAAAAAAGAAATAGCCAATCTGCAGCAGAAAGTAGAGAAAGCTACACTGGGCGATCTCGGTATTCTTAGCCAGATTAAAGAGCAAATGGAGGGCAAGGAATCTGAAAAAAAATCGGAATAAAATTTCAGATAACGAGCTTAAGCCGCACTGGAGACTAACACAGTGCGGCTTTTTGCATAAATGAAAAGCCGTTTATGAAAGATGGAAAAAATTAAAATCGGTATTTTTGGGATGGGGTATTTGGGTAAAATTCACACCCGGATACTTCAAAATATCCCAGGTTACCATATTATTGGATTCTACGACCCAGACCCTCATGCCAAAGAGGATGGAATAAAGGCAGGCTTAAAAAAATTCGATGATTCTGATTTGTTAATCAGTCTTTGTGATGCTATAGATGTGGTATGCACTACTTCTGCTCACTACGAAGTGGCAAAGGCAGCTATAACTGCGGGTAAACATGTATTTATAGAGAAACCCATAACTGAAACCCCCGAACAGGCAGCCGCTTTGTTAAAATTATCCGAGGAAAAAGGGATTAAAGCAATGGCGGGCCATGTAGAGCGTTTTAATCCCGCCATATTACCTTTAAAATTTAATGAGATTAATCCGTTATTTATAGAGGTTCATCGCCTTGCGATGTTTAATCCGCGCGGGACAGACGTGAGTGTTATCCACGATCTGATGATTCATGATCTGGACATTATGTTGTGTTTTGTTTCTTCGCCCATCAGGAAAATACACGCCAGCGGAGTAGCTATCTTAAGCGACACCCCGGATATAGCAAATGCAAGAATAGAGTTTGAAAATGGATGCGTGGCAAATGTAACTGCCAGCAGGATAGCTATGAAGAGCATGCGTAAGATGCGAATATTCCAGAAAGGTAAATATATAAGTATTGATTTTTTGCAAGGCAAAAGCGAAATACTTCAATTGCTCTACCAAAAACCCTACAATTTTAACGGTGCAGTTTCCTTTACTTTTAATGGAAAAGAAGCATACATTACCACTACGACTTTATCGCATAAAGACATCAATGCAATTGAATTAGAGTTCAGGGCTTTCTACGACAGTATTACAAAAAACAAACCTGTTCCTGTGGGGCTTTCCGATGGTTACAAAGCCTTAATTCTCGCAAAAGATATATTAGAACACATTAACCAACGTAATCAGGAAGTTTTGGAGAGTTTCCATTAAAAAAAAATTTCAGATGTTTTTTTTCTTTTCAGATAAATTTTTTTCTTTGCACTGCACGTTTATGGGGTAAGACGTGCCATAGTGGTTTTAGGGTTAGCCGTCTTGTTGGGAAACCAGCAAGGCGGTTTTTGTTTATTTATTAAACTATCAAATTTTTTTATTTTTGCGCCCTAAAATTAATTTCTAATAATGGCACATCACAAATCTGCGCAAAAGAGGATAAGACAATCTGCCAAGAGAAGGCTCGAAAATCGCTACTTTGCTAAAACCATGCGCAATGCTTTGCGCAATATCAGGGCTTCTAAAGATTATAACGAAGTTCAAAATGCTCTTCCAAAAGTATATTCGCTAATTGATAAGTTGGCTAAAAGAGGTACTATTCATAAAAACAAAGCTGCCAATCTTAAATCTAGCATTGCTCAAAAAGCAAATTCCCTCAAATCTTAGCAAAAAACTTTTATCTGCTTTCCAAGATTACAAGTCAACTTTATTTCTAATTATGCCTTAGAATTTTGTTAGTAGCTTAAAATGGCTACATTTTCTCAGGCACTTTAATTCCTAGTAGTTTCATTCCTTCCCTGATAACTCTCGCAACCTGGTTACAAAGCAAAAGCCTAAGCTGTTGCAAATCTTCTGATTCTGCGCTCAGAACCGGCAATTCTGTGTAAAAACGGCTAAATAACTGAGCTACTTTATAAACATAATTTGCAATTTCACTAGGGTCGTATTTCTGTGCTGCAACTGCAAGGATATTTCGATATTCAGAAATGTGAAATATGAGCTCTCTTTCTATAGGTTGTAGTTTAAGAGTATCATTTAAAAATTGATTTTTTATTGTTGCTTTTCGTAAAATAGCACAGATACGTGCATGAGCAAACTGAATATAAGGGCCTGTTTGGCCATGAAAATCAATGCTTTCTTCGGGGTTGAAAATGATTTTTTTAAATGGATTTACCCGAAGAATGAAATATTTAAGTGCTCCCAAGCCTATGGTCCGGTGTAATTCTTTTAGCTCATCTGCATTAAAAGATTCTATTTTACCGAGTTCATCTGTTTTTTCTGCTGCAATGCGGAGCACCTCAGCAATTAAATCGTCAGCATCAGCAGTTTTGCCTTCTCTGCTTTTAAACCTTCCGGTGGGTGATTCAACGAGCGCGTAGCTTAAATGGTAAATGCCGTCAGCCCATTTTTTACCCAATTTTTGCAAGGTTAATTTTAATACCTTAAAATGATAGTCTTGTTCGTTGGCAACGACATAAATCATTTTATCCGGCTTAAATTCTTCGTATCTTAGTTGTGCTGTTCCAAGGTCTTGTGTAATGTAAATGGCGGTGCCATCACTGCGAAGCAATACCTTTTCATCCAGTCCCTCAGCAGATAAATCTATTGCTACAGCCCCATCCGCTCTACGATAAAAAACTCCTTTTTCAAGCCCCTCTGTTATAATATTTTTTCCTAATTGATAGGTTTCGCTTTCATAATAATCTTTTTCGAAATCTATTCCTATGCTACGATAGGTTTCATTAAACCCTTCGTAAACCCACCCA
>JAVQWQ010000001.1:54935-59751 GCA_033578915.1 Chitinophagales bacterium | reverse complement strand
ATTTCCGACATGCACGGCAAACATAAATATTTGCCGCTATAGCACTCTATTTATTCTTCTATCCACAACTGCAATGCTATCGAATCTGCAAAATGCCTTCCTTCTTTGGTAAGCACTAATTTATTGTCTTGAACTCGATAATGATGCCTGGGTATTTCTTTTAATTTTTCACGTATGTAATTTGAAAAAACAATTATTAAAGGGTGAGAAAGGTCTAATCCATCAGATGTTCTCAGTGATGTTAGCATCAACTCATTTGCCTTATCTCTGGGTGAGAGAAATTCTAAATTTTCGTTGGGCAACTCTTCGACAACTTGCTCGATGTATTTTTTAAGATGACTTACATTCCATTTGCGTATGTTATCTTTAAAAGAATGAGCAGATGGGCCAAGTCCAAGATAAGGCTTACCTTGCCAATACGATGAATTGTGTAGTGCTCTGTATCCGGGTTTCGCCAGGTTAGATATTTCGTAATGTTCATATCCGTGTTTCTCTGCAAAATCCATAAGCATATCAAACTGAGCGGCACTATGCTCATCTTCCAACTTCGCGAGTTTTCTCTTTTTTATTTTTTGAAAAAGCGCTGTATTTTCTTCTACAGTGAGTGAATATGCCGAAAAATGGTTGATTCCTAAAGACTCAATTTTTTCAAGATTTTCTTGCCAACGCTTATCCGTTAGTGTTGGTATCCCATAGATAAGGTCTATACTAATATTAGTAAATCCTGCATCTTGCAGCCTCTTAATGGCCGCTTCTGCATCTGCACTTGTGTGATTGCGCTGAAGATATACAAGGTCATCGTCAAAAAAAGATTGTACGCCTAAGCTTATTCGGTTTAAACCTAACCGTTGCAATTCCTTCAATGCACGAATCTTCTCATCGTTGATATCATCCGGATTAGCTTCAATTGTAAATTCATTGAGCGAACATTTATAATGCTGCAAAATATGAGAAGTAATTTTTATCAACGCTTCAGGAGGCAGTATGCTTGGAGTTCCCCCTCCAAAATATAGTGTTTCAATAGTATCTCCTTCAAAAAAATTCTTTTGTAGTACTGCTTCTTTAAGCAAAGCATTAACAAAGTCATTTAACAGTCGCACAGATGTGGTAAAGTAAAAGTTGCAGTAGTTGCATGCCTTTCTGCAAAATGGTATATGGACGTATATGCCTCCGGCCATTATCCCTTATTGTATTCAACAATCCGAAGGTATTATTTATCTTCGGTTGGTGTGAGGAATTTGCTACTATTATTTGTGCTCTTGCCGTTTTTAGCTGCTGCGCAGATAAGATATCATTTCTTCATAAATGGATTTAATGGAATACAATATAAAACCGATTCTTTAAGGCTTGGCAGCATTCCTCCTAAGGCAAGAGATTCCTCGCATGCCTATCGCATGAGTATTCGTCTGTTAGATAAAATGAAGAGTAAGGGATATCTGGGCGCTTCTTTAGATTCATTTTTTTGTGAGAGCAATAGTTGTTCAGCTATTTTTTTCTTAGGGTCAAGATTCAACCGTTTGAGGCTTTCTGTTTATTCGGCAGACAGTAACACTTTGTTGAAAGCAATCAGATTTCGCAACCTCACTAAGTTTTATACGCCTAATCAAATCATAAATCTGCAAAAGCGATTGCTTTCCGATGCTGAGCAGAATGGTTACCCTTTTGCAGTTGTAGAAATTGACAGTATATCGCAGTTTCCTCCTCTGGCAAGAATTAAAATTCAACAAAATGAATTTTTCTCATTTGATACGCTTGACTTGCCAGTAAAAACCAGAGTAAAAAAAAGTTTCCTTGCAGCCTATCTTGGCATAAAGAAAAACAAACCATACAATGAATCGCGCGTGGCGGCTATTACGCAGCGATTGAATATGCTGCCTTTTGTGGAATTGGTATATCCGCATAGCATTTACTTTGAAAAAGAAAAAGCGCGCGTTCAACTTCATCTGAAAGACAGAAAAGCTAGTTTTTTCAACGCATTTGTTGGCTTTTTGCCTTCTTCGGCCGGAAGGCAGGTGCTAATTACAGGAGAAGTAAGGCTCAACCTATACGGCTTGATTGGCTATGGAGAACAAATTCATATAGAATGGAATAAAACGCTGCCTCAAACCCAAACACTTAAAACAGCGTTGATGGTGCCATATTTATTTGGACTACCAATAGGTACAGACCTGCGTTTTGAATTGTTTAAGCGCGACACTTCATGGTTAGACCTCGATCGGGATTTTGGCCTCAGATACCAGTTTGCAGGAATGAACTACCTTCGTTTTTCTCTCAAGCAGAAGACAACTATTGTTCAAAGAATTGACACCTTGCAAATAAAACTGAATCGCTCCTTGCCGCAGGCCCTTGATATCAATACTAACGAAGGTGCAGTGGAATATTATTTTATGAATCTCGATTATCGTTTTAATCCCACTCGTGGTTGGCAAATCACTGCAGGAATATCTGCAGGTGTAAAATCAATAAAACGAAATCCGGTTATTAGCGCTTTGATAGATGAAAGTCGCGGAGAGCCCTTTGCATATTTGTACGACAGTATCGCCAGAAACAATTTTCAGTTTTCGTGGTGGTTGTTGTTAGACAAATTCTGGCCTGTTCATAAAAGAATGACCGTGCTCACCGGTTTGAAAGCGAGGTATTTTTATAGTCCCATCATTTTAGAAAATGAAAAATTTCGTATTGGTGGTATGAATACCCTCAGAGGTTTTACGGAAGAATCAATATTCACTCCTTATTATGGAATCGCCAACTTAGAGTATCGCTATCTGCTCTCTCGCAACGCGTACTTTTTCTCATTTTTCAATGCAGCAGTAATACAGCGCCTAAACAGCAAAGCGCAGGATTATCCTCTTGGCTTCGGGGCAGGAGTTTCTCTAGAAACCAAAGCAGGAATATTTGCGTTGTCTTATGCTATAGGCACATTACATCGCGAAACATTACTGTTTAGAAACAGTAAGATACATTTTGGATATGTAGGTTATTTTTGATTTCAAATCCTCATGGTTTGAAAAAAGCTTTTGTATTAGCTCTTATATTTTTCTACTTAATTCTTCAGGTATCTGCGCAGAATTCATCATATACTATTGATACAATAACGAATGCCTCCTCAGACTCTTTGATTCATACTACGGCACAAGACTCCATACGATCAGATAGTTTAATTATGAAGGAGCATGATGAATTTGCTTCTTCATTATTCCTATGGCAAGATACCATTGGTAATGAAGTTTATGATATTCAGCAAAGAATAAATGAGAAAAAGGGTACATCGCCAATTTTTTGGTTATTGACAATGCTGATTGTTTTTGTTGTCATAAAAAATCATTTTCCATCAGAGATAGATGAGTTGATACAAACATTATTAAGCTATAACAGAGCTCAACAGATTTTTAGAGTACGAGCTGGAAATTTCTCTATAGCTTCACTTTTGCTCACTGCAAATTTTGTGATAGTAATATCATTATTTGTACAAGCTGCTGTTAAGTTTATCAATCCATCGCTCAATGAAAATTCAAATCGTATCCTGTATTTGCTAATTATTTTATTCACAGCCTTTATACTGTTCAGGACACTTATTGTACAAGTGCTCGGAAAAATTTTTTTGATGAAAGACTTGTTGATGTTTTGCGAATATCAATTATTGCGCATCCTTCAAGCCTTAGGAATATCAATGCTTCCGGCAGTTTTGTTTTTGTATGTTGCTGAAAAAAAAATGTACGTGATAATTATATTGGCAATGATAGTGATGATATTTTTAGCGTTAGCATTTTTGTTTTATCGGTGGTTATCAACACTGTTTAAATCATCAGCTTTTCACATTAAATATATTTTTATTTATGTTTGTTGTGTGGAAGTATCGCTTACGATGCTCTTCACAAAATTGTTCACCAAAATTGTTTCCTAATTATGGCAACAAAAGCAACAGCGAAGAAGGCAGCTCCTAAGAAGGCTGCTGCCAAGAAAGCGGCTCCCAAAAAAGCTGCCGCCAAAAAAGCAGCTCCTAAGAAAGCTGCAAAAAAAGCAGCTCCTAAAAAGGCTGCAAAGAAAGCAGCTCCTAAGAAAGCTGCTGCTAAAAAAGCTGCTCCGGCTAAAAAAGCTGAAAAAAAAAGCGCCTGAGCAAACAGATTGAAAGCAGCAGTGTTCCGCTTTCAAATGAGACAGCTGGACAGCAGACTAACGCGGACGCTGCTGCTTCTTCTTCTAAAAGAAAAGTTGGAAGACCACCCAAAAACCCGAAAAAATCTAAAGCTCTTCTCAAGCCCCTAATTCCTCAGAACGATTCAGATAAAAACTATGCGGAGTTAATTTCTAAGAAGCCTAAGACTCCTGTCAAAAATATACTCATTGCACAACCCCAACCGGAAGGAGTGAAATCTCCTTATTATGAACTTGCCGAAAATTATAAGGTTAACATTCGCTTTCAACCTTTCATTCAGGTAGAAGGAGTTCCCGGCAAAGAATTTCGCAAACAAAAAATAACGCTTACGGATTATAGTGGAATTATTTTTACTAGTAGAAATGCCATAGATCATTTCTTCAGAATATGCGAAGAGTTGAAGGTAAAAATGAGCCAGGAGACAAAGTTTTTCTGCACCTCTGAGGCAATTGCTCTTTATCTGCAGAAATATATACAATACCGCAAACGCAAAGTCTTCTTCGGCGACCCAAACAATAACAAAGAATTGCGAAATCATCTCTTCAAGCATAAAGATTTTACGCGCTTCCTGTATATATGTGCAGAAGTACGCAAAGATGAAATACCTTCTTTCATGCAGGCCAATGGTTTCAATTTCTCGGAAGCCGTCATGTACAAAAC
>JAVQWQ010000001.1:42365-54908 GCA_033578915.1 Chitinophagales bacterium | reverse complement strand
GGTAGTTTTTTTCAGTCCTTCGGGAATTGCATCACTAAAGAAGAACTTCCCTAATTACAAGCAGTTGAACATCCGCTGGGGGGCTTATGGAAAAACCACTGCTGATGCGATTATCGAAGAAGGGCTGGAGCTCCACCTTATGGCTCCGCTCGAGGGGCAACCGAGCATATTCAATGCAATAGAAAATTATCTTAAAGAATCAAATCTTAAAAAATAAGTGGTAGTTTCACAAGTGATTTTTCAATTTTACCTATACCTCATTATAATAAATTTGATTTGTGCATCCGTTGCAACAACTCAACACGATAAGCCATCTGGAGCTATTGGCACGCCAGGTCGTGGAGGGATTTATTATAGGAATGCATAAATCTCCTTTTCATGGGTTCTCAGTCGAGTTTGCTGAGCATCGTTTGTATAATCAGGGCGAACCTACCAAAAATTTAGACTGGAAGGTCTATGCCCGCACAGACAAGATGTTTGTGAAACGCTATGAAGAAGAAACTAACCTGCGTTGTCAAATTGTGATTGATACCTCATCGAGCATGCATTTGAAAAGCGATGCCGGCAAGCAACAATCTAAACTTTATTTTTCAATTATTGCAGCAGCTAGCCTCATTAATCTTCTTTTTCGCCAGCGCGATGCAGCAGGCATATCTTTTTTCAATGAAAAAGTGTATGTGCATACCGCAGCACGTTCAGGTGTGCAACATCGCCAATTGCTTTACGCTCATCTTGAGTCTCTTTTAGAGGCCTCACCTACGAGGCAAAAAACCAATGCAGCTGCTTGCCTTCATGAAATAGCAGAAAGTATTCACAAGCGCAGTATGGTTATTATTTTCAGCGATATGTTTGACCAGAACAGCGATGATGAGCTCTTTAGCGCACTCAGGCACTTAAGATACAACAAGCACGAAGTTATTCTCTTTCATGTAACTGATAAAAAGAAAGAACTAGATTTTGACTTTGATAATCGTCCTTATAAATTTATAGACCTTGAAACCGGAGAGCAAGTAAAACTACAACCAGCTGAGGTTCGTGATTTTTATTTTGATAATATCAGCAATTTCTATCGCTTGCTAAAACTCAGGTGTGGGCAATATAATATTGACTTTGTCGAGGCCGACATCAATGAAAATTACAATCAAATACTACAGACTTTTCTGCTTAAGCGCACCAAAATGATGTAATAATGAATTTAAGTATAGTTATTGCGATAAAATAATCTGTATGATCGAATTGATATATCTTATTGTGGGCATAGCGCTTGGAAGTCTCCTGGGCTATCTACTAAGTAGATATTTTATGCAAAAAAAGCTCTCAGAATTTATTTCTAAATCGGAATACGAAAAGCTTCTTTCCGAAAAAAATGCTTTTGCAATAGAATGTGCCCGCGCCAACGAACATGTGCAAATGTTACAATCTCAAATCGAATCTGTGCAGCAGGAACTTAAAACCGAGCGCGAAAAGTCAGGCAGGCTTTCTACTGAGCTCACAACAGCTCAGTCTAGAATAGAAAACCTCCGGGAAAAACTTGAAGTGCATAAACAAGAAGTGGCAGCGCTTCAGGAACAATTCAAAACAGACTTCAAAAATATTGCCAACGAATTGCTTGAGGATAAGAGCCGAAAATTTACGCAGCAGAACCAGGAAAAGATAAACGAAATCCTTCAACCACTTTCTCAAAAAATAAAAGATTTTGAGCAAAAAGTTGAGCAAACCTATCGCGATAGCCTGGAGAAAAATGCCGGTCTGCTTCAGCAAATCAAAGACCTCAAAGAACTTAACTTACAAATCACAAAAGAAGCTCACAATCTTGCTGTGGCGCTCAAGGGAGAAAGCAAAACACGAGGCAACTGGGGCGAAATGATATTAGAAAAAATTCTCGAGCGTTCTGGCTTGCAGCGCGATGTTGAATATGCCGTGCAGAAATCTGTAACAGATGAAAGTGGCAGGCGGCTCCAGCCTGATGTGGTAATCTTTCTGCCCGATAACAGAAATATTATTATTGACTCAAAAGTTTCGCTTAGCGATTACGAGCGGTTTGTTTCAGCGGAAACCGAGGAGGAGAAAAGCCTTTACCTAAAGAAACACATACAATCCATACGCAATCACATTAAAGGGCTTAGCGAAAAAAATTATCACCATCTTTATGGAACTGCCAGCCCTGATTTTGTGCTCATGTTTGTGCCGGTAGAGCCGGCCTTTATGTTGGCCGTGCAGCACGATCAGGAACTTTTTCTCGACTCTTTCGAAAAAAAGATAGTGTTGGTGAGCGCTTCTACGTTATTGGCCGTATTGAGGACAGTTGCAAGCATTTGGCGACAGGAAAATATCGCACGCAATCACCTGGAGATTGCCAAGCAAGCGGGTGACTTATACGATAAGTTTGTAGGCTTTACCGAAGACCTTTTAAAATTAGGAAAGGATATGAATTCGGCTAAAAATGCTTATGATGCAGCAATGAAAAAACTTACTGATGGCTCAGGCAACCTGGTGAAGCGTGTGGAGAAAATTAAAGAGCTTGGCGCCAAAGCCTCCAAAAAAATTAACACCGCTTTGCTAGGGAGGGCATTGGAAGATTAATTTAGGGCGGTTTGAGCAATACAACTCAGGAAGAGCTTAGTGTACATCAGCCATTTATGAGGCGCTGTTTACAGCTTGCCTCCTTGGGCCTGGGGAAGGTTGCCCCAAATCCTTTGGTTGGCGCGGTGTTAGTGCACAACGGAAGAATCATAGCCGAAGGCTTTCATAAATATTTTGGGGGGAATCACGCAGAAGTTGAGTGTGTATTATCTGTACCATCTTCTTTGCGGACGCTCATTCCACAAAGTACTTTATATGTAAATCTAGAACCTTGCAGCCACTATGGCAAAACGCCCCCTTGTTCAAATTTTATAGTACAGCATCAAATAAAGCAAGTAGTAGTAGGGCACACCGATCCCAATCCCATTGTTAGCGGTAAAGGACTGGAATATCTCCTGCAAAATGGAGTACAGGTTACTTCAAATACGTTGAAAGATGAATGCGAATATCTGAACCGCCGCTTTATCACTTATCATCTCAAAAAGAGGCCTTTTGTTATAGTTAAAGTTGCTCAAAGCGCTGACGGATTCATGGCGCCATATCATAAACAAAAGTATTGGTTAACTAATCGTTTTGCTGTAAGGCTCAGCCATCGCTGGCGCGCGGAGGAACAGGCAATCTTAGTTGGTAAAAATACAGCCCTTGCCGATAATCCTCGCCTTACAACACGTATTTGGAATGGTAAAAATCCTTTGCGTATCCTCATTGATAAACTCAACGAAGTGCCTTTGCATTTCCACATATTTAATAACGAGGCAAAAACCTTAGTCTTCAATTCAAGTAAAGAAGGAGTAGAAGGCCACATAGAATGGATAAAAGCAGATTTCGGCAACAAACTTCCACAACAAATTCTTGCCGCTCTTTATCTAAGAAATATTCAGTCTTTAATAATAGAAGGCGGAGCGGCTACTATTCAATCTTTTATAGATGAAGAACTCGTGGATGAGGCCAGATTGATAATAACTTCTTCTTATTTGGAGAAAGGACTACGGGCTCCCACTATCAGCGGTTTGTTGAAATCTTCCTATTTTCTAGTTGATAATTTAGTTAAAATTTACCAGTTGAGATGATTAAAACTACGGTTCAGGTTCGATTTTGCCCTTTTTAAAAAGGTTTTTCTTCAATTAGAAGCTTGTTGAGGTCGCTTCAATCTACCTTATAGGGTAAATTTGTGTTGTATCAAATGCAATACATAAATGTATAAAATGATTCGTGTTGGTCAAAAAAATTACATAATATCTTTTGGTAATTACCGCAGTGGTATCATATTTGCGCAGCAAAATTTTGACAATTCAATGACAATTTCGTGTGGAAGGCCTGACATTGGCCGTCTTGCAGTTTACAGGATAAGCTTAAAGGTTTTAATTTTCTTTTTACTCTTTTTTCAATTCATTTCACCAGCAATTGTTGCCCAAGATGCAGCAGCCATTGCTGAAGGTAAAGCGCTTTTCAAAGCAAACTGCGCTTCTTGTCACAATCCTTTGCAAAACGCTACCGGTCCTGCGCTAAAAGGGAGTCTCGCCCGTTGGGAAGCAGCAGGAGAATACAAAGGAAAAACTGGCAAGCAGTGGTTGTATGAATGGATTCGCAACTGGAATAACCCTGTTAAAGCTGGCTATCCATATGCGGTGCAGATGAGCAACTGGGCGGCTTCTCAAATGAATCTTTTCCCCGCCTTTAAAGATGAAGAAATCGAAAAAATATTACTTTATGTAGATAATTCCGAAGTAAAAGCTGCCGGCGCCCCAGTGGCTGCAGGCCAACCAACTTCCTCTACTCCCGAAAATGCTAAACCTTCATCAGACGCACCTTCCATTGCTGTGTATCTGTTTGTTGCCTTTCTGGTAATATTGGTTGCAATATTGGTTTCTGTAACCAAGCGCCTCGACAAATTAGTAGCACAACAGAAAGGTGAAGCTATTCCTGTTACGCCCTCCGTTCCTTTTTGGAAAAGCCGTAAGCTCATTGCTCTACTTGTTATAATTGGAATTATTTTTGTTGGTTACAACTTAGTGGATGGCGCTATTCATCTTGGTAGGCAACAAGGCTACCAGCCTACTCAACCCATCAAGTTTTCACATCAATTACACTCAGGAAAACACAAAATAGAATGTCAATATTGCCATTCCACTGCAGCTGTTGGGAAGCACAGTAATATTCCTTCGGTAAATACTTGTATGAACTGTCACAAAAATATCAAACAAGGCCCTGAATACGGAAAAGAAGAAATCGCCAAAATTTATGAAGCAGCAGGGTGGGATCCCGATCAGGGTAAATATGTTCGAGAACCAAAGCCTATTGAATGGGTACGCATTCATAATCTTCCCGACCATGTCTATTTTAATCACGCTCAGCACGTGAATGCCGGAAAGATAGCTTGCCAAACCTGTCATGGGCCTGTCGAAGAAATGAAAGAAGTGTATCAATATTCCCCGCTTTCTATGGGTTGGTGTGTTAATTGCCATCGCCAGAGCGAAGTTCAATTTGCATCCAACAACTATTATTCAACTTATGAAAAAATTCATGAAGAGTTGAAGAATAAAAAGATTGATAAAGTAACCGTAGAGCGAATTGGTGGTACAGAATGTCAGAAATGTCACTATTGATAAATCAGATTTTCAATAAATAAAACGAAGGCAAAGTATTCACTATATTAAGAAACATGGCAGATAAAATTTACTGGAAAAGTATAGAAGAGAAGGACAACCCCGAACTGTTTTACACAAATAATGAAAACGAATTCAGTTCTGGTTCCAAAGTAGTTGATGAACTCGTAGAAGGTTTTCCAAAATCCGGCAATACCTCCCGTAGAGATTTCCTTAAAATGCTTGGATTTAGTGTTACTGCGGCCACTATTGCAGCCAGTTGTGAAATGCCGGTAAGGAAGTCTATACCGTATGCGTGGAAACCTGAAGAAGTCGTGCCCGGAGTTGCCAATTATTACGCTTCTGTTTTTTTCAGCGCCGGGGAATACAATGCTATACTTGTAAAAACACGCGAAGGCCGTCCTATTAAAATTGAAGGCAACAAACAAAGCATCATTACCAAAGGGGGTACTTCAGCCAAAGCACAGGCCTCTGTTCTAAGCCTGTATGACGGTGCCAGATACAAGGGGCCCAGAAAAGGGAAGGAAAATATTTCTTGGGAACAAGCAGATAAGGAAGTTAAGTCGAAATTAGACGAACTAAAACAAAAAGGTGCAAAGGTTGCACTATTCACATCAACAATTGCCAGCCCTTCCACTAAGGCTGTCATCAAAGATTTTATAGCCGCTTATCCAAATGTTGAACATTTGGTTTATGACCCTATTTCCTATTCGGGCCTGCTCGACGCAAATGAGCAAATGTTTGGTATCCGCGCTATCCCCGATTATCAATTTTCTAAAGCTAAAGTAATTGTTGGCGTAGGAGCCGATTATCTTGGCACTTGGTTAAATCACACCGAATATGAGACAGATTGGGCGGTAAATAGAAGGGTGAGTAAACAAAACCCTCGCATGAGCAAGACCTTTCATATTGAAAGTGTTCCAACAGTTACCGGATACAAAGCTGATGTGCGCATACCTGTGAAGCCCGCTCACGAGGAAGCCTCTTTAATTGCAATTTATAATATTGTTGCCGGCAAGAATATTCCCGGGGGATACAGCAACCCTAAAATAGAGGCAGCAGCAAAAGCACTGATTTCTGCGCCGGGTGAGGGTCTCCTTGTATGTGGCATCAATGATGTAAAAGTTCAACTTTTAGTAAATGCTATTAATCTCGCCCTTCGCAATTACGGCAATACTATATCATTCGAACGTCCGGTTTATATAAAGCAAGGGAGCGATGCAGCAGCAGCAACACTTTATGACGGCCTGAAAAATGGCACTTACAAAGGAGTTTTATTTTATGAAAGCAACCCTGTTTATCAACATCCGCGCGGCAAAGAATTGGCTGACCTTATTGCTAATGCTGAGCTAAGCGTTTCTTTTGCCAACCGCCTCGATGAAACCTCTTCTGTTTGTAATTACGTGCTCCCTGATAACCACTATCTGGAAAGCTGGAACGATATCGAGGTAAAGGCGGGCATTATAAACACCGTACAGCCAACAATATCTCGTTTATTCGATACACGCCAGTTTCAGGAAACTCTTCTTACCTATGCCGGTAAACCCGCAAATTATTACGAATACATTCGCCAATATTGGGAAAATAACTTTTTCCCTAAGCAAAGCCGCTATCCCGGGTTTTTAGCTTTTTGGGATAATACACTTCACGATGGCGAAGTGGTCTTAAACATAAATCCGGCTACTGTTTCGGCAAGAAACATTAACATAGATGATGTAGCTGCCGAGCTCGCAAAGGAGATTTCTTCGTATGGTGAAGCACAAGTAAAACTTTATGAAACTATTTCCGTAGGAGATGGCACTTATGCAGATAATCCATGGCTGCTTGAACTGCCCGACCCTGTAACAAAGGTTACCTGGGGTAATTATATTGTAGTAAGTCCGTCTTTCGCTAAAAAGAATGACCTGTTGCCCGACCTCAATTCAAAAGAATATCATGTATTGAAATTAAAGGTCGGAGAACAGGAAATTGAGTTGCCTGTAGTAGCAGTTCCGGGAACACCCGAAGGAACTTTTGGAATCCCGCTAGGGTTTGGCAGAACTGCGGTCAATCACGATTTGCTTAAGAATGGAAAAAATGCCTTTCCGCTTCTGAAAAGCGGTAAAGAAATTTGCGGTAATGTTACTTTTTCTAAAACAGGCAAAACAGAAAAGTTAGCTATCACGCAAACCCATCATACCTTAACCTTAAAAGGATTAGGAGGTGTAAGAACCAGAAAAATTGTCAAAGAAGCTACTTTAGAAGAATACATAAAAAATCCGCGTGCCGGAAATGAAGACCGCGAAGAGATACTTCATGAATTAGTAACGCTTTATCCCACTCATGAGCGGCCGGGCCATCACTGGACTATGGTGATAGATTTAAATACTTGCACCGGCTGCAGCGCATGTGTGGTCGCATGTAATGCTGAAAATAATATCCCTGTAGTAGGTAAAGATCAGGTGATACGCGCCCGTGAGATGCACTGGCTTCGTATTGACAGGTACTTTACCGGCAGCGAAGAAGACCCAACGGTGGTTTTCCAACCTATGCTTTGCCAGCACTGCGATAATGCTCCCTGCGAAAATGTTTGCCCTGTTGCAGCTACCAACCACAGCAGTGAAGGCCTCAATCAAATGACTTACAACCGTTGCATTGGCACACGCTACTGTGCAAACAACTGTCCTTATAAAGTACGCCGGTTCAACTGGTATGACTATGCCGGAAACGATAGTTTCGATAAAAAGTGGGGCACCGGAAACGATGAAGGTTTGGCTTCATACCAACTTGGATTGCGTGAGCCGCTCAGCCGCATGGTGCTTAATCCGGATGTAACAGTACGGTCAAGAGGAGTAATAGAAAAATGCTCATTCTGCGTTCAGCGCTTGCAAGATGCCAAACTCACTGCCAAAAAAGAAAACAGGATACTGCGGGATGGAGAGGCACAAACAGCCTGTCAAACGGCTTGCCCAACCAATGCCATAACATTTGGTGACAGAAATAACAAAGAAGCTGCAGTTACAGCTCTGTTTAGTGATGAACGCGCTTTTGGCGTAGTAGAAGAGTTGCATACTTTACCAAACGTGTTGTATTTAACTCAAATTCGAAATACGGTAGAAGAGAAAAAGGTTTAATTATTCATTATAAAGAAAAAGGTCATGCACGCATACGAATCAGAATTCAGAGAACCTCTCATAGGGCCTTCAGTAAAGAACTATACGCAAATAACTGATGAACTGGTGCGCCCTACCGAAGGAAACCCTCCGCTAAGCTGGTGGCTGATATTTGGGCTAATGGCAACAGGCACACTTTTTTTCCTTTTCTGCCTCGGATGGACAATCTGGTTTGGAATAGGCACCTGGGGGTTGAATAAAACGGTCGGCTGGGCCTGGGATATCACCAACTTTGTATGGTGGATCGGTATAGGCCACGCCGGAACGCTCATTTCAGCGATATTGTTGCTTTTCCGCCAGCGTTTTCGTACCGGTATTAACCGTGCGGCTGAGGCGATGACCATTTTTGCAGTAATTTGTGCCGGTATCTTTCCCTTGTTGCATACCGGTCGCCAATGGCTGGATTTTTTCATTTTTCCTTATCCGAATACTCGCGGCCCTCTCTGGGTTAACTTCAATTCTCCTTTGTTGTGGGATGTATTTGCGATTTCTACTTACTTCACAGTATCAGTGCTGTTCTGGTATTCTGGCCTGATGCCCGACTTTGCCACAATCCGCGACAGAGCTAAAAGCAAAACCCGTAAATTTATTTACAACATTCTTGCTTTTGGATGGCAGGGCACTGCAAAGCAATGGCAACGTTTTGAGTCGCTCTCTCTGGTACTTGCCGGCTTGTCTACTCCGCTGGTATTGTCTGTTCACACGATCGTTTCGTTTGACTTCGCAACCTCTGTGATCCCCGGCTGGCATACCACCATTTTCCCTCCTTATTTCGTAGCAGGAGCTATTTTCTCAGGTTTTGCCATGGTTGAGACTTTGATGCTTATCACCCGTGTGGTTTTCAAACTCGAAGATTATATCACCATCAACCACATAGAATCCATGAATAAAATAATTGTGTTGACGGGTTCTATTGTAGGTATCGCTTATCTTACTGAATTGTTTATTGCATGGTATTCTGGATACCTATACGAACAACATGCCTTTTACAATCGCGCGTTAGGTAAATACTGGTGGGCTTATGCTTCTATGATGTTCTGCAACGTTGTATCACCTCAGTTTTATTGGTTTAAAAGCCTTCGCAGAAACCTGTGGGTAACATTTATACTTTCCATTTTTGTGAACATCGGCATGTGGTTTGAACGCTTTGTAATTATTGTTACCTCACTGGCTGACGATTTCTTGCCCTCCAGTTGGACATATTTTACGCCTACCTGGGTGGATGTAGGTATCTATGTTGGTTCTATTTGCCTTTTTATGACACTCTTTTTGCTCTTTGCAAGAACCTTCCCTGTCGTAGCGATAGCTGAAGTAAAATCAATCTTCCGCACCTCTTCTGCGGTGGCCAAGGCTGAGAGGGCTAAACAGCAAGGCGCAACACATGAAGGATATGTCGGCAGTTATCAGGTTGGTGTATTGGACAAAGACGCAAAAAACTAATTGATTCATAAAATGATAAACTCATATGAGCAATAAATTTTTAGTTGGCTTGTGGGATCACGAAGAGGTTTTTCTTCATGCAGCAGAACACCTCACCCATGACGGAGTAGAAATTTATGAAACACTCACTCCATTTCCTGTACATGGTTTGGAACATGCATTAGGTTACAGAGATACTCGCCTGCATACAGCAGGTTTTCTCTTCGGTATCACAGGTACTACACTGGCACTCTCTTTTATGACTTGGGTAATGACAACCAACTACCCGATTAACTTCGGAGGAAAGCCTTACTGGCCGCTTCCTTCTTTTATACCTATAACATTTGAATTAACCGTATTATTCGCATCTGTGGGAATGGTATTGACCTATTGCGTTCGCAACAGGTTATTCCCCGGCTATGTACCGCGCATATACGATCCCAGAACTACTGATGACCGTTTCGCCTTTGTTTTTGATATTGAAGGTAAAAGCGAAGAGGAGGTAAATCAATTAAAAGAAATATGCCGCAAAAATGGTGCAGTCGAGGTTAAGGAAAGAGTTTTTAAAGATGATGAAACACTTTAACAATAAAATTAATCACTTCAGTTTTTTAATAGTGCTTTTTACCCAAAATCCCTTTTTCGGATACATGATATCATTAAATTTCGTAAAGAAAATGAAATTATCAAACATCATAGTTTTTCTGACGCTCGTTTTGCTATCATCTTGCGGCAGAGATCCCAAAAAGCCGGGTAGAATATTTATACCGGACATGGCTTATAGCCCCGGCTATGAGACGTATGCTGAAAGCCCTATTCCAACTCCTGAGGGGCATCTGATGAGTGCACGCCTTCCTGTACAAGGAACAATTCCAAGAGGTGCGATCCCTGACGATGAGAAAATAAAAACCAATCAAGCTTATCTGATGAGCTATCTGGCAAAAAATTACTTCACCCATAAGGAAGAAAAATGGGAAGAAGAATATGCAAAAGCTGCTGCCATGCTACAGAATCCGCTTGAACCCACTAAAGAAAATATAGCGCGCGGTAAAGAGTTATACACGATACATTGTCAGGTTTGTCATGGTGAAAAAGGGGAGGGCAATGGACAAATCGTAGTTCTTCCGGACGGCAGCGATGGCCCATACACGGCTGTGCCGCCAGCTTACAGTAAACGTTTGCCTGAAATTAAAGACGGAAACATGTTTTACAGTATAAGTTATGGTAAAGGTATGATGGGAGGATATGGGTTTGCTCTTAATGTTACGGAGCGCTGGCAACTCATTTTATACATTAAAACATTAGCCGGCCTGAATGTGTCCGGACAAGCTTCAAATGATTTAAATAAAACTAACGAACCTAAAAAATCAATGTAATGACAGAAAAATTTGAGTTTACCGATAAGTTAAAAAAAGCTCTTTACATAGCTATGGGGGCGGGCATTCTTGGCCTTGTAATAGCGTTTTTTTTATATCCCCAAAACAATCATAGCCGCTTTTGGAGTAATTTATTGTTAAACATTTACTATTTTACCGGCATAGGCTTATTTGGTTTATTCTTTGTTGCAGCCAATCAACTCGGATACAGTGGATGGATAATAGTCGTTCGAAGAGTAATCTTGTCGCTCTCATCATTTGTACTGGTAGGAGCTCCACTTTTATTATTAATTGCATTGCTTACTTGGGTTGGAGCTCATAATATTTACGACCACTGGTTGCACGTGATTAAACATCCGGAAAGTATTCCAGAGAAAATGACTACAAAGGCAATTTATTTAAACTTGCCTTTCTGGACTTCCCGAATTTTAATATATGCAGCACTCTGGGTATTTTTTACACGATTGTTTTCCAGATTTTTTGAAAAAGATCTTACGGATAAGAAGAATTATAAAATTTCCAAATTAATATCTGCTGCATGGATAGTGGTTTTTGCAGTAACAGAGAGTGCCGTTAGCTGGGACATGGTTATGAGTATTGACCCTCATTGGTATTCTACGTTATTTGGGTGGTACAATTTTGCAAGTTACAGTTGCGCAGGATTTGCTTTTGCTATTTTGCTAACTATATTTCTCAAATCGCAGGGATATTTGCCCCAGGTCAATGAAAACCATATTCACGACCTTGGCAAATTTCTTTTTGGTTTCTCTGTGTTTTGGACATATCTGTGGTTCAGTCAATTTATGCTGCAATGGTATGCGAATATTCCTGAAGATACTGCTTACTGGGTCAAGCGTTTCTCCAGCGGATTTTTTGCGGTAATCATTCTTACTTTATTAATAAATTTCTTGCTTCCCTTATTGGTGTTGATGAAGCGCGGCTCTAAGCGAAATTTTAAAACGGTCTCTTTCGTTTCAGTCATGGTTATCATAGGGCATTACCTCGATTTTTATAACATGATTATGTATGAGCCTAATGTACCCGCTGCTAGTCATGCTGAACATCATGCTCAAGCCGTATCAAAAAATTATCATCTTTATGCAGCTAACGAACCAGCAAAAGATGTAGATCATGCCACATCCAATACCTCTTCAGAAAAAGCAGGAGCAGCTATTGCTCCGCATGGTAAAAGCGATGCTGCCGGTGCTACGGATCATCAAGCAAAACCCGGTAGTCATCATGCAGAGGCTGCACATGGAAGCCACGATTCACATGATGCCCATGGCACGCCATCTCACCTCGCCGGATTTGGCCTCCCTGAAATTTTGATTTTCATTGGTTTTGCTGGTTTGTTTTTATTTATGTTTTTCAGTGAGTTGTCGAAGTATGCGTTGATCAATGAAAAAG
>JAVQWQ010000001.1:0-42355 GCA_033578915.1 Chitinophagales bacterium | reverse complement strand
TTATTACCTGGAATCTATAAAACATAATATTTAACAATAACATGCAAACTTTTAATTTGTACATAAAGTTATTTGAGCAACTTAAAAAAAGTGTCATATGACCATTTTAATTTCAACAGTAATACTTGTACTTCTCTTTGTGGTGCTTGTTTACATAGCTAAAGCATCTGAGCTGGCTATGGTCTTGAATGGTGAGGATAAAGACACGACTAAAGCCAGTAAGAGGAATGGGTATTATTCATTAGCTTTTTTATTCTTATTGTTTGCCGGTATTGCCTGGGCGTCTAAAAAGTTTATTCCTGTTATGATTCCCAAAGCCGCTTCGCTGCATGGAGTTCAAACAGATAATCTTTTCTATATAACCTTGTTTTTTTTAGTAATTGTCTTTGTGTTGACCCAGGTAGCACTCTTTTGGTTTGCATACCGCTACAACGAAGCAAACAATAAAGAATCTTATTTCTATCCTCACAACAACAAGCTTGAAGTGGTGTGGACAGTTATACCTGCCGTGGTGATGACTATTCTTGTTGTTTTAGGGATGCGAGTTTGGTTCAACATTTTTGATGTAAGTAAGCGCGATACCAAAAACATGATGGTGATTGAAGTGGTAGCCAAACAGTTTCAATGGTCTGTACGTTACCCCGGAAAAGATGGCGCTTTTGGCGAGAGAATTATTGATAAAGAGCATGTTAAGCCAGAAAACGAGTTGGGAATAAATTGGAAAGATGAGAAAAGCCATGATGATTTTTTTGCAGATAAAATTTATTTGGTAAAAAACAGGCCTGTGCTTGTTAAACTCGGAGCACTTGATGTGATTCATAGCTTTTACCTCCCTCATTTTCGCGTTAAAATGGACTGTGTGCCTGGGTTACCCACTCAATTCTATTTTGTGCCAACTATGACCACCAAAGAGATGCAAGAATATTTGAAAACTCAACCGTGGTGGCAACAAATAAATCCTGAAACCGGCAAGCCGCGCTGGGAAACATTTAAATACGAATTAGCTTGCACTGAACTTTGCGGACGTTCTCACTATGCTATGCAAAAAGATGTGATAGTTGTTGAACAAAAAGAATATGATGAGTGGTTTAAAGAACAGGCTTCATACTACGAAACTGTAGTTAAGCCAACGCTTGCATCTGAGGAAAATAAGTCTGAAAATAAAGCACAGGCCATGTTGACAAAAAATTAATTCTTCTATAAAATAAAAAAGAGTCCTATGCAAACGTCAGTCACACATGTAGAAGTAAGCACACACCAGCACAATGGTGCACATACTCACCATGATCATGGGCATCATCATGAAGAATCGTGGTTGGAGAAATATGTTTTCAGCAAAGACCACAAAATTATATCCAAACAATTTCTAATCACGGGAATGTTTTGGGGAGTTGTGGGTGGATTGCTGTCAGTTATATTTCGTTTACAACTTGGTTGGCCCAATGAAACATTTCCTTTCCTGGAAACACTTTTCGGCCGTTGGGCAGAGGGAGGAAAAATATCAAATGAATTTTATTACTCTCTCGTAACCATGCACGGCACTATTCTTGTATTCTTTGTTCTTACAGGAGGCCTTAGTGGTACATTCGCCAACTTGCTTATACCTTATCAACTAGGTGTGCGCGACATGGCTTCTGGATTTATCAATATGCTTTCCTATTGGTTTTTCTTTGCTGCATCTGTTGTGATGTTTGCTTCTTTCTTTGTCCAAACAGGCGCTGCTTCCGGTGGCTGGACAGCTTATCCTCCTTTGAATGGTATAAATGATATTTCTATAAATAAAGGTTCTGGAATAGGTTTTGATCTTTGGGCAATTTCCATGTCACTTTTTATCGTTTCATCGCTCTTAGGTGGTCTTAATTATGTAGCTACTATCTTGAATATGCGCACCAAAGGCATGACGATGATGAAAATGCCTTTGACCATCTGGGCATTTTTATTCACTGCAGTTTTGGGTATTCTTTCATTCCCTGCTCTGCTAGCTGGTGTTGCGCTGCTTGAGTTCGACCGCCTCTTAGGGACTTCATTTTATCTCAACGATATTATTATTAATGGTAATTTGCTTGATTATAAAGGAGGTTCGCCAATACTGTATCAACATCTCTTCTGGTTTTTAGGACACCCAGAAGTTTACATCATCATTCTCCCTGCCATGGGAATAGTGTCTGAAGTTTTGAGTGTACATTCGCGTAAGCCGATTTTTGGCTATCGTGCCATGGTAATTTCAATTATGGCCATTGTCGTTATTTCTTTCCTGGTGTGGGCGCACCACATGTTTGTAACCGGTATGAATCCAAATCTTGGCGCTGTATTTGTTTTATTTACGCTGCTGATAGCCGTACCCTCTGCTATTAAAGTATTTAACTGGATAGGTACTATCTGGAAAGGCTCACTTCGCCTCAACACTCCCATGATGTTTGCTATAGGGTTTGTTTCCTTGTTTATCACTGGAGGCTTAACCGGAATTATGCTAGGTAACTCTGCCATAGATATACAATTGCATGACACTTACTTCGTGGTAGCTCACTTCCATATTGTAATGGGTGTGGCTGCTTTCTTTGGAATGTATGCCGGGGTTTACCACTGGTTCCCTCGCTTCTTTGGCAGGTTTATGAATGAAACCCTTGGCCTGATTCATTTCTGGGTTACACTCATAGGAGGTTATGCGATATTCTTCCCCATGCACTTTATGACCGGGCTACCCCGCAGATACTATTCATTTGCAAACTTTGAGACTTTCAACAACTTCGATAGCCTGGTCGTATTTATTTCTGTCTCTGCAATAGTAGTATTTTTAGCTCAGATACTCTTTATAGTCAATTTCTTCTACAGCATCTTCAGAGGAAGAAAGGTGGAAGGAGAGGTCTGCAATCCATGGGGCGGTACCACACTAGAATGGACAGCGCCTGTAGAGCGCCTGCATGGCAACTGGCCTGGAGAAATTCCTACTGTTCATCGCTGGCCTTATGACTATAATGTCAACGGACGCGATTTTATTCCTCAAACAGAACCTTTAAAAGCCGGTGAAGTTGAACACAAGTAACCAAGTTTCAGGTTCAGTTGTATCAGGGGCGGCTTCACATGCCCTCAGTGCTCGCATATCTTTAAAAATACAAGACTACCTTGAACTCATAAAGTTTCGCCTGACACTGTTGGTTGTTTTTTCAGCGGCTGTCGGATTTTTAACAGGTGTTAAAGGGTCGTACCCCTTAAGTCACCTTTTTTGGTTAATTGTTGGAGGTATCGCCATTACAGGAGCATCTAATGCCATTAATCAGATACTAGAAAAAGATATTGACAAACTAATGACCCGCACCTGCAATCGCCCCTTAGCCGCCGGAAGAATGGCTAACATAGAAGCGCTCGTTATCGCCGGGGTTTTAGGTGTGGGAGGTATTATTCTGCTGTGGCAAACTTTTAATGCTACTGCCGGTGTCCTCGCGTCTATATCCTTATTAAGCTATGCTTTTATTTACACTCCTTTAAAAAGAGTACATTCCATAGCTGTTCTTGTGGGAGCCATTCCGGGCGCGCTGCCGATAGGAATCGGTTATGTGTGCGCCACAGGAGAGCTTGACCTAATTGCTCTTGTCCTTTTTGGAATCCAGTTTTTGTGGCAGTTTCCTCATTTCTGGTCTATCGCATGGGTTCAATACGATGATTATCTAAAAGCCAATATTATGCTTTTGCCATCATCCAATGGTAAAGACAAATTTTCTGCCTTTCAAAATGTTTTATATTCTTTTACATTATTAGTACTGTCGATTATTCCCTACTATTTAGGTTGGATAGGATTGGCAGGAGCTTTAGTTGTGATATTTATGGGAGTAATGTTTTTTGTTCAATCTTTGCAGTTATGGATACGCTGCGATGACCAGTCTGCACGAAAACTTATGCTTGGTTCATTTGCATATTTACCGGTAGTGCAACTGGCTATGTTAATTGATAAAACTTTTTAAGCACTATGGCTATGGACTACACGTGGAAAGATAAAGAAATCTTAAAACAACGTATAGAATACACGGGTATCCATCCGCAAAAGTTTGCTTTATGGCTGGCTATGGCCAGCATGACCATGTTCTTTGCAGCACTGACATCCGCACTCATTGTAAAAAAGGCTGATGTACAAAACTGGGAAAACTTTAAGCTGCCAGGTATTTTTCTATACAGCACAATGGCTGTTTTAGCAGTTAGCTTATTCATGCACCTAAGTTTAATCCATTACAGAAAATCAAATTTTGCAACATTCAGGTGGCTGCTTTTTGGAGGAACTCTTTCCGCATGCCTGTTTTTATTTTTGCAGTGGAGAGGCTGGCAAATTCTTACGGCAAGTGGAATGCCGATAGACGGCAATCTTTCAGGCTCATTTATTTATCTGATTACCTCCATGCATGGATTACATATTATCGGTGCATTGATTGTAACCCTTGTATTTCTCGTAAATGCCATACGCGCACGCAAAGACCCGATTTATGAATTAAGAAATATCGCAAATCCAAAACGCATTTTTAATCTTGAAATGCTTGTAACTTTCTGGCATTATATTGATATAGTCTGGATTTACTTATATATATTTTTTTACTTAAATTATCAATAAAAAAATCGTCATGGCAACAGCTACCATTGAACATTCAACCGGGCATGTAAAAGAAACCGAACAGGAACTCTGGAAAGGCGGCCGCAGTCCTTTCAAAGCCGGATATGGTAAAATAATGATGTGGTATTTTTTAATCAGCGACACTTTCACCTTTGCATGCTTACTTATTACCTATGGCGCTCTGCGCTTTACGCTAGCAGACAATTGGCCCAAGCCGGCAGAAGTGTTTAGTTCCATTCCGCTTGACATATTTCACGGAGTGAAAGCTCCACTCGTCTTTGTTAGCTTTATGACCTTCCTGCTCATCGTTAGTTCTTATACGATGGTGCGTGCGGTACAAGAAGGCTATCTGATGAATAAGTGGGGAGTAGTGAAATTTATTATTCCTACCGCTGCTTGTGGCGCACTATTCTTATTCTGCCAGTATTTAGAATGGACGCACCTGATTCACGAAGGAATGACGGCCACAACTGCATCCCCAACCACTAAAGTGGTCAATTTTGGCCAGTTGTTTTTTGTTATAACCGGGTTCCATGGCCTGCATGTGCTTGGGGGTGTCATTCTTTTAACATGGCTGCTTATTGCCACTATCAATGGACGTTTTGAAAAGGTGGGCCACTACGAAATGGTTGAAAAGATTGGACTTTACTGGCATTTTGTAGATTTGGTCTGGGTTTATGTATTTTTGTGTTTTTATCTGTTGTAAAATATTTTTTAACTATAAAAAGTTTACATCATGAGTTTTGAAGTTCCCAGCGAAGGCCATCTGCATTGGAGTGAGTCAGAATACAAAGAAGGTAGGGCTTCTGTATGGAAGACAATTATTATATTAACGATTGTTACTGTGGTTGAAGTGGGTGTGGCAATGATTTATGATCATTTTTTTCCGGACGGGCAGGGTAAGATTTTTATCAATATTTTCATGGCTATTGCCTCGGTAGTTAAGGTATGGTACATCATGGGTGTTTTCATGCACCTTGGACATGAAACCAAGGGTTTTAAAATGACGGTGCTGTTGCCCTTTCTGTTTTTAGTTTGGGCTATTATAGCGTTTACGCTGGAAGGCGACAGTTGGAATGCCATGCGGCAACTGTTGAACGTATTCTAAGGTTTAGGTTTATTCGCCTTCTTTTCTGCAACATCTTTCCTGCAACACGAATGACGAGTTGACTATTTAAGAACGCTGTCCTTTCTTTTTACTTTTATCGTATTGCTCCTGCAAAAAAGCTAAGTAACCTTGGTCTGGATCTGCTTCTTTGGAATATTCATGTAGTATAGCCTCGATGATTTCAAGTTCAGTTTGGTAACCATATTTATGCATGGCCATTTTGGTATCTTCGGCAAAGCGTTTTTCGTACTTTTTGGAGCGCTTCATTGTTGTTTGCCATTATTTTTTGATTCGTACTCAATCCACTCAAAAGTACTGCCAAGTGTTTTTCCATTTTTATCCTGAAAGGCTTTTATGGTAGAAAGGTCGGGTGCGCCTTCGATTTTCCATGCCTCGCGCATCAACACTTTTGTTCCTGTACTGTCTAAAACACCCAAATTTGTCCCTATAGTTTGTTTAATCATTTTGTCGTACACTTTCAAGTTTACCGCTCCTTGCGGATGAATTTCTACGGTGAATCTATGCATGCCATTATCTAACTCATAGTAATCTACTTTAAACTGAGAGTAATCGAAATAAGAAATGTTGGATATGTATAATTTATATTGTGTATTATAAGGATCTTCATATGCTAAGTTTGTTTGTAATGTTTCTTTGTTGTTTAATAAAATGGAGCAGATTTTTTCATATTCCTTTGGAGAAAATTCTGAGGGTAACACCCACACGTCCCAGGACAAAGCGTCATGCAGGGTTTGATTGTATTCTACACGGCAAACCTTACTGATCTGGCGTACATGTTTTTCTTGTACCGGAAACTTTTTTTCGTATCCTTTGCTGTAGTCTTTATACATTCCATAATAGTCAACCATTCTTCCATTGTATTTCATGATTATGGAACTATGAAGACCACTTACAGTTTGCTTTCGATAACGATAAAAATTAACCTGCTCTCCTTTATCGCCAAACGATGCAATCCATTCGAGGTCGCTGTCTTTACATGCAAAACACTTAAATAATATTGGCAGTAATCCAAACCACTTTCGCATATCTTAAGCTTTGGCTTTGCAGGATAAAAATTAACAAAATGAATTTATGGTAGAGGCTTACTTTCAATCAACCTGATAATGTTTCTTTATCTCTTCTTCCAGAACAAGCTCATCTCCTTCTATGTAGCCTGTATGGGTATAAACAATTTTTCCTTTTTTATCGAGAAGCAGTGTAAATGGGATAGTCTGAATATTCAGTTCTCTTTTTAAATCCTGGTTAGGGTCAAGTAACACATCAAATTCCCATCGCTGGCTATCTGCAAAGGGTTTTACTTTGCTGCTGCTCCGCGAATCGTCAATAGAAACGGCAACAATTTTAACATTGTAATTTTTCTTCCAATCTTCATACAACTCGTTAAGGTTATTCAGTTCTTTTTTGCAGGGGACACACCATGTAGCCCAAAAACTCAATACTACCATCTGGCCATTTTGGCCGTAATCGGCCACATTAACTTTTTTTCCATGGATATCGCTGAGCGATACTGCCGGTAATTTTTTTTCACCTAATATCTTCTCACTCAGCGATTTGTTTTGAGCCTTTATGTTAATGCAAAAAAGAAGTATCAATACAATAAAAATTCCTCTCGACATGATTCAAAAGTAATTAAATTATGGATGCGCAATTATTACCATGGTTTGATGGCCCTCCAATGCCAAAGGTTTAGTTATATTTTGAATTTGCTCTGCGTTGAGAATCTTTTCTGTTTGTGCATTTATTTCTTTCTGTATAGGATAAGGGATGGTAAAGTATTTTTTTGAACCTCGTGTGTTCAGGAAGGCATAAGCAATTCCTTTTGAGAGAGGTTTTCGATAAATCCAAATCCCTTTCTTTCGGCTTATGCAAACCGCTTGATTGCCAGCCACATCCTGATTAATGGAAATAAGTTTTGTGTTGAGTAAAATTTTTCGTGTAGCTTCATTCATGTTCCGAAGGTCACAACTTGCCAACAATGGGGCACTTAACATACACCAGATAGCAAAGTGGCTTTCATATTCTGTGTCGGTCATTCCCTTGTACCTTCCTTTAGCAGAAGTGGCTATACCTTTGCCGTAGTTCCCTACCAAAAGCATGTCGGGGTCATTCCAGCCACCTGGGCGCGCATAGCGTTCAAGGCCTCTTTGTTTGCGGAGAATTTGCATCATACTGTAGCGCCAAATATGATTTCCCTTCCATTTGTCGAAAATATCCGGAGTGGTGCGCCAGTAGTGTCCTCCAATTTCAGAGGCCCATTTCCATGGTTTTCTTAAACCCCACTCACATACGCTAAAGACGATGCTTCTGCCTGTTTTTTGCAATGCTTCTGCCATAGCGCGGTATCTTTTAATAGCTTTTTTTCTTGCCCATGGCGCATAGCAATAGTCGTATTTCAGCAGGTCAACTCCCCATGCGGCGTAGGTTTTTGCATCTATTTCCTCATAGCCGAAACTGCCGAAACGTTTGCCGCAAGTATATTTACCTGCACATGAATACAAGCCTAACTTCAACCCTTTGCTGTGAAGGTAGTCTGCAAGATATTTTATCCCATTTGGAAATTTCTCTGGGTTGGCCAAGGGAGTTCCATCGGTTGCGCGTTGTGCGGCCTGCCAGAAATCATCAATATTGATGTATTGATAACCGGCATCTTTCATTCCACTGGCTATCATGGCATCGGCCATTTCGATGATGATCTTTTCATTTACCTCATGAGCAAAAACATTCCAACTATTCCAACCCATAGGAGGGGTTAGTGCCAGTTTATTGCCACAGATAAGTGTGAGCGTATCAACAGCAGAACCAAAGTCGTCTGAAACGCTTATTGGAATTAGGTAGCGACCCGCCTCGGGCGCAACACCGCGAATTATGCCATTAGCAGTATCTAATTGCAGCTTGCCGGGTAAGTTGGTTGAAGAAAATTTCTTTTTACCTTTTGCCACAACAGGAATAGAGTATATCCATTCACTGTTTGGATAACAACCAATCAATTCAGGCCCGTTGATAAAAGGTTGTGACAGCAAAAAAACTGGCGCACAACACCACAAGCATAATTGAATAAGTGTTATCTGATATAAGCGATTAATTAGAAGCGACTCGCAAAGGGTGAACTTTTTAATTTTATCTGAACAGCCCACTTATCTTGATATCACAAATTTTTTATTTTCTATCTGGCCGTTGAAAAACAACTGCGCGAGATATACTCCTTGCGGCAGGTTATCCGGTATGGAATATTGGTTTACTCCAATCTGTGTTTGTCCACTGAACAACTCTGCGATAACCTTTCCATGTATGTCGCATATCATAACCTTGATATCAATAGGTTCTTTAGATTCTACAATAACAAAAGCTTTGTCTGAGGCAGGATTTGGGTATATGCCAAACGAGTTGATTTTAGTAGCAATGTCAGGTGCACTCACCCATCCGTCGGGAAGCCGTGTGGTGTACATATAATAATATAAAAACATTTCATCTTCTGTCGTAAATCCAAAGCGAACCACTTTATTGCTTGTATTATTATACATGGCTCGGGCGCGGAGTCCGATTTTCATATCCACAGGGTAGAAATTAGGCCAGTATCGAATAGGAGGATGATCCCAAAGATATTGCCCCATGTCGTAATTCAGTTTATAATTCCAGAACCCTTCGTACAGCTGCTTACCCAGTCTGTTAGGTTTTGATTTATCGTATTCGAAAAGGTCAAAGTCAATACCGTATTGATGAGTATGGGAATTAAACATCCATAAATAGCGCACTTCGTTTCTTCCGTTATCGGGGTCGTTGAGGTATCTTGTTACCGGCCCGGAGTTTGGCGGTAAAAATCCTTGATTGCCGCCACTTCCCAGTTCCCCTAGCGTTATGCTATTTACTAATCTGCTTTTCATTTCAATGGTTTTGGGCTGTCTAGGTGTATAGTAAATATTGCAGTAAAAGTCGCAGGGTAGCACGTGTTGATTTCCGTAGTTTTTGATGTGATAATTGAGGTCTAACCAGACTTTCTTTGGCCAGAACAGCGCTGTCCCTTTAGGCAAATCAATCTCTTCATCGTCTTGCCACGCGCCGGTGAGTTGTTTATTACCATCGAAAGATGTGGTACCTCCGGTAAGGCTTACTACTCTTATCCCATCTGGCTCTTGAGCCGCGCTAGCTGAATCATTAAATCTAAAAAGGAGGAAGTGGTGGCTCTCATAGTTCATGAAACCGTCAATTTTATATATCTCTGCTTCGTAGGGGAAATTCAGCTCATACTTTAATAGAATCTCAAACTCTTTGCCTGGCCCCGATTTTGGCAGGAAAATAGGCCCGCAGCGTATGCGTTTTCCTTCTCCGGGAGCTGGTTTTACAGGTTTTTGTAAAAAGGCATGATAGGGATCGCGGTAATATTCATTTATAACCGCAGTGTCCACCGTTATACCGGTTTTCTTTGCGCCATTAATTATCCACTGGCGAATTAACTCAACCTCATGGTTGGCAAGAGGTTGCCCGTTGATATCAAGCATTACATTTCCTTCTCCCTGCTCTAGGTCTAAGTCGGTATCGAGGTTTTTGTTGATTTTGCGCAGCAGAAAACTCTCATAGGGTTGATTGACAAAAACCAACCTGTCGAGCTTATTTTTAGCAACTGTATTCTCCGGTGGCTTATTGAAGATAGCATTAAACACATCATTCTCTGATCCGTCAAAACGAAGGTTGTGACCCGAGGCTGCGCTATGGCACGCGCTATTGGTGCAACGCGTATTTAAGATTTGATAGATTTGTGTAAAAGTGCTTTGTGCATAAACAGAAACAAAGGGTAAGACAAAAATCAGCGATAGATATTTTTTCATTAGGGTAAAATTAATTTATATCTTACAAACTTAATAAATTAATCAATAATGTTCTCCAAAAAACAAAAATTTATTGTACCAACCAATACCCCTCACGAGATACGTCATAGAAAGAAATACTATTTGTATTTGCAGCATGTTTCCACTTTTTAAGCTGCCAGGTTTTGATGCTATTAAGCGCAACGATTTGCTTTGGCCTTAGGCATTTTAATAAGCAATCAGGTTTTTGATGAATTTGCCTGGAAATAAAAAGTACATCAACCGGAATATTCTGAACATTTTTGCAGCAAAAATTTTTGTCGGGAACAAAAAATACTTTTGAATTTAAAATTAGCCGGTAACCTCCACTAACTTTTGTGAAACCTTTGAAATTGTTGACAGGCTCTATTTTTTGAATCCCTTCCTTCCACCAATGATGTTTAACATGAAAAAGCATGGCGCTTTCATCTGCGAGAAATAATGAATCAAAATCTACGAAAGCAGTTTGTCCTTCAAATACAGCAAGGGCTTTTTTGTCATTAACAGCATAGCACACTAGCTTGCTTTGTCGGGAATGCACTATCTTTTCATAACCATTCCATAAAAGCAAACCAAGAATTATTATCATCAACGCGGCAAGCGGCCTGAATTTGACAGATATAAATAATTGAGAGGCAAGCAAGATAGCGGCATATATTGCGAGGACTTCATAAATACTAATGCTCACTCCTTGCAGCAGAGCATATGGAAGATCATCTATCAGGAAAATAAAACGATTTAGCCAGTACGTAATAAAATAGAACATTTTACCAGCCATGAGTTGCAAAAAAGATAAAGGGGCCAGGAAAAAAATGGCAATACCTAAATGGATAAGCAACCACCCAGCCGGAATAACAACGAGATTGCTTATAAGAAAAAAGTTTGGAAACTGATGAAAATAATACAGCCCTAAGGGAAAGGTTGCTGCCTGTGCAGCTATGGACACCGCAGTAATTTCCCATATTTTCTGAGGTAGCCATGAGCTGAAACTAAGATAACGTGCTATAATCGGCTGAAGATACACAATACCTATCACCGCAAGATAGCTCAATTGAAAGCCTACTTCGGTAAGGATGAAAGGATTGAATGCCGTGAGAATTAGCGCTGAGGCGCCAATAATGTTGAAAATCGAAGTGTTTTTTCCAAACACATTTCCTAACGCTATCATGCTGAACATGGCAGAGGCACGCAACACAGAAGGACTAAGGCCGGTAAGGCAGGCGTAAAGCCATATAAACAAAACAATAATGACGGTTTTAACTATTCGCCTGGTATTGTTTTTATCTAAAAAGAACAACACTCGGCTAAGTACCAGGAACACCATACCAACATGCAGCCCGCTAACACATAGTACATGCAAAGCGCCCGAAGCTGCGTATGCTTGCGTTATATCAGGAGTTATCAGGTCGCGGTATCCAAGCAACAAAGCGCTTGCCACACCAAGCTCTTCACGAGATGGTATGTATTTTGCAAGTTGTTTGAGCAAATCATTTCTGAGCGCATAGATGTGAGTCAAAAAAATATTACCGCCATTACCCTCCAGCTTACGCCAATTTCCTGATTGAAGAAATACCTGATGATAAACATTTTTGAAGCGCATAAATGCGCGATAATTAAATTGCCCCGGATTTTTAGGGCCTTCTATCTCTTTGAATTTAGCTGGTATAAGCAACCTGGTTCCATACTGCAGCGTGTTTGCTAAAGAATCTTTGCGGAGGTAGGAAAGAATTTTTCCTGTAGCGCTTATCACGCTGTCGTTAGCTTTGTAAACTGCCTGAACCTGCAGAAGTGTTTTGTGGCTTTTTTCTTTTTCTGATGGCGGTTGTAGAACTATGCATAACAAATAATCTCTATTTTGTGCAATACGGCTGAAATGATGAGCTTTATTTATATCGGCATGCAAGTGTGTAAACACATATCCAATACATCCAACGGCCAAGTTAGCTGATATTCCTGCCACATAACGAGTTGCAGGATAAAGCCATATTCTTTTTGCCAAGAGAAAAAAAGCTATTATTATCAACGAAAAACAACCCGTTGTTAATGCAGTTGGAAAACCACCGGGTAGATAAATGCATGTGGTTATGCCTAAAGCAAATACAATAAATAATCTTATGGCAGGATATTTACTCCATGGGTTGAGCATTGGAGCGCACCTTTAACTCTCACATCTTCACAATAAAGAAAATCATTATTATCTACTTAAGAATAATTTATTGAAAAAACAGTAACTAAAATGAGAAGATGAAAACATTAACTAAGGAATTTTTTTTAGCGCGCCAGTTCTCTGAAATAAATTTCAGAAAGTTGTTTATAGAAAGGCTTTAATTCTGCAGGAGTGGCTTTGAGGAAATCGGCTTGTTGCTGTTGCTGTTTCAGGTATTCTTCCAGCGAGGGCGGCAACTTTCGCGGCATATCCTGTCCTGTACGGCTCTCGCGTTCGGGTTGCTCATCGCGTTGCCGCATTGCATTTTCAGCTTCCAGCAAGCGTGTAAGGATCTCCTGCTGTCTTTTAAGCATTTCTGTGGTAAGCTGTTTATTTACCAGTTGTGTTTCAGTCTGATTCATTTTATCTATTGCTTCGCCAAGGTTGCCAAGAGAATTTTTTCCATCTTTATTTTGTTCTTGATTAAGTTTTTCGAGCGCTTTTCTCAGTTCTGCCTGTTTGGCAGCAAGTTCGCTGAACTGTTTGCTCAGTTCACGTTGATATTCGCGATTGCCTTGCTGTCCTTGCCTGTTTATCATCTCGCTCAATTGATTGATTTTGTCGTTAAGTTGCTTTTGCATTTGCGAAAGGTTAGGAATGCCCTTGCTGTTTTTACCGGGTTTTTTGCAAGCTGCGTTGGGTTTGCCGCTCTGTTCCTGATCGCTTTCGCTGCCGCTCATCTGCATTTGCAAATTCTGCAGGCTTTCACTAAGCATTAAAGCCAGGTTATTATAACCGGTCATAACAAACTGCTGGTCGCTCAATGCATTTGAAACATTTCTTTCTTCCAGATGCTGGAGCGATTTGGCAAGATAACGGTTGACGTTGTTCATTTCCTTTGTAACAAAGCTCTCAATGCTTATTTGCCTTCGGGCAAGTGCATACAGACTGTCTTCTACCATTTTGGAGTTTTCGCGTATGCGCTGCTGTGCCTTCATGAGTTGAACATATCTGGGAGTATTGATATTCAGAACTTTTAGTTCATCAATGAGTTTTTCCTGTTCAAAAGAAAGTTGCATAATGTTTTTCAGCAGTTGTCTGAGCGCCTGAAGGTCTTCAGCCAAAGCATCCTGCTCCATTTTCATTTTCATGTCTTTCATTTTGCGAGCAGCATTTTTCAGGTTGTTGGCAGCGCTTTTTTGATTTTTTGCAGCTTTATCGTTTTGGTTTTGCTGTATCTGTTCGCGTGCTTCCTCCATTTGTTTTTCTGCGGTTTCCATATTCTGCTCGGACTCTTTCATGTCCTGTCCGCTCTTACTCTCCTCGTTAAGTTTTTTCAATTCATCGAAATCTTGTTTGGCATCTTTCAATTGCTGTTCCAGCTTTTTTTGTTCTTCTACCAGTTGTTGTTTTTCCTTTTCATTTTGCTGTGTAGAAGAGTTATATTTGTCTCCTTGCTGCTCTGTTTGCTTAGCCAGTTCCTCTTCTTTTTTGGCAAGTTGTTCCAGCTTATTAGCTGTTTCTTCGAGTTTTCGGTTAAACTCCAGTTTTTTGAACAACTCCAGCATCCGATCGAGTTCTTTTTCAAGTTTTTCATTGCTCATCTCCATTTCGCTCATTTTTTCCAATGCATCTTTCTTGTTCAATTCCTCAAGAAGCTTTTCCAGCTTTTCATATAGTTTTTTTATTTCATCGTCTAAGACTCTTTCAAATAGTTCTTTGAGTTTTTCTTGTTTTTGCTTTAGCTGCTCGCTCACCGGAGAAAATTCATCTTGCTTTTTGAGAGCATCGTTCAGTTTATTTTTTATTTCCTTGAGTTGCTCTTCCAGGTTTTTCTGCTTGGCTGCAAGGTCGCTCAGGTTTTTCTTGTCTTCCCAATTCAGATTTTTTTTCTCAAGGAGCTTCTCCTGCGATTCTTTCATTTTTTGTTTTAGTTCTTTTGCTTCTTTGAGAGATTTTGCAAGAGTGTTTTTAATGTCTTCGCTCTGGCGGTTTATTTCCTGCTCAATGGCGCGCTGTGAAGGCATTTGAAATTGCAGCATTTGCGAGCGTGTGCTCTTGCTGCCATTGACGGCATCGTTGTCCCAAACTTCAAAATAATACCGCATGTTGTCTCCTGGCCTCAGGCCAATATCTTTTATATTCCAGAAATGTGTGAAACGCGCAGAACTACTGCCGGAAGGAATAGGCACATTTACTGTCTGTTGTACATTTGGATATGTGGCGGAATCATCGCGTTCTATAAAATAACGAAAGACAAGGTTTCTTATACCGTAATCATCACCTGCTTCGCCTATGTAGTAGAAGTAATCCTTATTGATGGAATCGCGTTTCTCGCTAACGCTTATAGTTGGATAAAGATCAGGAATAACGTGTAATTGGTACGTAACAGAGTCAAAGGTGCGGGTGTTGTTGTTTTCAACATAAATTGTATAACGCAGCGGTTGCCGTGCGGTATGGTCAAACACAAAATTATTTTCAGATATTGGCCGCGCGGTAGCAGTTGCCAGATCTCCAAAATTAACATTGACAGCCGTAGCGCTGCGTGTTTTTATTTGCCACGTGAGTTTTGTCCCTTGAGGAACACTAAGGTCTCCCATGCTTTTTAGAGTCTCGTCAGATTTTCCGGTGTAGGCGGGATAATCGCAGCGAACTTCAAAACTTAATAACGAAGGCTTTTCAATTATTTCAAGTTGGTATGTTGAAGAATTAAATCCCGCAGCGGAAAAGCGAAAATTAATCGGGCGTTCTATTGATGTAAATTCAAAGGAGAAGAGGTTGCCTTGCTTTTTCTTCATTTTAAATGTTTGTTTGTCTGTTTCTAAGAATACCTCTGACGGCAGCGCCTTGCCTTCTGTTTTTACTTCGAGTACGAAATCTGAGTACTGTAATACTTTCAGAGACTTGTTTTGAATAACAAAGCGAAATGGCGCTTGTTTTTCAAATTCGCGGTTATTGTAATAGAGGCGTTTTGTACTTTCGGTTATCATGCGCGGGGCTGCGATAACAATAAAAAGGAGTAGTAATGCAGGAGGCAGCAGAAAACGAAGGTATTTTTTGTTTTTAGACAGGTCTATCGCCAAAGAAAAATTTATTGGCCTGATCTCGCTGATTTTTTGTTCTATGCTTGCCCGAAGCAAATCGTACTCGCTCTGTTCAGAAAGCTTTTTCAACTGAAGAATGTTCAGGAGTTTGTCTCTTACTTCTGCAAAATGACTACCTATAATCTCTGCCGCTCTTTCCTGAGAAATTATTTTGCCTAATCTGAAATAATGAACGAGTGGAACAATAATGAAGCGGCAGGCAAAAAGTAACGTAGAAAATATAAATCCGTAAAAAAGAATTTTTCGATACAGCGAAGGCAGATACAAATAATATTCCGTAACATTGATTGCGAGAAACAATACTAAAATATAAATAGAGGTAAAAATTATTCCTCTGATTAATTCATTCAGATAGTATTTTCGAATAAAGGCATCGAGCTTTGCGACAAGCTCATCATATTGAGAAGCATTCATCATTTGCTAAAATAATGCAGGCATGCCTATAAACGAACTGGTTTTATAAATATTGAGAAAAAGGAATTCTTTTGATATAAGTCTTTAAGGCAAAAATTATTCAGGTTAAATTTTTTGAATGTACTTTCTGGCGCATTACTATCTGAGGCAATCAGAGTCCTCAGGCTTTTGTTTTGGCAATCTTCTTCCTGATTTAGTTCAAGGGTTTACAAAGGTTTATAATCAAAAAATTGTAAAATCAACTGCCAGCCTAAGTGAAGAAGAAATACATTTTCATGATGGAATAATAACACATTATGCAGATGATAGGAAATTTCATCTAAGCGATGCTTTTGTTAAAGTTTCAGATATGCTGACAAAGGGAATGGTTCATGCCCAACTTGACCGAGGCCGTTTGCGTCTCTCGGTTATAGCGCATCTGTTGGCAGAAATTCTTTTTGACCGATGCTTGCAGGAGTGCCATCCAAGTCTCACTCAAAATTTTTACAATATGCTTGAAAATACATTATCGCTGTCTCTTAAACATTATTTTGAAAAACATCAGATAGCAAGTTTATATGAAGTTGTGTGTGAGAGGCGGGAGCGTATGCTGCAAAACAGGTTTTTGTATCAACTTAACGACTCAAAAGTTATTACAGATATCATCTCTTTTTTATATGCTAAAATTACAGGAATTAATATGACAAATTCCGAACTCTTTCGTATTATTGAAGTAATAAACCAGTACTACAAAAGTGTAAAAGAATGGAAAAATCTGTTGGATGATTTGTAACACATGACAAAAACCTACCTATTGATACTTGTTGCAACCAGTATGTGCTACTACACTATGTCTCAAACGGTTCGAAAGTACAGTAATGAGTTTTTGAACATTGGTGTAGGTGCAAGGGGTTTAGCTATGGGTACTGCCCAGGCAGCTTCATGTGAAGATGTTTACAGCGCGTATTACAATCCCGCAGGGTTGGCTCGCATACAAAATACCTTTCAGTTAGGTTTCATGCACACTGAATATTTTGCCGGTATTGCCAAGTGGGATTTCGGAGCTTTTGCTGTTCCTATTCGCGATAAAAAAAGTGTAATCGGTATTTCTTTTTATCGTTTCGGTGTGGACGATATTCCAAATACTTTGTTTCTAATTGGCCCGGACAATAGTATCAACTACAACAATATTCGCTCTTTTTCCGTAGCAGACTATGCATTTATGTTTCACTATGCGCAGAAACTGCCCGTAGAAGGGCTAACAGTTGGTGGCAGCGCTAAAGTTATTTACCGGCAGGTGGGAACTTTTGCTAAAGCGTTTGGTTTTGGAATAGATGCAGGCCTTCAGTATCGCTGGAAGGGTCTGCAAGCCGGCCTTATGCTTCGCGACATCACCACCACGTTTGCAGCCTGGGATTTTACATTTACCGAAGAAGAAAAAAGAGTTTTACTGCAAAGCAATAACCAGCTACCGGCCAGTACTACCGAAATTACCGTTCCTCATATTCATCTTGGACTTGCTTACAAAGTTTCCATTAAAAACAAATTTTTTATCCTACCTGAAGCTAATTTTATTTTCAGTACCGATGGCAGGCGTAATGTGTTGCTCTCGGCTAAACCTATCAGTATGGATATTAATGCCGGCCTTGAACTAAATTTGTTCAATATCGGTTATATACGCGGTGGTTTTAATAATCTTCAACGGATTTATGCCGAAGATGGTAAACAATCATTCTCATTATCGCCATGTATGGGTGTAGGTGTGCACATCAAAGTGATTTCTCTTGATTATGCCTTAACCAATCTTACAACTTTAAACAGTAACAATACTGGCTCTACCGGACTTTATTCCAATGTAATCTCGCTTCGCCTTGACATTAACAAAAGGAAACCATGAAAAACCTGAACCGAATTTTTTGCTACATAGCTATTGCTTTGGCAATAATTTGTTGCAGAGTTGCGGCTCAGAATTACGGTAACGAGTGGATAGATTACAACCGCACACATTTTAAAATCAAGGTGTGGCAAGATGGAATATACAGAATCCCATATTCTACTCTGGCTGCTGCGATTCCAAATATTAGTATGATAAACCCTGCTAATATTGTGATGTATCACAATGGCCAACAGGTTCCTATTTACATATCCAACAACACAGCCTTAGGCCAGGGTGATTTTATCGAGTTTTTTGGAGTGCGCAACAGGGGCGAAATAGATAGTTTGCTCTATGTGCCCAGAGGCGCACAGCCACATCCTTATTACAGTTTATTTACAGATACCTCAGTATATTTCCTTACAACCTCTTCAAGTACCAACAACAGAAGATTGATTAATATCAATAACGACCTTACCAATCTCCCCCCAAAGGAAAATTTTTTCATGCATCCTTCGCTCACGGTTTTTCTGAATAGTTTTTTCGAAGGTAAAGTTTACTATGCAGGAAAAGATGAGCTTTCGAAATCGCTCTACGAAGAAGGAGAAGGATGGAGCGGTGGTTGGATTAACAGCTCACCTACAGAAACAGTTACTAACATCCCAACTCCTTTCGTTTATACAGGGCCGGGAAGCCCCGGTACTGCACGCTTCAGGTTTTATCACCTGAGCCGCAGCAACTCTCCTCATATACTCACGGTAAAAGTCAACGGTCAAGTAGTATTCAACACCAGCTATGCCGGATGGCGTCAAAGTAAATTTGAACAGCAAATACCACTTGGCCTCATTGCAAACGGTACTACGCCCGTTTCATATCGCTTTAGCGACAACTCGCCCGGCACCCAACAAAACAGAATACAGCTTATTGAAATCACCTATCCACGGTTATTCGACTTTGGAGGTGCAAACTTTTTCCGCTTTCAGATTAATGCTGGGCCTGGTCGAAAGTATCTCGACATTTCAAACTTTAACGACAATAATTCGACCTTAATTTTATATGATATCACTAATGGCCTGCGGATAACTTCTCCTGCCGGCAGTAGTAAATTCGCTCTTCCGCCTTCATCTGTAAACAGAGATTTGATATTGGGTAGCGAGAGCATTATTACAAATATCACAGCTATCACTCCAATAGAATTCAAGAATTATACTGCTTTAGCCAATCAAGGAAATTTTGTTATCATTTCGCATCCCTCCTTAGGAGTTAATGACCCTAAAAGCCAGGTTGAACAATATCGCCTCTATCGCGATGTGAACGGAGGTTTTGGTGGAAAATTCATTGCAGTAACGGTGGATGTGGAACAATTATACGATCAGTTTGCTTACGGCATATCTAAGCATCCTCTGGCAATAGTTAATTTTATACAGTATGCAGTGAATAACTGGTCTCAAAACAGAAAACCTCGTTATGTCTTGTTATTAGGAAAGGCACGCGAATATCCTGATATGCGAGTGAGTGCCGCTGCGCGCAATCAGTGCCTTGTGCCTACATTTGGCTACCCTGGTTCTGATATTTTGTTGGCATGTCCTATAGGGAGCAACATTCCCAGCGTTGCTATTGGCCGTCTTGCAGCCCAAACGCAAGATGACATAAAAGTATATCTGGACAAACTCAAGACCTATGAATCGCTACAAGCACAATATGCTCCTAATCAAAGCATACCGGAAAAGGAATGGATGAAACAAGTGCTGCATTTTTCTGGAGGCACCTCTGCTACAGAGCAGGTTATCCTTGCCAGTTACGTCAATAATTGGAAGCGTATTATCGAGGACACATCTTATGGTGCAAAAGTTACTACATTCTCTAAAAATTCTCCTGCGCCAATAGATCAATCCCAGCAGCAGGTTGTAAAAAGTATCATAAACCGCGGAATATCTCTGCTTACCTTTTTTGGACATTCATCATCTAACCTGGGTTTCGATGTGAGTATTGATGAACCAAATAATTACACCAACTATAACCGTTATCCGATAATTATTTCCAATGGTTGTTTAGTGGGCTTTATTCACAGCGCATCGCGCAACTACAGCGAACGATTTGTTATCCCGCGTGCCAACGAAAATTATCAGGGGTTGAACACTGGTGCTATTGCCTTTTTGGCTACAACAGGCCTTTCGCTTTCGGCCAGTTTAAATATTTACACCACCCGAATTTATGAAAATCTTGCACGGAGTTTTTACACCAGATCACTTGGAGACATTATCAGCAAAACAATGAGCGACCTGAATTCCTGTTGCTCTGGCGACCATTTTACTATGATGGTAGGATATGAATTCACCCTGCACGGTGATCCTGCGCTCACCATCAATCAATATCCAAAACCCGATTATGCCATAGATAACTCTTCGCTTTATTTTAATCCGTCCAACATCACTGCTGCAAGTGATACTTTTGAGGCTAAACTTATTGTAACTAATCTCGGTAAGGCTTTGCCGAACACCATACGTGCCACTTTATACCGTAGGGTGCGCGACCCCCAAAATCCTTCAAACTTTTTAGATCTTACTTACCACGTGCCACTTTCCCGCAACTACTACAAGGACACTGTTACCTTTCGCATTCCTACTCTTGTACCTTACGGAAACAGCTATATTGGATATGGTGCTAATGAATTTGGCGCATTTATAGAAAGCGAAGAAAAAGTGGATGAAATGGCCGAATTCAACAATCGTATTCCGCTGGGAGCTATTGTTACGAATATCCAAAGCGATGATATTATTCCCATATATCCGTATGAATTTGCCATTGTGCCTAAGCAAGGCGTAACCTTGAAGGCCTCTACGGTTAATCCTTTTGCGCCTTATCGTGCATACAGATTTGAAATAGATACCACAGAACTTTTCAACTCACCGTTGCGAGTGTCAGGAGTGGTGGCTCAAAAAGGAGGAGTAGTAAAGTTCACTCCAAATATCATAATGCAAGACAGTACGGTTTACTACTGGAGGGTAGGGATAGACAGCGGTGGTACAGGGAAAAACTGGCACTATAGCTCATTTATTTATCTGGCAAATGAATATCCTGGCTGGAATCAAAGCCATCATTATCAGTATCTGAAAGATAAGTTTAGCTTATTAAATTATGATAGTGATCGTTTGTTCCGCTTCCCTAAAACAGCTAATCAGATAGACGTGCAGGCCGGCGGGGGCGACCCTTTGGCTGTTTCCTGGTATTATAATGGCGTGTTGATGCATAGAGGGCGATTTATCAATAAACTGGGATATACGAATGGTTTGGTATTTGCCGTTATTGAAAGTGCAACATGAAAGCCGTGGGCAAGTATTAATTACGGGCCATCTTCTTATGGTAAATATGGCAATATTCATGTACAGCCGGGATCGGCAATTGAGCAATATGGCTTTGACTTCAGAACAGTGAATGCCAACCATCCAGTATTTACCAATAAAACATGGGCGCAGGTAATCAGTGATTTCATTGATTCTATTCCCAATGGTTTTTATGTGTTGGTTTATACGATAAACTGGCAACCGCAAAACTATACTTTGTGGGATACGGTATTGGTTAATGCTTTGGTTAACAAATTGGGTGCAACCACATTTCAACAGCTTAAAAACGGAGCTATCAGCGCGCCCTACATTTACTTTACTCAAAAAGGAAACTTTAATTATCCTGCGCTCAGCAGGCTTGGAAATCCTCCCTCTACAAGTATAGTTACAGCTTCTACTGATTTTGTTGGTACATGGTTCCAGGGTGCCATGACCTCAACTGTTATCGGCCCTGCTCAGGAATGGGGCAGTTTTCATTGGCAAAAGAGGAGCAAGGAAAACCCAACTTATGATGAGGATACTGTAGCCATTTACGGAATTAATAAAGCAAACCAAAAGGTGTTGTTGCTGCGCACCGCAGCACCTGACAACAATATCCAGTTTATAGACGCATCGGTTTACCCGTTTATACAATTGGAGTTGGTAACCAAAGATGTGATTGACCGAACTCCCACACAATTAAAATACTGGAGAGTTCTTTACAAAGAGGTACCTGAGGCTGCTCTAAATCCGAGCGCTCACTTTGTATTCACGGATAGTATCTTGCTAGGCAGCAATCTAAATCTTGAAATAGCGGTGGAGAATGTTACAGAATATCCTATGGATAGTCTCACAACCAAATATATCATTCGCGATGCACTCCTTAATCCTGTTACCTATTTTGTCAAGCAGGATTCATTACGAGGATTTCAAACTATGATTCTAAGATTAAACACTCCGGCTGCCGGAAATAATTTTCAGGGCATTAATCGGATATATATTGAAACAAACCCTCTCGGAATATATCATCAGCCTGAACAGTATCATTTCAATAACATCGCTGAAGTTTCATTTACAACAAGCGGAGATAACTTAAATCCCTTGCTGGATGTAACTTTTGATGGCCGACACATCGTAAACGGTGAAATAGTTTCTGCTAAGCCTCATATCGTTATTACTCTAAAAGATGAAAACAAATTTCTGGCGCTTGATGACACCTCTTTGATAAAGGTTTACATCAAATATCCGAATGAATCAACTCCGCGCAGATTTGCCTATGACAATCAGGTGATGAGCTTCTATCCGGCAAACCCTGCTAATTTAGCTAAAAACAATACGGCTCGCGTGGAGCTGAAACCGGTATTTACAACGGATGGAAGATACACCCTCTATGTAAGCGACCGCGACCGCAGCGGCAACCAAAGCAGCAGTTCGCCTCAGCGATACGAAGGAAATATTTTGTACGATTATAAAACAGATTTTGAGGTAATTACCAGAACTACTATCACCAATGTGCTCAACTATCCTAATCCGTTTACTACATCCACTCGTTTTGTATTTACACTCACCGGCAGTGAAGTTCCCGACTATTTTAAAATACAGATTATGAATATAAAAGGAACTGTAGTAAAAGAAATTCAACGCCATGAGTTGGGTCCTATTAGGATTGGAAACAATATCACTGAATATGCATGGGACGGACGCGATCAGTATGGCGATCTCCTCGCAAACGGTGTGTATTTTTACAGAGTAGTTACCAAATTAAATAATGAACCCATCGAGCATCGCAGCGAAAGCTTTGATAAATACTTTAAAAAAGGGTTCGGCAAAATGGTTATTATCAGGTAATAAAACCAACTCAGCCATTTTGGTGTAAGGTTTAACAAATAGAAAAAATTATATTTATTATATTTCGTAACCATTTTAAAACAGTAGCGTATCATTTATAGTGCTAATAAATCATCTCAATTTAACCTTCCTCGATGCTTGAGCCAAAGGGAATCCAGACTGATATAGAAAAGAAAGTTCATTACCTTGATATATCTAAACTACTCGATTACAAGGCACTACTTGAACTTTTTGATGAGGGTATCATAGTAAAAAACGAGCATAAACAAATCATTTATATCAATGAAAAGATGTGCCAGGAGCTTGGTTACACTGCAGAAGAATTACTTGGAACCAGTGGTGATCAGTTCCTTGCAGATGATGAACAGCGAGAAATTGTAGAACAAAAAAGAGAATTAAGAAAAAAAGGCATCAGCGATGCGTATGAAATAAAGACCATCGGAAAAAACAATGAGGTTAGGTGGTGGCATGTTATTGGGCGTCCTTTTTTTGATGAAAATAAAATCTTCAGAGGGTCTATTGGTATTTTTACGGATATCACAGAAAAACGTTTGGCTGAGGAAGCTATCCGACGCGCTAAAGATGAATTTGAAAATCTGGTTCAACTCCGCACGCAAGAACTCAGACAAACCAATGAAAGGCTTACACAGGAAATAAAAGAACGAAGGTCAGCCCAGGAAGCGCTAAAACAAAGCGAACAACAATTTCGTGATATTTTCAATAGCTCACCTGATGCAATCTTTGTTGAGGATTTTGAAGGTAATATTTTAGATGTTAATGAAGAGGCCTGCATATTACATGGACAAACCAAAGAGGAACTTTTAGGCAAAAATATTTGCGAATTAACTCCTGCTTCGCAAATAGAAGCCATGAGGATGCGGCAGCCACTCTTGATTAAGGGAGAAATGCGCTCTTTTGAAGGGCAAGCTTTAAAAAAAGATGGTACTGCTGTTCCAATAGAGGTTAAGGTCTCCCGTTTTCAGTACAATGGCCAGCCGGCCCTGCTCCTTCATGTTCGCGACATTTCTGAACGCATAAAAAACCAGCAACTCCTGCATCAGATCAACCTGGAGTTGGAAGACAAAGTTAGGCAGCGGACCAAAGATCTTGAAGAGGCCAACAGAATACTGAAAATATCAGAGAACCTTTACCGTCAAATCGCCCGAAACATTCCGCGCTCAGCCATCTTTATCTTCGATAAACAGCTTCGTTACGTACTTGCAGAGGGGAACCTTGTAGGTTTTATAAGCTTGGAAAGAGAGCTGATAGAAGGTAAAAGTATTTATGAGCTATTTAGTGATGAACAAATTAAAGAAGTTGAACACATATATAAATCGGCCATCAACGGGGCTTCTGGAACTTATGAGCTGGAGCAAAATAACTGTGTATATCAGATTAATTATTTGCCTATTAGAAGCGATGAGGGAGAGGTGGTGTATGGTATGTTAATGGTTATGGATATAACAGACCTCAAAAAAATTCAGATGAAACTGGAGCGCCAGGCCGCCGAACTCAAACGCAGCAATGAAGAATTAGAGCGTTTTGCCTATGTGGCCAGCCACGACCTTCAGGGCCCGCTTCGCACCATATCTAGCTACCTCCAACTTCTCGAAAGTAGGTATGGTCATAAATTAGAGGCAGACGGAAAAGAGTTTATAGAATTTTCTGTTTCAGGAGCTAAACGTATGCAGCGGCTTATTCAGGACCTTTTAAACTATTCGCGTATTAATACACGTCCGAAGCCATTTACAGAGATAAACTTAAACGATTTATTACACGTAGTCTTGAAAAATATAGAGACAACTATTCAGGCAAATAACGTGATAATAGAAATTCAGCCTTTGCCGGTTGTCATAGGAGACAGTAACCAGTTGATGCAACTTTTTCAAAATCTTATAGACAATGCCATAAAATTTGTCCGTGGCCATCAACCTGTCGTAAAAATAGGCGTAGAAGAAAAAGATGCGTTCTGGCAGTTTTCTATTGAAGATAATGGAATCGGAATTGAGGAAGAGTTTAAAGAAAAAATCTTTCAAATTTTCCAGAGACTTCATTCAGAAGCAGAGTTTCCCGGAACCGGAATAGGTTTAGCTATTTGTAAAAAAATCATTCATCTGCACGGTGGCGATATTTGGTTTGAAAGTACTCCGGGAATAGGTACAACCTTTTATTTCACCATCAGTAAGAAACTTAAAAAAGCTGCTGTCTCGTAAATGGTTACTCGTATCCCTTTAATAATAGCAAAAAAATAATTTTTAATTCAAAGCTGCTTTTAGCTGGTTGTAACTGGTAATATCCTCACCAGGCTGATAATTATCTGCATCTTCACAACCTAACTCTTGTTTTTGTTTTGTAATGTTTGCCACGCGGTTCCCGGGGTCAGGATGCGTACTTAGGAATTCCGGAATTCCCTGGCTACCAATTTTTTTAAAGAAATCTGCTGCCCCGTCTGCACGGTAACGGGTGCCGCAGAGATATTTTACAGAGTATGTATCTGCTTCCTTTTCATGATTTCTGCTGAACTTTAATACAATAAGTTGAGCGGCTATTTCAGCTATTTGCTGGGCGCTTCCGCCAATAAAGGAGAGCAGGGCTTGTATGCCATATATTTCTGTCATTTGCCGTGTGGAGTGCCTTCTGTCGGCATGTGCCATTTCGTGGCCTAAAACCCCTGCAAGCGATGAAGCATCATCAAGATATTTTATAAGTCCTGTGTAGATATAAATATAACCTCCGGGCGTGCAGAAAGCATTCAATACATCATCGCGGTCAATAATGTATATCTTCCATTCAAAATCGTTTTTGTGTTCAAAATGATTTGAACTATTCAGCAAGGCATCACGCATGGCATAGAGATAATTATAAGCTGCTTTGTTGGTGCTTTCGTTTAATATTGGATATTCTCCGGGATTGCGTAAGATTTCCTCGTGAGTTTGTCTTCCTAAAGCAATATCATCTTGTATGGTAAACAAATTAGCTTTTTTACAGCCTTGTATTCCCCAAATACCCAGAAGAATAATAAAAAAGAAGCTTCTATTCATATGTAAACTTTGCTGCATATATATCAAATATTTTTGATGAATAAACAGCTTAGCATTTATAAATTTTCATTCGGGTTGAAATAAGCTTCCACAGCGTAAAATGTTTTTTAAAATTGTCTTTATCAAAACTTTTTTACAATGAAGTTTGGAACCAAAGCTATCCATGCAGGAATTGAACCTGATCCAACTACCGGAGCTATCATGACTCCTATCTATCAAACATCTACTTTTGTGCAGCAAAGCCCCGGGCAGCACAAAGGATTTGCTTATGCAAGAGGCAAAAACCCTACCCGACAGGTTTTAGAAAAGAATCTTGCTGCATTGGAAAACGGAAAATTCTGCCTGTGTTTCAGTAGTGGTATGGGGGCGATAGATGCGGTCGTAAAATTATTGCGCCCGGGCGATGAGGTCATCACAGGGAATGACTTGTATGGAGGAACTTATAGGATGTTCCAAATGATATATGCTCCGTTGGGAATTAAGTTTCACTACATTGATCTTAGTAATCCTGCAAACATTTTATCCTATTTAAATAATCACACTAAACTGTTGTGGATTGAAACACCCACTAATCCTACCATGCAGATAGTGGATATAAGCGCCTGCGCTGCCATAGCGCATAAGAACGGATTGAGGCTGGCAGTAGATAATACATTTGCCACGCCTTACCTTCAGAATCCTTTAGATTTAGGAGCTGATATCGTAATGCATTCGGTAACTAAATATCTGGGTGGCCACAGCGATGTGGTGATGGGCGCTCTAATCTGCAAAGATGAATCGTTATATCAGCAGTTGGCCTTTATTCACAACTCTTGCGGAGCCGTACCGGGACCCATGGATGCTTTTCTTGTTCTTCGCGGAATCAAGACACTTCATTTGCGCATGGAGCGGCATTGTCAAAACGCTAAGGCCATTGCACATTTTTTGAGGAAACACCCACGTATAGAGCGTGTTTACTTCCCCGGTTTCGAAGATCATCCCAACCACGAAGTAGCCAAAAAGCAGATGCGCGATTTTGGAGGCATGCTTTCCTTTCGGCTCAAAGATGTATCTTTAGAGGAAACTTTCAGAATTGCTTCATCCTTTAAAGTATTTTCTCTTGCTGAATCGCTAGGTGGCGTAGAAAGCTTAGTGAATCACCCTGTAACTATGACACACGCATCAGTGCCGAAAGAAGAGCGCGAGAAAGCGGGAGTAACAGATAATCTTCTGCGCTTAAGTGTCGGGATAGAAGATATCGAGGACCTGATTGCTGACCTTGACCAAGCTCTTCGTTAATGTAGTTTTACTTCACAACAATCAGCTTCTTGGTTTGCTTGGATGATTGAAGAAAATAAATTCCGTTTGGAAGGCCTTCAAGAGATATAAATGTTTTGTCGTGTATCACTTCTTCCCAAATTCTATTGCCCGCTATATCCATCAACACTAAGCGCTTTGGCTCTCTATTTTTTGTGGCCACTGACAGATATGAACCTGCAGGATTAGGAAAGAAATACCATTCTGAATCTGATTCTGCCAGATCGCTGGTATTCGAAGGGGTTTGTGGAGTTGATGTAAAAAAGTCCAATCCTCCACTGGCATTTCCTGTTACAATATCCGGTATGCTATCACCGTCAAAATCAGCGATGGCTATAGTAGCTCTGCGACCAACGTTAAAGTTAAGAAAATTGGAGTCAACAAGCTGAAAAACAACATTACGCTGCAAAGGGTCAGGTATGTAGAATTTAAATACAGTGCCGCGATTAGAGCCAGTATATAAAAACAAGGAATCACTTTTTCGGTATATGACAGGCTGAGTACAACCCTCCACTTCATAAATGCCGGTAATATTTATTTTCCCCCAATTTGTTACAACAGAATCTTTGTGAAAAGACGGGTTGGTTTTTGAACCAAAGTTGATATACCAATTAAGCGTGCCATCTCTCCGACCACAAATAATATCATTATCTCCATCGCTGTCCACATCATAGATGTAAGGCGCTGCCAACACAGAGGCATCAATGTTAAAATATTGTGGAGCAGTTAGCGTAGGGAAAGCAGCCATATTTCCACCGGTGTTTTTAAAAAAATGCAGGTAACCACTGAAGTCTCCCAGCAACATGTCAGATTTGCCGTCTCCGTCTAAGTCACCAAAAGCGGGCTGGAGTTCTTTCATCAGAAATTGAGCTATGTTTTGATAATTATCGCTGGCCAACTTGAACATAGGTTTTTGGGGTGTCCCTATATTCTCAAGCAATGCAAGCCTCGAAACCTCCAATTGTCCTTGCTGAGTGTAATAACTTTTATTGCCTACAACAATATCTAACAAGCCGTCACTATTGTGGTCAAATACGGCCACTTTTGCATTGCTGCCAAAGTCTAATAGTGTTCGAACCAGAAAACTATCACTTTGATATTGAAAAATGAAGTTTTTGTTAGTGCCAGTGTTCTTGTACCACAACACGTTGTTTACATTTTTGTATGCGTTTCGCGCATTAGGAGCTACCAATAGATCTTTGATGCCATCTCCATCACCGTCTGCAATAAATCCGGCCGGGAAAACGGGCAACTGGATAGGAATATTGTAGCGAGGAAAAATTGAATCGAAAGATTTTATGTCGGCCTGTTGAGCGTCTCCTCCGTTTCTGAGCATGATCATGGTATTGTATGTGATGTCGCCCAGCAGTAAATCGAGGTCACCATCACCGTCTTCGTCGAACGGGCATAGTGTAGAGCCGGCGTGCCTGCCCGCCCCATGTCCTTCTATGCCGCCTGTTTTACAGTAGCCCAGTGTAATGGAATTAGAAATATCTGACTCCAGGAAACGCCCCCAGCACTGGTCAAGACCATAAGAGTCGAATATCAAAGAATCTGCACCATAACCCTTTTCTACAGATTGGTTTTCGTAATATTGGCACGATGACGAGCTAAGCAGATTTCCAAAAACAAGAATATCCATGTCGCCATCACCATTTACATCAATAATACCGGGTATGTCGTCAGTCAAAACGTAAACATTTACCTGTGGGTATGCAGGATTAAAATAATCTGTGTAAGTAAGCAATGAAGTGAGTAACTCGAAGAAAAGAATGTTTCCATTTCTTTTGCCTCTGAATATTTTCATGCCGCTATTGGCGTAACAAAAAATATCCGGAACACCGTCTTTATTAAAATCCCGTAGCAGCGCCCAGTTTTCCATTTCAGGAAACATACCGGAATAGTGAAAAGAATAAACATACCTGCCCTGCCCTTTATGAAGAAAAACGTAGCCTCGGTTATTGTTGCGGTCAAAAACAAAAAGATCCTCTAAATTATCATTGTCAATAAATGCAGGAGAAATCTGAGGCAGATCCAGGCCGCCACACCAGCCATTATCTAACAAAATACCATTTCGATAAACAGCAAGACTCGCTGCGTGATATAAGGGCTGTGCAAGTAAAATATTAATTGCGAGCGTAAAAAAAACGGTAACGAAGCTTCTTAAACCCACTGCGTAAAGATACATGTTTAGAAGCCAAAGGTTGCAAAATCCTTCATTGTAAACAGTTTTTAATGAGTTCTAACTTTGTTATAGGTTTCACGGTTTATTAAAACAAATTATACATTTAACACGCGAATGATTTTCAATAACACTTTCCGGAACTTAGGGCGCACTCGCGAAATATTGGCGATTTTAATCAAATATGGGTTTGAAGATTTAATCGCCAACAGCACACTGCGCAATCTGGTAACCGAAGGCATGCGGCTGCGCTGGATTCGAGACGATAAGCCCGCATTGGAATATACACGCTGGGAGCGCATTCGCATGGCTGCAGTTGAGTTAGGCCCAACTTTTGTCAAACTGGCTCAGGTGCTTAGTAACCGCCCCGATATCGTCCCTGAACCGCTTGTCAAAGAATTTGAAAAATTACAGGATAGAGTTCCGCCCTTTGAATTTTCCAAAGTAAAGCTCATCATAGAGCGAGAAACGAAAAAAAAACTGAATGAGATTTTCGAAGAATTCAGTGAGGTGCCTATTGCTTCGGCTTCCATTGGCCAGGTGCATAAAGCAAAACTGATAACAGGGGAGGAGGTGGTGGTAAAAGTACAGCGCCCGGAGGTGCAGGAAGTTGTGGAGCGCGACTTGAGCATACTGCGTGAGGTGGTGCGCAGAAGCGATCGCTACCTTAAAAAACAAGGTATTCTCAATGCCGAGGAGGTTGTGAATGTTTTTGAACGCACCATGCAAAAAGAGCTTGACTACCGAAACGAGGCGCGCAACATCGAACGCTTTAGAAATTATTACCGCAACCGCACTGATTTTTATGTTCCTAAAGTGTACCGCGAGTACAGTACGGCTAAAGTGATGGTGATGGAATTTGTGCGCGGTTGTAAAATTACCGATGTGCGCCAACTGCGCGAGTGGGGCATTGACCCTAAGAAAATTGTCGAGCGCGGAATGGATATTTACCTGTCGCAGATTTTTGAGCATGGCTTCTTTCACGGAGACCCTCATCCGGGAAATGTGCTGGTGAATGAAGAAGGCACTATAATTCTGCTCGACTTTGGTATGGTGGGCCAATTAATGAAAAAAGACAAATATGCCTTCGCAGGAATTTTCATTGCTATGTCAAAATATGATGCCCGTGAAATGGCTGTTCAATTCAGAAAGCTCGCTATAGAGGATAACATTACAGATATGAGGCAGTTTATATATGATTTAAATGACCTCATTGAAGACTACGCACATCTTGATGTGAGCGAGAGTAGCATACAGGATGTGATTGCGCGCCTGCAAAAAATAATGTATGATTATAAAATTACGGTTCCGGGAGGCATATTTATCATCTTTCGCGCCTTTGCCATATTAGAGGGTATTGGAAAAAAACTTTATCCCAACTTTAAAACCTATGATTTCATAAGGCCTTACGGACAAAAACTTATTGCAGAGCAATTGCGTCCCGAAAATCTTGCATCAGAAGCACAGATGCGTTTTTCAAACCTGAACGCATTTCTGAATTCTTTCCCGGTTGAAGTAAGAAATATATTACAAAAAACACAGAAAGGCAAGTTGCATTTTGAAGTAGAGTTGCAAGGATACGGTTATGCATTAAAAAAGTGGGATAGCATTACAAACCGCCTCATACTTACTTATATCATTTGTGCTCTCATCATAGGCTCTTCTATTGCGCTTTTAGCAGACTTTCCTTCCGAAATGAAATTTTATTATGGGATTAACAAGTGGAGTTTTATGGGGTATTGTACAGCCGGATTTCTCTTTCTTATACTGGTGTATGCTATTTTAAGAAGGAAGGTTTATAAATAAAATATTCTTTTAGCATGAAAAAATTCATGAAGCTGCTGTTGTTCATATTGATTGCTCTTGTAGCCCTTGCAGTGCTGTATGTGCTCGGCAATATTGTATTTGCAGCCTTAACAAGATTCAATCCTGACCATGAATTACCTCTTAAAGCAGAAAAAAAATATTCATCGCAAAAAGAAATAGATAACAAGCTGCCCAACGATTCAACAAAGACTTACAAGATATTGATATGGAATATCGGATATGGGGGCCTTGGGGCTGAGGCGGATTTTTTTTACGATGGAGGAAAGATGGTTGTAAGCCCGAAAGAATGGGTGCTTCGCTATAATGAAGGCATACAGGATTTTCTTAAGAATTGTGATGCTGATTTCATTTTGTTGCAGGAAGTAGATACTGCAGGCAGAAGAAGCCACTACATTAACCAAAAAGAAAAAATCGCTTCTGCTTTGCCTGAATATTACTCTGCTTTTGCGGTGAATTATGATGTACGTTTTGTGCCGGTGCCCTACACTAATCCCATGGGTCGTGTCTTGGGTGGTTTACAGTCTTTATCGCGGTATTATCCAACAGAATGTAAACGAATTCAACTGCCTAATAAAGAAGATTTTCCGGACAAACTTTTTTATCTTCAGCGCTGCTTGTTGCTACAAAGGTTTCCAATTGCTGAATCTAACAAGGACCTGATTGTTATCAATACGCATTTTGAAGCATACGATAAAGGAGAAATCAAAAAGAAGCAAATGGATTTTACTCGAAAAATTCTTCTGGATGAATACAACAAGGGAAATTTTGTTGTACTTGGCGGGGACTGGAATATATGTCCTCCAGGCATAGACCCATACAAATTTGCTAAAGAGCCGGAAAGCGACTATCTCAACGCCAATGCCGATGAAAATTACATTCTAGGTTGGAAATACGCGTACGACCCTTCCAAAGGAACAAACAGAAAAAATAAAACTCCTTTTGACCCTCAAAAGTCATTTACTACGGTTATAGATTACTTTTTTGTTTCGCCTAATATTGATGTTTTAAATGTTAACACTATTGACCTTGGATTTCGTTTCAGCGATCACCAGCCCGTTTTGTTGGAGATGAAACTCAAAAACTAAAGATCATTTTCTTTTAATACTAATCGCTATGAGCTTGTCTTTTCTACCTGAAGAGTTATTGCGATATGCTGAACAAATGTCTTCACCTGAAGACGCTGTTCTGCAACAGTTGTGGCGCGAAACACACCTCAAAGTGTCTATGCCGCAAATGCTTAGCGGAAATGTTCAGGGCAAGTTTCTTGAATTTTTCTCTCGCGCTTTACAGCCGCATCGCATCCTCGAAATCGGAACCTATACCGGATATTCTGCCATTTGCCTTGCAAAAGGCCTTGCCAAAAACGGCCACTTGCATACTATTGATGTCAACGAAGAGCTGGAAGATATGATTCGAAAATATTTTGAGCTTGCTCAATTGAGTGATAAAATAACCTTGCACATTGGCGATGCCTGCAAAGTAGTACCAGAGTTAAATGAAACTTTTGATTTGGTTTTTATAGATGCAGATAAAGAAAACTATTCTTTGTATTTTGACCTCGTAATTGATAAAGTAAGGCAAGGAGGTTTTATAATAGCAGATAATGTTTTGTGGAGCGGAAAGGTAATGCATCCGCCATTTGACAAGGATACCGAAGCTATTAGGGCATATAACGAAAAAGTGCTCAAAGATCCGCGCGTGGAAAGCTTTATCCTGCCCATACGGGACGGCTTAAATATTGCGCGAAAAATTTAGTACTAAATAATTTCGAAATATCGTTTCATTTCCCAGTCTGTAACAGCTTTGCTGAATTGTCTCCATTCCCATTCGCGTGTGGCTGCAAAATGCGCAACAAAATCTTTTCCAAACAACTCTCCTGCTAAAGGACTGTTTTTCATGGCTTGTGTTGCTTCCCAAAGATTTCGCGGCAGTGTACCGAATCTAAGCTCTTTGTATCCGTTTCCTATCGTTGGCGGTTGCTCCAGTTTAAGTTGCTTTTTTATGCCGTAAAGTCCGGTAGCCAGGCAGGCAGCCATGGCCAGATATGGATTGCAATCGCTGCCAACCACACGGGTCTCCAGGCGTGTAGATTTTGCGCTACCCGGCAAGGCGCGCAAGGCGACCGTCCGGTTATCAATTCCCCAGGTTAGTGTCGTAGGCGCCCATGCTCCTTCAACCAGCCTTTTGTAAGAATTTATTGTAGGTGCATACATTGGCAATACATGAGGTAAACAATACAACTGTCCCGCTATGTAACTTTTCATCAACTCGCTCATTCGGTGATTGTCGTTCTCATCGTAGAAAAGATTTTTCTTGCCCTCGATATCCCACAAACTTTGATGAACGTGTCCGCTGCAACCCGGTAAATTTTCATTCCATTTTGCCATAAAACTTGCCATAATTCCATGTTTGTAGGCAATCTCCTTTACGGCCGACTTAAATAAAACAGCCCTGTCTGCACCTTCAAGTATCTCTGCATATTGAATGGCGGCTTCATAAGTTCCGGGGCCGGTCTCTGTGTGTAATCCCTCTAAAGGCACGCCAAACTTTTTCAGATGTTCAAACAGGTCTGTAAAAAATTCATTTTTTAAAGTGCTGCGTAAAATAGAATATCCGAACATGCCCGGAGTGAGCGGAGCAGGCTTTCTATACCCTTTTTCTGCAAATGAATCAGGTGTTTCTGCAAAGTTGAACCATTCAAATTCCTGACTGAAAACAGCTTTGAATCCTGCCTGCTCAGCCTCGTTGCGAACCTTTTTCAGCAGTTGGCGCGGACAAATGGCCAGCGGCTCTTTATTTGAATTTACAAAAGCGCCTAAAAAAAATGGCACATCCATTTCCCATGAAATGGTTCTGAATGTGTCTATATCTATTTGCACCTGTGCATCCGGATAGCCGGTGTGCCAACCAGTAAACTGCGTGTTGTCGTATGCAAGGTCGTTGCAATCCCAACCGAAGACTACATCGCAAAAGCCAAAACTATCATCGCACACAGAAAGAAACTTTTCTGTACTGATGTATTTGCCTCGCAAAATGCCATCAGCATCAGTAATTGCTAATTTTACCTTTTGAAGTGGATGCTCTTTTACGTAATCTATGATTTGTTTTTTTGTCATGTCGGTTTATTATGCGTTGAAATAAAGCAATGTTATAAAATATTCATTGGTATGTTTATGGATGTATTACGGTATTTTCAGTCTGAACACATGGAAGCTGCCACATTGATACAGCAATGTATCGAGGTGAGGTTTCACATCATTTTTTTCTTCTATTGCTCTGGAATCTGAATAGAGGTAACGAGCTCCTCTCTCAATCATATACCTTAGTTGAGTTCCGTTTAATTCATCGTTGTGAAATGCCCAGCCCTTGCGGTCTAAATGATAAAAAAAGATATGGTGAGAGACATCGTTTCCGGCCACACATAATGCTTTTTTTTCTGTGATGCGTTGCAGATCTCTTTTGCAACGAAGCAAATCCATATTGAACCCTGGTGCCTCTTCCTTCCATCTCGGAGCCATACGCAACATACAGGCCAAGACTACTGCAGACAGCACAACCGGCTTCACTACGCGAAAAACTTTTCCCTGAAGCTTTTCTGCGTAAACAAATCCTCCACCCACGGCTAAAAAAAGAATCGGATAAAAAGGAAAGAAATAGTAATCGTGATCCAAACCAATCATATTCAGCTCGTAAAGCCAATATAAAACCAACAACAGGCAAAGAGCACAGTACGAATAAATTTTAAAAGCGCTTACATGTTTAAGGCGAATTAATTCCACAATACCTAAGGCAAAAAGCGGCAATGCAGCATAGTTTATCAATAGTTCAGGAAAGGTAGAGATAAGATTTCCTGCTATATACTTAATCAAAGTTGAAATTGCCGTTTGATTATCCAATATACCTTTGACGATACCATTTCCATGCCATTGAGGCACTACCTTGATGTACCATAATGCAGGTAAAATCAAAAATGCGAAGGCTGATAGATGCCATACTTTGAAGTTCTTTTCCTGATTATAAATGAGATCATAAATACAACCAAAAAATGGAACGATAAAGTAGAGTACAAAAGGTAATTTGCATAAAGCTGACAATGCCCCAAATATTGCTCCGATAAATAAGTACTTATAAAGAACCTTGTCAAAATATAAATAGAAAAAGTAAAGAGACCACAATCCGAAACATAGCGCCAGATTATCGGGTAGCGGACAAATAGTGTAATAAAAAAATGCAGGCGAAAAGCTAAAACAGAAAGCCGCCCCTATTGCCGCACTCTGCCTATTCCAGAAAATTTTATTCAAGAAATATATTGCTACTACCGAACATAATCCTATTATGAAAGTGAATAGCCGTACTATCCAAATATGTTTGCCAAATATTTTCCATAGCGCTGCACAGAGCCATTGATACAAGGGGAATTCCATTCGCATGATGCCGCTGCCATCTCCTCTGTCATTTTTCCTCGGATTCAAAATGTTGAAATCTTCTTCGTAAAAGTTTACGATGTTTGTCATAGTCTGGCTTTGTCGCCAAACGTGTGCGCTGATAATATCTTTATTGAAGTATGGAAAATGAAGTACAGCCGAAAGTGTAAATAGCAACCCGAACAGCAGAAATTTTCTGTATTTGGAAGCAGCGTTTAATGACATGTAAATACCTGTTACCTGATGCAAATTCCTGCTACAAATTCTATGGTCTCGGCCACAGCCTGATGTGTTTTAAGGTGAGCGCCAACAAATGGCCTGATATTTTTTTGCTTTCCTAAGTCGTATGGATAATAATTTGCACCTCCGCGAAAATATACTTTATCCCGGGTTGGCTCAGGCCGATAGACATATACCCCTATAGCCCACAGCATACTTACTCTGTTTACCATCAACTCATCCCCGGCAAAAAAGCTTAGATTCATAGGATAGGTTCTGCGCATTTTATCGGTAGCTGTGGGATATCCTGCCCAAAAATATTGTTTGGCGGTGCTGTATTCAAAAGCCAGGCCACCGAGAACTTTATTCACGATACTGGTGTAGCGCGCATAAGCTAAAGTTACGAAGTGCACTGGCATCATAGGCCCTTCATACCATGCCTGCACCCAGCCCAATCCGTATCTAGCCATAATTTCATTAGGCCGTGCCTCCTTTGGAATATTTCCTTTCTTGAGCGCTATGGCGTGATGTGCCGGAAAATATCTTACGCTCAATCCGCCACTTACTACATTTATACCCAGGTTAGGTGGCCGCAGCGCACCATTCGAGTGATGTGTAAATGCCGAAAACAAAGCTATGTGCAGCCAAGGCAACGGCTTTATGTTACCTCCTATTTTGAATTGTGCAATTACATTAGGCGATGAACCAATAACGTTATTATTGGGATTTTTTTCTTTGTCGTAATAATGCGTAAAAAAAGCAACACCGCTTCCCAGGCGTACAAACAAATCAAATGGCCTGGTGCGCCATAGCCAAAATTGAACAGTTCCCATTGCTCCGATAGCCCAACCAAATGTGTCAATATTTACGTTTTGCGTAATATGCAAAGCGCCTCCTATTTCAGGGTGGCGCAGCTTGCGCATCCATGCTTTTCGCCCATCGGTTTGTTTGAAAACACTTATTTCATAAGCATGAGTTATTCCTTTTAGTTCGGGAGTTATGCGCTGGTTGTGTTTGATATGTTTGCCAAAATAGTAAGTTGCTGAAACGCCTATGTGTCCGTAAACAGTGTCAATGTTTCCTGATGCGCTTTGAACATAGATTAGGAAAATTACTGTTGCGCAAACCGCTACACGTAGCTGCATAAGTGTATTTAATTGTATTTGCCGGCTTTGCCATCGCGGGCCCACTGCAGGTTGTTGCGTGCTAGAGCATAATCGGGTTGCAGGCTCACGGCTTCTTCGCAGTACGGAAGTGCTTTGTCCCATTGTTTCAATTCACAAAATGATGCGCAAAGATTATTCAGCAACAACACATCTTGAGGAAACTTATTGATGCCGCGTTGAAAAATGTCGGCTGCACGCGCGAATTCTCTCCTCTTATAATGGTAGATACCTAATTGAACGTAATCTTCTTTAGTCATTTGCTGGTCTGTTTTCTGCTGAAGTGCGATTATTCGTTGTATTTGGTCTTCTGCATAAGCAAGATTGTTTTTAGCGAGTTGATTGGCGCTATCTTTTTCAAGCGCTTTTTTGCAAAAAAACTTTGCTTCCTCAAACCTATATAGATTGTTGTAAGCAGCGCAGATATTATTTAAAGCAATACTGTTGTTGCTGTCTGCCTGAACCACCTGCATGTTTACTGCTATACATTCTAAGAATTTACCGTTATTGAAATAAGCAAGCCCTAAATTGATGAGGTTTGCAACGGTAGGTTGAGCTTCAGCAGCCTTGAGGGCGTTGTTTAGTTGCTCCTGCGGATTTAATGCATTATTAGCAATCGCATCCTTATTGTTATTTCGATTTTTGTTGAGTGAAAAATATACGGCAATTCCTAAGGTCATAATCAGAATTATGGCCAGAACAATGGCTGCGGGCGACCATTTCAGCCCTTTATCCTTAGGTTTTTCTTCGTTGATATGGATGTTCTGTTCAGATATTTCTTCCATTGCCCTTTTTTTACAACTTTTGAGCGAACTGTGAGGCAATCCTTTCCTCCAACGGACTAAAACTTTTTCGCAAAGCGTAAGGAGGCGGCTCTAGTGCATAAATATTGCCATTTTCGCCTGGTATATTTCCATAATATTTTAAATAAGAAGACGTGAACAAGTCCGGTGTCAATACGATTTTTTTCATGCTGTGCCCGTAAGGAAAATTATCGTCAAAAATCGTCAACTCAGGAGTGTTTTCAAAGAATATCAAATCTACTTTGTTGAATTTATTGTAGGCGAGCATCCACGCTAAAACATCAGGATTTTTAATTGCTTGTAGCTGCTCAAGAAATGCAATGCGTTCGCGAAATCGCGAGGCGGGATGTGAAAAATGGGCGTTGATATTAATAAAATAATGAACCGGTATTAAGGCGTTGATATGTTGGCGGTCGGTCAACATTACTTTGTTTTTGTACTGATGCAGCGCCTGGGAATCATCCTGAAAAAATTTAATCTGAAAATTGCGTGTGCTGGCATAAAATGGATGCGCTTTCAATTCCATGAAAGTGTTGCATCCCAGCAGGAGCAAAACGATATAACATGCTAGAATCAATCGTTCTTTTATTTCCTGTTGCCAACCGACAAGGTTAAAGAGGCCATGAAAGAAAGCCATCGCACATATGGCATCCATAAGATAATGTAATTTATTTACCACCAATGGTATCTGTGCAAAAAGCAATACAAACCCCACTGAATAAAGTATCAAACAGGACAGTAAAAGTTTGAAAAGAATTTTCATGAGGCTATCGCGAAAAAATATGAATGTGAAAATCACCCCTGTTAAACTTATAAATCCTGAAAAAATACTTTTATTGGATATGAAACTAAAGTGAACCATCTCTTCGCTGAGCCATCGGTTTTGCAGCGATACCACGCCAAATGCTAAAAAGTCTTTCAACAATGGCAACCAATAGAAACTGCTTGTTACAGCAGCCGTAATAAGCAACAAAAAATGTTTTTTTCTATTTGTAAAAAATGGTTTTGGCCCTCGTGTAACCATTTCATGACCCCAGAAAACCAAAATGTAAATTGCCCCGGCAAAAAACCAGTAATAATAAGTTGCAAATATCAGCCCCCCAATTAATCCACCAATTAGTATATGTACATTCCTGGACAGTGAAGGTCTTTCTACAAAATATATCCACCACACCAGAAAGAATGCAGATGAAATGAATTCGTACGGTTTAAAGATATTATCAAAAGGATATTGAAGAAATATAAATATAATCCATGCTACAGCCACGGTTTGTTTACAGCATTTTTTAATCAAAAGGTAAAGAGGAATGCTTAATACCGCATACACCAGGTAGTATCCGTACTTAACGGCTGCAAAAGACTCAACAGAAAAAAGAGCGGCTGATTTTCCGACAATGTAATGGTAAAGCGCCGGATAAGAAGTGCTCAGCCCTAAATAATTAAAGTCAGTCAATGAGGAAAAGTATTTATATTTTGTAATCATGGCGGTACTGAAATAGGCATCGCCAATTAAGCCGTTAAGTCCGCACCGTTGTTGTCCGAATAATGCATACAACATGCAGACACTCACAAAAATGAAAACATGTAAAAAAGCCCACTCGCGCGAGACATACCTATCCGCATCGTTGTTGCTGGAATACATTAAAGTAACCAGCAGTAAACAGATTCCGCAAACGGCCCTTGGTAGCACTTCTATGGCATAATCGCCCAACGTATTCTGATGTACTGGCAACAGGCTCAAAATGTAGCAGAGCAGAAAGGTGTAAGCCGTGAGGAGCCAGGGAGCTAATCGTTGCAAAAGGTAATTTATCATTTGATGACCTAAAGAAACTGGCTAAGTTAAAATCAATAAACTCTTATCAGAATTTGTAGTGTAAATTGTGTTAATGACCGAGTATTTGAGAAGAATAATAAACTTTTAACGACTCCTCTTAAGAGTAAAGCTAAAGGTAGTACCAATACCAACAGTGCTTCGGACATGTACCTGTTCGCCATGTGCCTCAATGATGTGTTTTACGATAGACAGCCCCAGGCCTGTTCCTCCGGCCTCGCGCGAGCGCGCTTTGTCCACGCGGTAAAAACGTTCAAACAGTCTGCCCAGATGATGTTGTTCAATTCCAGGGCCGTTATCGCTGATTTCTACCAGAAGTTTATCTTCCATTATGTAAAAACCTGCAAACACATTTCCGTTTTCACGGCCATATTTAATAGCGTTAGATATTAGGTTATTCAGCACTTGCGCTATTCGGCTCTTATCTGCTTCTACATAAAAAGGCTGGTCGCATTCTTCTTTAAACTGAAACTTTATGCCTCTTTGCTGGGCTTGCATTCGCAGGCTATCGAATACATCTTTGGTAAGTTGATGAATATCGAAACGCTCAATGTAAAGCTCCAGTTCTCCCCCTTCGTACTGAGAAATAAGCAATAAATCTTCTACAATATTGCCTAAGCGGTCTGCATTTTTGGCAGCTCTTAGAATGTATTCCCTTGCAATTCTTGGGTCTTCAAGCCCTCCATCGAGCAATGTTTCCAAGTAACCCTGAATATTGAATATAGGAGTCTTCAATTCATGAGAAACATTACCGAGAAATTCTTTCCGGTATTTTTCCAGTTTTTTTAACTCCTCAATCTCAGCGCTTTTCTTTCTGCTAAACTCTAACACCTGTTCCTTAACGTCATCTAGAATGTTCGGAGACTCAAGTTTTTCCCGAAGTACGTCTTTTCCTGTTTTTAAATCATTAATGATTTTATAAATTAATTTTACCCTTCGATAAATAAATTCTTCTACCGAATAGTAAACCAGCGGATAGGCAACACAAAATCCTACCACAGGCCACAACAACAACATATACAAGGGGAAAGCTTCGTCAATAGCCAATCGCATTATCAGGCTTATGGCAAAGAGTATTCCTGCCAAAAGTGAAGAAACCAGAAGCGCAACACTTTTCTGTGTGGCGTTTTTCATTATTTAATGATTTGTTATTTACAGGTACAAAAATAGGATTAATGCTATGTTCCGATATTTCTTGTGGTGCTTTTTACTTTTGGCTGCCTAAGTGTCAGTTCAATGATAGAATTTTTGGCGCATTTAACAATTAAAATATGCCACATGGTTTGCCGGAAATATTATGGCACAACGATTGTGAGTTATTAAGTAAAACTTGAACAATGGGCAAAATTATTGGAATAGATTTAGGAACTACTAACAGTTGCGTTAGTATTATAGAAGGCAATGACCCTATCGTTATTGCAAATGATGAAGGCCGCAGGACAACTCCATCAGTTGTTGCATTTATGCAGAATGGGGAACGTAAAGTAGGCGATCCTGCCAAGCGTCAGGCCATTACTAACCCCACGCGTACCATACACTCTATTAAGCGCTTTATGGGAAGAAGATATAGCGAGGTAACCAGCGAAATCTCTCGTGTTCCCTATAAAGTAGTAAGAGGAGATAACGATACTGTTCGCGTGGACATAGATGGCAGGTTATACACGCCTCAGGAAATTTCTGCCATGATTCTTCAAAAAATGAAAAAAACGGCAGAAGATTATCTTGGACAGCCCGTTACAGAGGCTGTGATAACCGTACCTGCATATTTCAACGACAGCCAGCGCCAGGCAACTAAAGAAGCCGGAGAAATTGCCGGACTTAATGTTCGAAGAATTCTCAATGAACCAACTGCTGCTGCCCTAGCATACGGCCTTGATAAAAAAGGTAAAGACATGAAAGTCGCGGTGTACGACTTGGGTGGAGGTACCTTTGATATCTCTATCCTTGAGCTGGGCGGTGGTGTGTTTGAGGTTAAATCCACTAATGGCGATACGCATCTGGGTGGAGATGATTTCGACCAGGTCATTATAGAGTGGCTGGCAGAAGAATTTAAGCGAGACGAAAACGTTGATTTACGAAAAGATCCGATGGCTTTACAACGACTCAAAGAAGCAGCTGAAAAAGCTAAGATCGAATTGAGCTCTTCGCAAGAAACAGAAATTAACCTGCCATACATTACGGCAGTAGATGGTGTGCCTAAGCACTTGGTACGCAAACTTACCCGTGCTAAGTTTGAGCAACTTTCCGATAACCTAATACAGCGTACCCTGGAGCCATGCCGCCAAGCCCTCAAAGACGCGGGTTATAGCCCAAGT